>JAAYEK010000170.1 GCA_012728785.1 Bacillota bacterium | reverse complement strand
CGGGGGATACCGGGCCAAATTCGAATAACCGTTCCGGAAGGATTAACCGTTTCAGAGGTTGCCGCATTATTTTCCGGAAAGGGTATGGCTAATCGGGACCGTTTCCTGGAGTTGATCAAGGACAAGCAATTTATCAATGGTGTCATGGGTGAGGAGTGGCAATGGACACCGGAAGGTTTTTTATTCCCGGACACCTATGATTTCAGTCTTAATGCCACTGAAGAAGAGATTATCACCAAAATGTTAACCCGTTTCCGCGAGGTTTTTGAGGACGAAGTCGGTAGTGTAGCTCCATTGAAAAAACGGGAAATACTTATTATCGCGTCTATCGTTGAGAAAGAAGCCCAAAAAGAGGATGAGCGGCCGCTTATCGCCGGTGTTTTTTATAACCGGTTGCGTCGGGGCTATCCTTTACAGTCATGTGCCACTGTTCAATTTGCTTTGGGAAAACATAAGAAACGACTCTATTATAAAGATTTGGAGGTCAACTCTCCCTATAATACCTATCTTTATAGTGGATTGCCTCCGGGGCCTATTGCCAACCCCGGTTTAGCGTCAATCCGGGCTGCGGTATCTCCGGCTGAGGTTGATTATCTATATTTTGTGGCCAAGCCTGACGGTAGTCATGTTTTTAGCAGTACTTATCGCCAACACCTGATTGCCCAGAGAATGGTCGAACGGGGTAATTAATAATAACGAAAGGGTACAGGAGTTAATTTAGGCGGTTTCATAATAAAACCGGGACTTCGGAGGCGGAGTTCCGGTCTCGTTTCTCGGTAGGTGTCGCCTGTCGCTAAAAGCGATTGAAAAGTCAGAACAAAGGATGGATTAATGAACGATCATTTGGTGATAGCAACCGGTGGTAATGATACCATCAGAATTTATGCCGCGCTTTCTTCCGCAACGGTTGAAACGGCCCGTAAGATCCATGACCCATGGCCAACAGCGATTGCCGCTTTCGGTAGGGTATTGACTGGAACTTTAATCACCGGGGCGATGAGTGACAATCCTTACCGGTTAACGGTCAAGTTTTCCGGGGACGGTCCTTTGGGTACGGTATTAGCCGTTTCCAACCGGCGGGGAGAAGTAAAAGGTTATCTCGAAAATCCTCGGGTGGATTTGGACTTGAACTCTTCCGGTAAATTGGATGTCGGAGCCGCCATTGGTTCCGGGATCATTACCGTAATCAAAGATTATGGCTTGAAAAACCCCTATCAAGGGGTAGCACCTCTTCAAAATGGCGAAGTAGCAGCTGATTTTTCATATTACTTTGCTAAATCGGAACAGACTCCGACGGCGGTCTCTTTAGGGGTATTGGTCAATCCGGATGGCACGGTTAAGGTATCCGGCGGCTTGATTATTCAATTGATGCCCGGCGCTTCTGAAGAGCAAATTGAGTTTCTGGAGGGTAAATTAAGTCAACTACCACCGGTCACCACTATCTTGGGTTCGGGAGGATCGCCTTCGGAATTAATCAATGAAGTGGCCGGCGAAACCGGGGTCAAAATTTTGGAAAAGATCGACATCAGGTATCATTGTGATTGCTCTCGAGAACGCTTTTTAGGACCTTTGTTAAGTCTAGGGCATCAAGAATTGAAAGGCATAATCAAAGAACAAGGAAAAATTGAAGTGCGTTGTCATTTTTGCAATCAATTGTATCATTATGATCAATCGGAGCTAATATAATAAGTGTAATATGTAAGACCGAAGTGATTTTTAGATGGTTATCCGTGAAAGGTTGAACGCGAAACGCGTAACGAATTCAAAACCCGCAGTTAAGGAGGTAGGGATGCTTAAAAAATTATGCCCCAAATATCAAGCACAATCCATTTTAGAACTTGATTTTGAGGAACTGGAAAAAGCCGGGATTAAGGGGATTATTTTTGACTTGGATAATACTTTGGTTGAATGGAAGAAAGACACTTTATCCTCAGAAGTGATCGAGCTGATTACCGGATTTAAAGATAAAGGCTTTAAGTTGTGTATCCTCTCCAATGCTTTGGAGCGCCGTGTGGAAAATGTGGCTCAGGCCTTGAATATACCTTATGTATCACGAGCTGTAAAACCAAGGAAGACGCCTTTTCGAAAGGCTTTGGAGATAATGGGCACTAATCCCGAAGAAACCGCGGTGGTCGGCGATCAATTATTTACCGACATTTTGGGAGGCAACCGGATGGAGCTTTATACTATTTGGACCCCTCCCCTTAGTGATACGGAGTTTGTAAGCACTAAAGCGGTTCGTCAAATTGAAAGATTGGTAATTAAGCGGTTTCGGAAGAAAGGATTTTTAAAATGACTCTTAAATACTGCCGTGGTTGTGGTTGTGTAATGCAAAGCGCCAAACCGGATCAGCCAGGATTTGTCCCGGAGAACGTTCTTAAAAAGAGTCAGGTTTGCCAACGTTGTTATCAAATGACGCATTACGGGAAAACCGGGAAGGTGCGGCTGGACCCGGAACAAATCGAAAATAACATTAAAAAGGCAATCCAATTAAGTGAATTATCAGTTATTACGGCTGATTTTTCAGATCTAACCGGAACTTTACCGGCTTGGTCCTCATGGATCTCTGATAAGCCATATTTAATTGTCCTTAATAAACTCGATTTGGCGCCGGAGCGGACCAGATACCCGGAGATTATCGAATATCTTGAAAATTATCTACGGGATCGGTTTGCTCAAAAACCAAGAACGCTTATATTAACCAGCGGGCTGAAGGGAACCGGCGTAGGTATACTTTTAGAGGAAATCAAAAAAGCGACCCTTCCTGGGACCCGCATCAGTTTACTGGGTATGACCAATGTGGGTAAGTCGTCTTTAGTAAAACGAATGCTGGCCACTGAAAAATCAAACCAACTTCCTACCGTTTCAAAATTTCCCGGGACAACCCTTGGATTGAGCAATTGGAGTATTTTAAAAGGACGGAACACTTTGATCGATACCCCGGGATTGACTCCGGGAGATCGGTACGGAGATCTACTATGTCCTGAATGCGCCACTCAATTGGTTTCAACTACTAAATTAAGCCATAAACTATGGAGCTTAAAACCGGGAAAAGGCATAATCTGGGGTAATTTATTCGGCCTAGCCCAACTAGGCGAAAGGGAAACGGTTTTGCTTAGCTTTGCTTCTCCGGAATTAAAGATTCATCGAACTGATAGCGCTAAGATCGGTGAATTATTAACTACCGCCCCTTCATGGCTGGGAAAGGCTTGTAAGAAGTGCGCTTCAAAATTAAAATGGCAAGAAACTGTGCTTAAGGTCGACCCCCAAACGGATTTGGCAGTCGCTGGTCTTGGTTGGTTTTCGATCAGAGGTGCGGCGACGGAATTAAAAATTTGGCACCCGGAGGGAATCCGTTGGGAAATAAGACCGGCGTTAGTTGGTAAAAAAGAATCTCAGGAGTACAAAAAGGAGTTTCTCAGGTAAAGACGAATTTATAATATAATGAGTTCTTTAATTATTAAAGGTGACACTGAAGTTTTAGCGGTATTCGGTGATCCGGTTAGTCATAGTCTTTCACCGATAATGCATAATGCTGCCTTTCGAGCCTTAGGCTTAAATTGTGTCTACATTCCCTGCCGTGTTAGCAGTGAATGCCTAAAGGATGCTGTATTAGGGATCAAAGCTTTCAATTTTAAAGGTGTTAATATAACTATCCCTCATAAACAAGGAATAACAGGCGAACTTGATGAGATTTTCGGTGACAGTCTGTTAAGTGGTTCGGTCAATACTGTTATTAACCGAAACGGGATGCTTCTCGGAACCAGCACCGATGGAATTGGTCTGATAACTTCCCTGCGTGAAGAGGCAGGATTTGAAGTCGCTGGGAAAAGAGTATTAATCCTGGGGGCCGGTGGCTCGGCCAGGGCGGTGATTTACCGGTTAATCGCCGAAGGAGTCGAGTCAATCACTTTACTAAACCGGACCATCGAAACAGCCGTCGAACTAAGGGAAAATTTGCTGGCTACCATTGGTTTCCCCTTGAAAATCGGTGATTATAACCAATTGAGTTCTTTGGCATGGGACTCCTTGGATTTAGTGATTAACGCTACTTCGGTGGGGTTGAAAAACCAGTATTCATTGATACCACCGCAATTATTACATTCCGGATTGTTTGTTTATGATCTGGTTTACCATAGCGGAGGCGCTACCACCCTTATCAAAGAGGCGATTAATGCCGGTTGTCATACCTTATCCGGTCTTGCTCTCTTATTATATCAGGGAGCCGAAAGTTTTCGGTTATGGTTTGATATGGAACCGCCGATAAACGTTATGAGAGAAGCTTTGACTGTTTTTAAATGACTAATTTTTCGATGTTTTAAATTGGTCATAAAATCTGGAGTTTAAAAATTAACGGAGGTTCAAGTTTTGAAATCGTTTTTACAATATGTAATGGTTGCGGTAATGATCATAGCCATTGCTCCGGTCATTCAAGCGAATGGCGATGTTGTCCTAAATTATGATTTGGAATATCTTAATACCGATTTGCAAGATGTAATCAGAGATTTGGCGGAAATCGGCGGTTTTCGGGTCATATTGGACCGACAGGTCCTGGGAGAAGTATCATTGACTTTAATGCGGGGAGTTACCGCCAAGGATGCTATTGGGGCAGTGGCCAAAGGTTACGGGTATAGCAGCCGTTGGCTTAATGCCTCTGCTTTGATGATTGGTACTTCTGCCTATATTAATGGCAATTTCGCGGCCCGTTCTACCAGGATTCATTCTTTAAAACACGCCGATCCGGTGTTGGTTGCTGAAAAGTTACAAACTATAATTTCCCGGGAACGGATTAAAATCGATCATCCCAAAAAAGAATTGACGGTGACGGCTGATATTGCCGAACATCAAAATATTTCGGATTTGGTAAACCGGCTTGATAATTCAAACTCCTCCATTAATCTGGAGATCCGGGTTGAAGAATTAACTGATTCATTTTGGAGAGAGTTAAGCCTGGAAACCGACTTGGGACCTATGGAGCTGGGTGCGGTAGTATTGAATAGCGAGCAACAAAGATTATTAGGGGTAAATTTTAACCAATCATTGCTCGGCCGATCCGATCTTACCTGCTTTAATAATCAAGAAGCCAGAGTATTAATTGGAGATTATGCGGTAAATTCTTCCCAAGAAAGCACGGGTGCTAACAGAAAGTCAACCGAGGATCTGGAGACCGGAACAAGGTTGATCATCACTCCATCGGTGGTTAACGGTACCAGATTAATTCTGAAAGTTAATACTACAATTAAAAATAATAACGGTCAACAACAAACCGTTGTCCGTGGAATCCATTCCTTGATCGGGATGAACCTTAACCAAACAGTTTTGCTTTGCGGCGCTTTGCAAAGGCATGAATATTTTAATTTGAAACAAAAAAGCAATGGTTATCAGTACCCGATTTTAGAAAATATGTTTGCCAAAAACGTCGTTCCCGACCAAGCTCAATCAAGCAGAATTGTGCTGTTGATTACTCCCAAACTGGCTGATGGAAGCGAAGCGAAGGTTATTGAGGAAGGATCAGATACTGCTCCCGGCGCGAATCTTCAGGATGCTGCTGGGGAAACCGATCCTTTCCTTGAAGATGATCAGGTCCCGGAACAGACAGGGGAACCGATTATTGAGGGATTAACCAAACCGGAGGATGAAAAACCGGTGGTAATCTTTGACGCGGTTGTGATACCGGAAAACCATTCCGGTCAGCAGGTGTCAAAAGATTCGGAAGGGCCGGTCCGGAAGACATCTAATACCTATAAGGTTAAATATCTGATTAAACCGGGAGATACTCCTACCGGGATCGCTAAAAAGTTTGGAACGGACCTTACTGCGGTTTTTTCCGAGAATAAGATTAGCAGTGCTGATCTGATTAAGGTTGGGACGGAACTAATCATTCCAACACCGGTGGAACGAATATACATGGTTAAATCGAAAGAGACATTATGGAGAATAGCCAAACGATACGGGACAACCATTGAAGTCCTGATGGACTTGAATGGAATTGATGATCAAACCAAAGTCAAGGAAGGTCAGGCTTTAGTACTACCTTCTCCAGCCCGTAATGTGGTTAATCCCGAATTTTAATTGGTGGTGAATATGGTGGAGAAATACAGTTTTAAAAATTACATGGAAGATGTAGTTGTCGATGTCTACCGGGAATTTTACAGAGGTTATCCCCAATACTGTAACTGTCCACGTTGTAGCGCCGATATACTGGTATTAGCATTATCCAAGTTAAAAGGGAGATATGCGGTGAGCCCCGAAGGAGAAATTTTCGCCAAATTATCTAGAGAGGATCGGCAAGTTAGGGCCGATGCTTTGGTGATGATCATCGAAGCGGCTGAAGTCGTCGCCAAACAGCCTAACCATGTCCGTTGTTAAGCGCTTTTTAAATTGGGATTGAGACCAATTGTAGGTTGTTTGAGATGTCATTATAATAGGAATAACCGTTTTGAAATAAAACCGGACGTTAAAGGTTTTTTTTTTGCTTCGGATGCAGGTAAAGGGCAGGGGCTTTAAGATAGAATCGGAAGCTTTTTGGTGGAATTTGTTCATGTCAATCACAGTATCGCTGATGTAGTTGCGTTAGCAATACATACCCCGGCCGGAATTATTTTTCATACCGCCGATTTTAAGTTTGATTATACACCGGTTGACGGTAAGGCTACCGATTTTCGGAAATTAGCTGAACTTGGGGATAAAGAAGTGCTAGCCATTTTGTCCGATAGTACCAATGTTGAGAAAACTGGTTACACTCCTTCGGAAAAAGAGTTGGGTAAGACATTTTATTCGGATTGGACCACCACTAAAAATCAAATCCGCGAAATCCTTGGAAAACATCTTTACGAGCGAATGAAAAGACGTCCTATGATTTTGCCGATCATCATGGAAGTGTAAAATTAGTTTTCATCAAAGGGATTTTCCAGATTATTTAGGATTTGGCGTAATTCATCTTCCCATTTTAATTGATGGTATGTTAGGATTTCTTTCTTAACTAATGAAGGTGTATTACAGTTGGAACAAATGATCCCAACCAAATCGCGATTGCGGTTTTTAACGTAATGAAGGGTATCCACGCCACAGTGGGGGCAAAGATAGATATGATTAACATCGGTTGGTTCCACTTTTAGCACCTCATTTATGCTTTTACGTCAAATCTATTATCTCTAGATGAGACCTTTATAATGCTGGCAAGTTGAAAGATAATACTAAAAAGTTTCAGTTCTTTACTATAAAAAGCAGGAATGGCATTTTGTGCCGCCGAATGAATTGTATGAAAACGGGGGTGTCGGAATGCAAAGCGAAGAGCTGAAATACTGGTTATGTTGGAATAGGGCACCGGGGATCGGGCCTAATCGGTTTTTTAAACTCCTAGACAAATTTGGAAGCATGAAAGACGCTTGGTTAGCCAGGGAAAGTGAGCTTAGGCCGTTGATCGGCGCAAAAGCCTTAGCAGGATACAAAACTACGTTAACCGAATGGGATCCGGATCTGGAGTTGAAAAAAGTGGCTCATTTGGGTTTTAGGATTTATTGTTTTAATGATCCGGATTATCCAGCCAATTTGAAGCAGATCTCCGATCCGCCCCCAGTGTTATATGCCTGGGGAAGCTTTGAATATGGTGATGATATCGCTGTTGCGATTGTGGGGACTCGGAATCCAACTCCGATAGGAGCTGTGACCTCCAAAGACTTGGCTTTACAATTATCGTATCAGGGATTGACGATTATTAGCGGAATGGCTCGGGGAATCGATTCCGAAGCGCACCGGGGGGCTATCGAGGCCAAAGGAAGAACCGTTGCGGTATTAGGTAGCGGCTTAGACATGCCCTATCCGATTGAAAATGAACCTCTAATGGAAAAAATCGCCAGTCGTGGAGTGGTTATTTCGGAGTTTCCCCTAGGAACCGAACCATATGCCAAGAATTTTCCGGCACGAAACCGAATCATTAGTGGCCTTAGTTTAGGTGTAGTAGTGGTCGAAGCGGCTCAGGACAGTGGTTCTTTGATTACAGCGGGATTTGCCTTGGAACAGGGCCGGGATGTGTTTGCCGTTCCCGGTAATATTGAAAATGACCGGAGTAAAGGACCTCATAAATTGATCCGCCAAGGCGCAAAATTGGTGGAGAATTATCAAGATATCCTAGCTGAATTGAATATTCCTCAATTGACAACAACGGAGATTCAAGCAATCGATAATGCGGTTTTAAATGAATTGGAACAAAAAGTCATGGAGGTTATGAGTAGAGAACCTCAACATATCGACCATATATTAAGATTGGCGGCTCTTGCACCAGCTCAGGTTAGTTCGACCTTGACTCAGTTGGAATTAAGAGGATTGGTGAAACGGTATCCGGGACAGCTATATTTACGCGTGAAATAGTCTGTCGAGAGTTATAGTAGTTACTAAGCTTCTGACTACTGCTCTTTACATACTCCTTTAAAATGATTACAATAAGATAAACCTCCATTTAAATGGTGGTAATATTGGAAAGCTTTTTTTATAAAGGGAATGATTCATCCTGCCGAAGAAGTTAATATCAACCATGATTTAAGGGGATGAAAAAATGGAACGTGTGGTTGAAATCGTTAGTTACGTTATTCGGCAGTACTTAACCAAATCCGTCGGTGAGTTTGGTTCCGACCAAACTATTGTTGCTGAATTATTTCGCTTGGGTTATACTCAGCAAGAGGTAGAAACGGCAATTAGTGTATTGTGTTTGATCCCCAATCACTTTGAATCCAAAGTAGAGGTCAATAATTTTGTTGACATCCAAGAGGGATATCGAGTGTTTAGTCCTTTAGAGAAAAAGAAGTTTTCCTTTTCTTTTCAAGGCGAAATTTTACGTCTGATGAATAGTTCTTTATTAACTACTGATGAGTTGGAAAAAGTATTATCCGAGGCACTGCAAATTGAATCCAACGAAGTCGGCCTTAAAGAACTGGAGTCTATTTTGCATAAAGTAATTAACGATGAGGAACGATTATTGATGATCTTCCATTATCCTTCGGGTAACGGACCTTTATTATTATTAAATTAAAGCTGTTTCCAAAAAAGAGGGGTTAATTATTAACCCTTATTTTTTAAAAATGTTGTTAGATTCTACATTCTATATTTGATAAACTTGAATAGTAACCAATACTAGGACCGTTTTAAGCATCGGGGGGTATCAGTGTGGCAAAATCCTTGGTGATCGTAGAGTCACCAGCAAAAGCAAAAACCATTGAAAAGTATTTAGGGAAAAAATTTACGGTTAAGGCCTCAATGGGGCATGTTGTCGACTTGCCAAAAAGCCAATATGGCGTAGACGTTAAAAATGGTTTTAAACCTAAATACATCAAAATCAGAGGTAAAGCAAAGCTAATTAACGAACTGAAGGAATCGGCCAATAAGGCGGATGCTGTTTATTTAGCGACTGACCCTGATCGTGAGGGTGAAGCTATCTCTTGGCATCTTGCCAATGTTTTGGATTGCGGGACAAAATATATTAAGCGAATCGAATTCCATGAAATTACGAAACGGGCGGTTGAAGATTCTTTAAATCATCCTCGTGATATTGACATGAACTTGGTCAATGCCCAACAGGCTAGAAGAATTTTGGATCGAATCGTTGGCTACGAATTAAGCCCATTACTATGGAAGAAAGTCCGGCGCGGCCTTAGCGCCGGAAGGGTCCAATCGGTTGCTTTGCGTTTAATCTGTGAGCGGGAACAAGAGATTAAAGATTTCGTGATCGAGGAGTACTGGAGCATCAACGGAAACTTTAAAACCGCTTTCAAACAACAATTTCAAGCCAAATTGCTTTCGATCGGCGGAGAAAAAATTCAGATTACTAATGAAGCCCAAGCTAAAGAGATCGAGGGTAATCTTAAACAAGAAAAATATCAAGTTTCAGGAGTTAAGAAAAAAGAACGGTTACGCGCTCCAGCGCCGCCCTTTAATACCAGTAGTCTACAGCAAGAAGCCGGTCGTAAACTTGGTTTTGGCGCTCGTAAAACCATGATGATCGCCCAACAATTATACGAAGGTATCGAATTAGGCGCGTCAGGAATAGAAGGTGTAATCACTTATATTCGTACGGATTCTGTGCGGGTGGCGGGAGAAGCGCAGACCGAGGCGAGACTGGTTATTGAGGAACGTTATGGTGGTAAATTCCTTCCGGAGTCCCCTCCGATATATAAAACCAAGAACACTTCAGCTCAAGAAGCCCATGAAGCGATCCGTCCTACTTCGATTGCACGTCATCCTGATAGTATTAAAGCATTTTTGACCCGGGACCAATTCCGATTATATCAGCTGATATGGTCTCGTTTTATCGCCAGCCAAATGCGTCCTGCGGTATTTGATACAGTGGTGGCGGATATTAAAGGTGGAGCCAATTTATTACGCGCTAATGGTAATACCTTGAAGTTCTCGGGTTTTCTTGAAGTTTATCAGGAAGGCAGAGACGATGACAGTCAAGAAAAGGAGGAAAGGTTGCCGGAGTTGGCGGCTGGTGATGTTTTAGATCTGATCAAATTTGATCTTAAGCAACATTTCACTCAACCCCCGCCCCGTTATACCGAAGCGTCGTTAATTAAAATCCTTGAGGAAAAGGGGATTGGGCGTCCTAGCACTTACGCTCCGACTATTGATACAATTACTAAACGGAACTATGTTCTATTAGAAGAAAAGAAACTAAAACCAACCGACCTAGGACAAATAGTCGTTGATTTGTTGAAAGATAAATTTTCCAAAATAGTTGACTATGAATTTACAGCAGAATTGGAAGAATTATTAGATAAGGTCCAAGAGGGTGAAACTGAATGGGTCAAAGTATTAGAACAATTCTATCAGACCTTTAATCAGGAACTTGAAGAAGCCAAGGAAAGTTTGGAAAAAGTCGAAGTTCCTTTGGAAGAGAGCGATATCCCTTGCGACAAATGCGGCTTAATGATGGTTTATAAGTATGGGCGTTTTGGAAGATTTTTAGCATGTCCGGGTTACCCGGAATGTAAAAATACTAAAGCGATTCGTAAAATCTGGAATGTTAAATGTCCAAAATGCGGTGAAGGGGAAATAATAGAGCGGAAATCAAAGAAAGGCCGGGTGTTTTTCGGTTGTAACCGCTATCCGGAGTGTGATTTTCTTAGCTGGGAGCGTCCGTATCAGACGGCTTGTCCTCAATGTGGTTCGATGAGGGTAGTCAAAGGTGGAAAACTTGACAAAACATTGACTTGTCTGAAAACAGGTTGTGGTCATACCGAAAAGCTTGAGAAGGATTAAATTTTAATTAATATTACAGGTGAAATTAGTGAAAGTAACAGTAGTGGGTGCTGGTTTAGCCGGAACTGAGGCTACTTGGCAGCTGATTAAGAGGAATATTCCGGTCCGTTTATATGAAATGCGGCCTGGTAAAATGACACCGGCCCATCATACCGGGAATTTTGGAGAGTTGGTTTGTAGCAACTCTCTAAGAGGAGCGGCGATAGAAAATGCGGTTGGGCTTTTGAAAGAGGAGATGCGGCGGTTGGACTCTTTAATAATTAAAACCGCCGACTTGACTACAGTCCCCGCTGGAGGAGCTTTAGCAGTTGATCGCAACCAGTTTTCAAAAGCGTTAACGGATACTCTTACGGAACATCCGTTGGTTGAAGTTATTAGGGAAGAAATTAGCTCTCCTCCGGAAGGACCGGTGATAATTGCTACCGGACCATTGACTTCTCCGGATTTAGGAGAGTTTTTACAACGAATGATGGGGGAGGGGTATTTATATTTTTACGATGCTGCCGCACCGATAATTACCAATGAGTCCTTGGACCAAGAAAAGGTTTTTAAAGCTTCACGTTACGATAAGGGAAATGGAGAATATCTTAACTGCCCCTTTACTAAAGAAGAATATGAACTTTTTTGGAAAGAACTTGTTGCCGCTGAAACCGCCGAAAGCCATCTCTCTGAAGAACGGGTAATCTTTTTTGAAGGTTGCATGCCGGTTGAGGTATTGGCTAAAAGAGGAATCGATACTTTGCGTTATGGGACGATGAAACCGGTGGGCATTACCCATCCCGGTACTGGAAAACGTCCTTATGCAGTAGTACAATTGCGCCCGGAAGATCGGGAAGGCCGCTTATATAATATGGTCGGTTTTCAGACCCACCTTAAGTGGGGTGAACAAAAACGCGTTTTTCGAATGATACCGGGACTTGAGAATGGGGAATTTGTCCGCTTTGGCGTGATGCACCGGAACACATATATTAACGCTCCGGTGCTTTTAAAAGAGACCTTGCAGACTAAAAAACGGGGCGACCTTTTTTTTGCCGGGCAAATTACCGGGGTAGAGGGGTATGTAGAATCGGCCGGAACCGGTTTAGTCGCCGGTATAAATTGCGCCCGGATGTTGTCCGGCGAAGCGGCGCTGGTTTTCCCGCCGGAAACTGCGTTAGGAGCTTTGACTAACTATATTACTCATGCCGATCCTAAATACTTTCAACCTATGAATATAAACTTTGGGTTATTTCCGGAGCTAACCGAAGAATGTCGAGGAAAACAGTTAAGACACTTGAAAATAGCGGAACGATCACTGCAAATTTTAACGGAATTAGATGTGAAATAATTGTTCCTATTTTGCCGAACTTTAATAAATTGTTGTAATTCTGAATTTATGTTATTATAAAGGAAGGTAGCCGATGTTTGTGAATTTGGTTGATGAGTTCCTGACTTATTTAAAGGTTAGTAACCATTACTCAAAGCACACTCTTGAAAGTTATGGCTTGGATTTACGGCAGTTTCTTCAGTTTCTGGAGGAGGAAAGAGTAACTGGGCCGGAAGCCGTAGACCATTTATTACTCCGAAAATATCTGGCAATCTTAAAACAGACCCAATTGGCCAAAACATCGATTGCTAGAAAAATGGCCTGTTTGCGTTCTTTTTTTAAATTTCTATGTAAGCAAGGTTATCTTCAAGATAATCCTGCTCAAGAGGTTGCTTCACCTCGTCGCGAAAAACGTTTACCTGAGTTTATGTATCCTGATGAAGTATCGGCTTTGCTAACTATGCCCGATCAGTCCGAAAAGTTAGGCATCAGAGATCAAGCGATTTTGGAGATTCTTTATTCTAGCGGTTTGCGTTTGCAAGAAGTAGTTAATTTGAAAATAGAAGATTTGGATCTATCCCGAGGTTATCTAAGGGTTTTTGGCAAAGGTGCAAAAGAAAGGCTGGCGCCTTTGGGCGGAGTCGCTAACCGGACGTTACAACGTTATTTGAAAGAAGTGAGGCCTTGTTTAGTAGCTAAATTACCTCCTCTGGCGGAAACTCAGAATAACGTTTTTCTAAACTATCGAGGGACGAGACTCAGCGGACGAAGCATTCAAAGAATGGTGTTAAAGTATTTAAAGAAATTAGTTTTATTAAAACGGAAGATAACACCTCATACTTTTCGGCATACTTTTGCCACCCACCTTTTGGAGAACGGGGCTGATTTAAGGGTAGTCCAAGAACTTCTGGGACATGTGGATCTATCCACTACTCAGATTTATACTCATGTTACCAAAGAAAGGATCCGTTCCGTCTATTTAAAAAGTCATCCACGGGCATAAGATTGAATTTTAATTTAATACTAATTATATAAGGAGAAATTGAATGTCGTTGCTCACAAAAATTCACGAACTAGAAAATGTATTAAAGCGAGAGAATAAGGAGTTAAATGAAGTAATCGCATTAATCACAAACTTGATTGAATGTAATGGATACTTGGTCGGAAACCAAGGTGAAATATTGGCAAAAGCTTTGCCTAAGGGTGCGGATTGCACTAAGCCCAATCAAAAAGCTAGTAGTTTAAAGCCTGAATTTCAACAAAGAATCAGTTTTATTTTTCAAACTTCAGCCAATATTCCGATGGAAAATTGTTTTTTTGAAGAAGATCTTTGTATCCGTCCTAATTTGTATATGACAATAACCCCGGTAAGGGCTAACCGATCTACCTCAACTCATTTGTTGTTAACCAAACCGGAAGAACAATTTACTGAAGAACAGTTAATTTTGGCCGAAATTGCCGCTTTGGTGATTAGTATTTACATGTACGAAAATAGCGTCGTGTTCAAAGAAGCCGAAAAAAACCAGGAAGACACGGCTAGAATGGTCTTGGATTCCTTATCCTTTTCCGAACTGAAAGCGGTAAAAAATGTGCTGTCGGATTTAAATGCCCAGGAAGGATTTTTGGTCGCCAGTAAAATAGCCGATCGAATTGGGATTTCACGTTCGGTAATCGTAAACGCCATGCGTAAACTGGAAAGTGCAGGGGTAGTCGAGTCCCGTTCTCTGGGGATTAAAGGGACCTATATTAAGATTAAGAATCAACTTTTTTATAAAATGTTATTGGAACATGAAAAATAGAAATTGCTTTGAAATGAAATAGAGTATAATAGTGAAGAATTGAATTAAAAAGGAGAGGTTGTGCACCCCTCCTTTTTTAATTTACGGGCCTGTCTTCGGAGTAATATTAAATACTGGACATAATTCCTGTCAATTCCAATTCCCACGGTTCAACTTGTTTTTTGGTATTAATAGCTTGCTCCAAAGGGAAAGTTTGAATTCGATTGTTAACCATTCCGATCATTTGTCCAGTTTCTCCGTTGAGAAGCATCTCGACAGCCTTATTACCCATTAAGGTCGCGAGTTTACGGTCGAAAAAGGTCGGAGTTCCTCCCCTTTGGATATGGCCTAAAACCGTAATCCTGGTATCACAGTCGGTTTTATCAGCAAGGTATTTACCGACCCGGAAGCCGCTTGATTGATCGGCGGAAATCGGATCTTCATAATAGCCTTCAGCAACTAATACAATGCAATGAGACTTACCTAATTTAGAGCTTTCAGTTATTTTTCGACATACTTCGTCTAGATCCACCGGGTTTTCAGGGATCAGAATTGCCTCGGCGCCGCCGGTCAATCCTGCCCCAACCGCAATAAAACCAGCGTTTTTACCCATAACTTCCACTACATAAACCCGATTATGAGAAGATGCGGTGTCTCTAATCTTATTCAAGGAATCCAAGACTGTGTTTACCGCAGTATCAAATCCGATGGAATAATCAGTACAACCGATATCATTATCGATGGTACCTGGAATTCCTACGGTTAAAAATCCTAATTCATTGAGGAGCTGGGCCCCCTGAAAAGAACCATCACCACCGATTACTACTAATCCATTTAGTTCGAGCTTTTCCAGTTGTTCTCTGGCCTTAGCTTGTCCTTCCGGAGTTTTAAACTCAGGACATCGAGCGGATTGTAAAATAGTGCCGCCTTTTTGAAGAATATCACTTACCGAACGGGAATTCAAGGGAACGATTTCACCTGTTATTAAGCCACTATATCCTCTTTTAATACCAAAAGCCTCACATCCATGATAAAGAGCTTTTCGGACCACCGCCCTGATTGCCGCATTCATACCAGGAGCATCACCGCCACTGGTTAAAACGCCGATTTTCATCTTGTCCTCCTCAAACTAAAAAAGTTAGCATAATTTTTGATAACTAAATGATATCACTTGATTTAAATTTATAAAAGTTTGATTTTTCTTAGTTAGTTTTATTATATCCGTTAGGATGACTAAGACTCCATTTCCAAGCGGTCTCAATAATTGCATCAAGCTCTGAGTATTTAGGTTTCCAGCCTAATTCTCGTTTGATCCGGTCAGAGGAGGCGACCAGCGCCGACGGATCTCCGGGACGGCGCGGGGCTTCAATTACGTTGATTGGTTTACCCGTTACTTTTCGGGCGGTTTCAATAACCTGGAGATTGGAATAACCATGACCGATCCCCAAATTATAACATGTGGACGATCCGCCCCTAACTAATGATTGTAAAGCCAAAATATGAGCTTGGGAAAGGTCCACCACATGGATATAATCACGAATACAGGTTCCGTCCGGAGTCGGATAATCATTACCGAACAATTGAATATTGGGACGAATTCCGAGAGCAGCCTGTAATACAATTGGGATTAAGTGGCTTTCCGGATTGTGGTCCTCGCCGATTTCCCCATCCGGGTCGGCGCCGGCGGCGTTAAAATAACGTAAGGAAATATAACGAAGGCCATAGGCTCGATCGTAGGCATCGAGAATTCCTTCCAAGGTTAATTTGGAAAAACCATAGGGGTTGGTATGAGTTTTAGGATGATCCTCGGTAATTGGGATTTGATCGGGTTCGCCATAAACAGCCGCTGTTGAAGAAAGGACAAAGTATTTAACATTACATGCCAACATCGCGTCTAATAGAATCAGTCCGTTGCCAATATTATTTCTAAAATATTTTCCTGGATCCTGAACTGATTCCCCGACTAAACTATAGGCTGCCAAGTGAACGACGGCATCGATCTTTTCCTCGGTTAACACTTTTTTGATCAAGGACGAATCGCTGAGGTCTCCTTCGATTAATAACCCAGCTTTAACCGCTTCTTTGTGGCCTTTGCTTAAGTTATCATAGATGATGGGCTGGTGTCCGTTTCGGGCCAAATCTAAGACGACTTGACTTCCGATATAACCGGCTCCACCTGTAACTAGAATATTCATAGCTTACCTCCTCCGTATGATAGGCCGCAATCCTTCTATAGATAGGCGTTAATTGCGACATGGTTAATGGATCTTTATTAGCTCAGCCCCGGCTGCGGGACGGCTGATATATAAATGCGGGACAATCCCGGTTTTTTCTTGGTAATACGCTGTGATCCGTTGGGAAAAGTTTGGGATAAAGGAATTTTGAATCAGAGTTACAGTACATCCGCCAAAGCCGCCTCCGGTGATTCGGGAACCTAATACACCGCTAAAGTTCCTAGCAAAATCTACTAGCAGATCGATTTCAGGGCAGCTTACCTGATAATCGTCGCGTAAGGATTGGTGGGACCCATTCATCAATTTTCCAAAAGCGACCAAATCTTTTTCTTTTAAAGATTCAATGCTTTCTAGGACTCTCTGATTCTCAGTAATAACATGATAACAACGGCGGTAGATAGTCTGACCGAGTTCGTTTCTAGAGGCATTCAATTCCGACAAGGTCGCGTCCCGTAATGCTTTAATTTTAGGTTTTTTTTGGGAGAGGATCGCTACTGCGGTTTCGCATTCCCGACGCCGTTTATTATATTCCGAATCAACCAAGGAGTGCTTAACCCCGCTGTGGCAAATCAAAAAGCGGTATTCTCCCAATTCTAAAGGGATGTGCCGGTATTGTAGAGAACGGCAATCGAGGAACAAGCCATGAGCTCTTCGGCCCATCATCGAAATAAATTGATCCATTATTCCGCAATTCATTCCGACAAATGTATTTTCCGCCCTTTGACAGAGGTAGGCCAGTTCTGGTCCGCTCATGGTAAAATTATTTAATGCTTGAAGGGCAAGGGCTGTGGATACCTCAAGGGCAGCAGATGAACTCAAACCGGAACCTTGAGGAATGTCGCCCGAAAAAGCCAACTCCAGACCGGTTAAATATTCCCCTTTTTCCATTAATATTGCCAGCACGCCCCGGAGATAATTACTCCACCGTTGTTTATAGTCATAGCTAATTGGCTCTTCTAAACTGAATTCAACTGTTTTTTGATAATCCAAGGAGTGGATTCTCACCAATCGGTCTTGACGTTTACGCGCAGCGGTGATGATTTGGAAATCTATAGCCATGGGAAATACAAAGCCATCGTTATAATCAGTATGTTCTCCAATCAAGTTTACCCTGCCGGGGGCCCGGGTGATGACTTCCGGTTCTTTGCCTTCAAATAATAAGGAGAAAGCACTGGAAATCGTTTGAAGGTTCATCGGTTGTTCTTTCATAAAATACTCCTATTTTTCAAGGGCTAACACTTCCCTAATATTTTTGGGGCCGATCTCTCGAAGCTCAGCCGCTTTTTCCTCGGCCAAAGTATCATTGATATAATTACCGGCGCCTGACTCACAACCCGCTAAATATTTAAGTTTGGAGGCGGCCCGTAGGGGAGGGTAGAATTCAAAATGAAAATGATAATCAGGGTAATCCTTTCCATCGGTTGGCGCTTGATGGATTACCATAATATATGGAAAAGATAGATTAAATAATGAGTCGTATTTGACTAACAATCCTTTAAGAGTTAGTGCCAGATCGTCCAGATCTTCGGCGATAAATTCATTCATCGATGCGCGATGTTTTTTGGGAGCAAGGTATGTTTCATAGGGGTAACGAGCGAAAAATGGAATAAAAGCGACAAATTTTTCGCCTTCAAAGACGATTCTCCGGCCATCCCGGTATTCCTCCTCCAAGGTAGCACAGAATAAACATTGTTTATTATTTTGGTAATATTTTGCTGAGGCATCCAGTTCTTTTTCAATTTTTGGAGGTACAAAAGGAAAAGCGTATATTTGTCCATGAGGGTGGTGCAAGGTAACCCCAACCGCTTCGCCTTTGTTTTCAAAAATCAAGACGTATTTGATAAAGTCGAGAGCGCTTAATTCTCGATACCGGTCTTGCCAAACCAACAGCAAGTTCCGGATTCGGGTTAAGGGCATTGTTGTCAGTGTCGCAGAGTGTTCCGAAGAGTATAAAACCACTTCGCAAATTCCTTGGGCCGGCTTCACTGGAGAGACCGTTGTCGCTTCCACCACCGGTTGCGATGGGTTACTCCGAAAGGAGGGGAATTTATTTTCAAAGACCACGATGTCATAATCCTCACGAGGGACCTCTGTGGGGAATCCCCCAGGTTTGGTTGGGCATAGCGGGCAATAATCTTTGGGCGGTAGAAAAGTCCTTTCCTGACGATGAGTAGCAGTGATTACCCATTCTTCTAAAAAAGGGTGCCAACGTAGTTCAGACATCTTTAGTTCCTTCACTTTCCTCGATTTGAATAGAGTTTGCCTTAGGGATGACTTGATCCTTAGCATTGGGGTTGAAATCAAAAAATAATAAGTATCTTCCATCGGGCATTAGTACTTTTTCCTTTTTAAAATCAATCTTTGCTTGCTGCATTTCAGGGGCCTCCTTAGTTACTTCTTTAAACTAGTTTTATTTTTAAACCTTTCTGACGCAGGGAGGCGATGTTTTTAGGATCAGCTTCTTTATCGGTAATTAGTAAATCAATTTGTTCAATTTCCGATATTTTCATCAAACCGATTTTTCCAATTTTACTGGAATCAGCCAAGATCACTCGACGTTCGGCCGCTTTTAGAAAGATTGCTTTTATTTCGGCTTCCGGAATATTTACATTAGTTAGGCCGTAATTGGCTTCGATGCCGCTAATACCAATAAAGGCAAGATCGGCCTTGATTTTATCCAAGATTAAAGTGGCGAATGGGTTTACCAGGGAATGTTGTTTCGCCCGAAGAGTTCCGCCGGTAACGATAGTGGTAATCCTCGGATTAGCTTCGAGAATAGCGGCGATATTCAAGGCATTGGTAAAAACGGTCAAATCTTCATGGTTTAAGAGAGCCCGCGCTAATTCGGCAACCGTGGTCCCCACATCTAATATTAGCGTATCTCCAGGAGAGACTAATTCGGAAGCTGCTTGAGCAATTCGTTCTTTTTGGGTCCTAAAGGAAGTTTCTTCGGCTTGGAAAGACCGTTCAAAGCCGGTCTTTGACGGTAGAATCGCTCCACTGTGAGTCCGCCGAAGTAAACCTTCCCGTTCCAAGCAATCCAAATCTTGACGGATAGTAACCTCAGAAACTCTCATCTGTTGGGATAAATCATTAACCAGACAGCGTCCTTGATGGTTTAAGGTCTTAATAATAATTGTACGGCGTTCTTCAGGAAACATCGAAAACCCTCTACTTTAATTTTATGTTTATTTTCATTTGCTGTCAAATATCTTTTATTGCTTTCAAATACTTTTACTTAAAGGTTAATTAATTATCAGTGTAGAAAATAATTAAGATGATAAATTTTAAATTACAAAGATATTGGGAATTGGATTTTTTAAGAGGGATAGCAATTGTTTTAATGGTTGTCTATCATGGGTTGGTTGATTATTCTTTTGTTACAGGAAGCCCTTTTTTAATCACCGGAATTATCAATCTTTTGTGGCAGGATGGAACAGTAATATTATTCCTGCTGCTTTTTGGAATTGGAACTGTTTTAAGTACTTCCAAGCATAGTTCTCAACCAAAAATCGTATTCAAAAAAACTATTCGTAAAAGTTCCCTTTTATTCCTTTGGGGAATGATAATCACTGCTATAACCTTTATTTTTATCCGAAAGGAATATGTAGTTTTCGGGATTATGCACTTGTTGGGGACCTGTACTCTTTTACAATATCCTTTGCGCAAACTCAAATATCTAAATTTAATCCTTGGTATGATCGTGATCATACTGGGGAATTATTTGAGCGGTTGTCGCTTTGGGTTCACCTTTTTAATATGGCTTGGCTTTATTCCAAAGGGAGGATTCAGTAGTGTTGATTATTTTCCGATATTACCATGGTACGGCTATATATTAATCGGTGTTTTTTTAGGGAATACACTTTATCCCAATGGGGTTTCCAGATTACGTATTAAAGATTATTCCGGCTTCCGGATTATCAAGTTTTTGACTTTCCTAGGCAGGCATTCCTTGAAGATTTATCTAATCCACCAACCTTTATTTTTTGCCCTTTTAAGTTTATTCAATTTTTTTAGCTCTGGTTTTAACTAACTTTTTATCTTCAATAAAGGTTTTATGTGTTAGAATAGATAAAACTAATGTTCTTGTCTAAATTAAGAAAAGAAATATCCGGAGGGTGATCTGGTTGCTGAATGACCGGTTTTTAGGAGAAGGGCTTACTTTTGACGATGTTTTGCTGGTTCCGGCAAAATCCGAAGTTTTACCCGGCCAGGTTAATACTGGCACCAGATTGACACAGAAGATAAACTTAAACATCCCGTTAATCAGCGCAGCGATGGATACGGTTACTGAAGCAAGAATGGCTATCGCTTTAGCACGGGAAGGCGGCTTGGGAGTCATCCACAAGAATATCTCCGTCCAGCAGCAAGCCTTGGAAGTAGACAAAGTGAAACGTTCCGAACATGGTGTAATTACCGATCCGATTTCCCTAAGACCGGAAAACACTATTGAGGATGCTTTGGAAATAATGGAACGTTACCGGATCTCCGGTGTACCCATCACTGCACAAGGGAAATTAGTTGGAATCTTGACCAATCGGGATCTCCGGTTTGAAACCCATTTTGAACAACCGATTAAGAATCTGATGACTAAAGAAAACTTGATCACTGCACCGGTTGGCACCACTGTAGATCAGGCTAAAGCTATTCTTCAAAAACATCGGGTTGAAAAACTTCCTTTGGTCGATAAAGATTTTAATTTAAAGGGTCTAATCACTATTAAAGATATTCAAAAGGCGGTCCAGTACCCGAACTCTACCAAGGACGAACGGGGCCGGTTAAGGGTGGCGGCTGCGGTTGGAATCACCGGAACTATAGAACGGGCTGGGGCCTTGATTGAAGCCGGTGTAGATTTAATTGCGATCGATTCCGCTCACGGTCATAGCCAAAACGTGTTACTGACCGTTAGGGAGTTAAAAAAGAATTTCCCCAATACAGAATTGATGGCCGGTAACGTTGCTACGGCCGAGGCGACCCTTGACTTGATCGAAGCCGGGGCGGATGTTATCAAGGTTGGAATCGGACCGGGTTCGATCTGCACAACACGGGTTGTCGCCGGAATTGGAGTACCGCAAGTCACGGCGGTTTATAATTGTTCTCAGGCTGCTCGGAAATATGGAGTGCCGATCGTTAGCGATGGTGGTATTAAATACTCTGGTGATATCTGTAAGGCAATTGCCGCCGGTGCTGATGTGGTGATGATTGGCAGCTTGTTTGCGGGAACCGAGGAAAGCCCGGGGGATATGGAGATTTACCAGGGAAGAAGTTATAAGGTTTATCGGGGTATGGGTTCGGTTTCGGCAATGAAACAAGGCAGCAAAGACCGTTACTTCCAGCAGGATCAGAAAAAATTGGTTCCGGAGGGGATCGAAGGTCGGGTCGCTTTTAAAGGTTCATTGTCGGAAACTGCTTTTCAACTGGTAGGTGGACTCCGGGCAGGTATGGGATATTGCGGTTGCCGGACTATCGAGGAGATGAAGACCCAAACCAAATTCATCCGGATTACCGCGGCCGGACTTCGCGAGAGCCACCCTCACGATATTCAAATAACTAAAGAAGCTCCGAATTATTCGGTAGATTGATAAAAAGGAAAAAGAGCAAAAACTATTAGAGGTGTAAAAGTTGACTTTAGCCAATTGGATTACTTCCAGCCGTTTTCTCTTAGCACCGTTGATTTTTTGGCAATTAACCAGAGGTAACAATCCAGGGGTTGTTTGGGCATTAATCTTGCTATTAATTGCGGGTTTAACCGATGTAGCCGATGGTTGGGCGGCCCGTTCCCGTAATGAAGTAAGCGAGTTGGGGAAGATTCTCGATCCCCTTGCCGATAAGCTGGTGACCGGGGGAGTGTTACTGGCGCTTACCGTAAAATGGGGATTGCCCCTTTGGATGGTTGTGGTTTATATAGCTAAAGAGTTAATTCAAGTCGGGGCCGGAGCGTTAATAGTAAAACAAATGAAACAGGTTATTCCGGCCAATCGGTGTGGAAAAAACGCGACTGTAGCCTTTTTCCTGGGATTTGGATTATTTTTTATTCATAAGCTAATCGGGCAAATAGCGATCGCCATAGCGATCTTGATGTCGATTTATGCTTTGTACACCTATTATCTTGCGTATTTAAAAATGAAACAGCAATAGTTCTTCCTCCTTTTAATTCCCTCTTAATCACTTCTAAAAATTGGTCGATAGTAATTTGGCCCCTTACTTCACTTTGTCATTTCTTTGAATGGAAATGATTTTTTTGATCTTGGTCATATCGAACAATCTCACAGATTTTTAAGAAGTTCCTATTTGGATTAAATAGATTTTTCAGAGAGTAAAACTTCCCTTTGCTGGAATAATAGTTTTATCAATTGAGAGGAGGAAGGTATGGGATTTATTGTTTTATTCATCGCTTCAATTGGCCCTGGCTTACTATGGTTATGGTTTTTTTATCGACAGGACCGTTATGAACCCGAACCGGTCAGAAAGATCTTAAAAGTTTTTTTGGTGGGATTAGTATTGGTCATTCCAGCCGGGCTTTTAGAACAAGTATGGCGCGAACCGATAATGAATTCGATTCAAAACGGCAATTGGGTTAGTTTTTTAAAATTATCATTTATTGTAATTGCTTTAATCGAAGAGGGGTTAAAAAGCATCGTTTTATTTTGGATGATCGGAAATAGTCGGGAGTTGAACGAACCCGTCGATGGCCCGATATATGGAATTACTTTGGGATTAGGTTTTGCGTCCTTGGAAAACCTTCTTTGGGCCAGCGTTTATGGTTTAGGAGTGGCAATCTTAAGAGCAGTGGTGACCACTTTAGCTCATGCTTCTTTTACCGGATGGATGGGGTATTATCTTTCACAATTCAAATTAGCGACGAATCGAGAATGGAGGGTTCTTGGAAAAGGTTTTATACTCGCCTTGGTAACTCATGGCGTTTATGATTTTTTATTGTTCTTAAGAAACCCAATTTCTTCGTTGTTAGCCATTTTATTAATTGCCGGGTTATTGGTCCGTTTGTACCAGGTTATGCAATTTCAGGTCCGGAAATCGTCTTATCGAGGCTAGGTTTGTGGTAATACTAACTAATTCAACCCCCTTGCTTTCTAAGGGCTCTTTCTGATATACTTTTAGAGGTAATCTGGAAGAGAGGTGTTAATAATGTCCGGCCATTCAAAGTGGGCGACAATTAAACGTAAAAAAGAAGCTACTGATTCCAAAAGAGCTGGGATCTTCACTAAAGTAACCAGGGAGATTATTGTAGCGGCTAAAGCTGGTGGAGGAGATCCGGATAATAATTTCAGGCTGCGGATGGCAGTCTTAAAGGCTAAATCGGTAAATATGCCCAACGACAACATTCAACGGGCGATTAAACGTGGTATCGGAGCTACCGAGAGTGATCAATACGAAGAAATTTATTATGAAGGTTATGGCTCCGGAGGAGCGGCTTTACTGGTCCAAGTGCTTACAGATAACCGGAATCGGACCGCCGGGGATATGCGTTATATTTTTTCTCGTAATTATGGCAATCTCGGCGAAGCCGGGTGTGTAGCATGGATGTTTGCCCAAAAAGGCTTGATTACTATCGAAGCGGAAAACCTGGGAAAAACTGAGGATGAATTGTTTGAGATGGCAATCGAAGCAGGTGCGGAAGACTTAAAAAGCACTGATGAAGCTTATGAAATTTATACCGAACCGTCCCAGCTCGAAGTTGTCAGAAAATATTTTGACACCAATGATCTTCCAGTAAAAGAAGCCGAACTGACAATGGTTCCCGCCAATACCGTCGCGATTACGGATGTGGATCAAGCCCAACAATTATTAAAACTAGTGGATGCCCTTGAAGATAATGACGATGTCCAAAATGTTTACAGTAATTTTGATATTCCCGATTCGATTTTGGAGGGAATTCAATGAAAGGGGCTATTGCAAAATAGCTTCAGCGTTAATTAGCTACCATCTCTCCGGAGTGGGCTCGAAAGCCGAATTTAATTGATTTTAGGGGCTGTCACAAAATTTATTTTTTGTGACAGCCCCTTTTTTTATCAGTTTTTGTTTTGTTATATTATAAATTTACCAGCTTTGGTTAAGCTATCCCAAAAGAGGAGGTGATTCCTTGAGAAGAGACTTTCGGTCAAATCTTAGATTACTCCGGGTCATGGGAATTAGCTTACTAATTATTACCGCTGTTATTTGGGTATTTAAGAATAATCCCCGGGCCATCGGCAAATTAAGACAAATTATGCTTCCTTCCAAAGTGGTTTCACCTCAAAGATGGATCTTGGATAGTCAAAAATTATATACTATATGTGGTCATTTGGAATCAAAGCGCACCGAATATGAACAAGAAGGTTCATTCAAAGCGATAATTAAAAATCATTCGGAGCAGATTAAAAGAGTGAGTAATCAATCTTATCGTTATTTAGAACGTTGCCATGCTCTATGTGATTCGTGTCGTAATAATCATTTTCTAGGTCTTAATCACCAGCAAATAGCAGTTTTTAGAGGAACCCCCGCAAATCCCGGCCCGATAATGGAAAAAATCGAAATTGATTTAAATAGATTACCCGCTGAAGAAAAAGAGGATTTAAAAAAGGGGATCCCGTTTCGGGATGGTAAAGAAAAACTACATCTCTTGGAAGGGTTAAACGGCCTTACTACCGAATAAAAATAAAGGCCCGCCTTTTATCAAAAAGACGGGCGCTTAACCACCGGATTGAACGTTCGACCAAACTGCGCACACGTTAAAAACTAACAATCGTTAGTCACGCCGGCGTTTTCTAAAACAACGGCAATCGCCGTGTTTATTCCCTATTGTGCTCGAATGGAGAACGATACCTTTCGAGGGTTTTTTGGCGGCCCATTCAACCGGAAGTTCATTTATTATTATGTTTAAGGATTGAAATTTTATACCTAAGAAAAAAATGATTCTAGCCGAGTATCCAATTTCTTGACATTTTATGGCCGAAGAAATCTATTAAATACCGAGCTTACCTCATTTTGGACCTGTTATTTGATAAATATTTAGTAAACGGCAGGAAAATAATTAGTTAAATCGAATAAACGAATAGTAATCCGGT
The DNA here is from genome assembly GCA_012728785.1 of Bacillota bacterium. GTDB lineage: Bacteria > Bacillota > UBA4882 > UBA8346 > UBA8346 > JAAYHS01. Next base: position 20,931 of record JAAYEK010000170.1, on the reverse strand, counting down.
GTGGATTCATAATTTAAGAACAATCAAAGTGGGTTAAAGTGTTATAATTCCTAATATATTGGATTAACATAGTAATTATATAACTTTATCTCCAAGTAATTGATTGTCTGGTGTTAAAATATGGGGGAGGGAATCATTTGAAAAGGTACAAAGTCGAACAGATCAGAAATCTTATCTTATTAGGACATGGCGGGTGTGGCAAAACCATGTTGGCCGAAGCTATGCTTTATTCGGCCAAGGCGATTGAAAGGTTTGGCAAGGTGGATGATGGCACTTCCACAATGGATCATGACCCGGAAGAGGTAAAGCGGAAGATTACTATTGGGACATCAATAGCCCCATTGGAATATAAAGATACCAAAGTAAATATTTTAGATACACCCGGATTCTTTGATTTTGTGGGAGAGGTTAATGGCGCTCTTCGGGCGGCTGATGCGGCTGGGATTGTAGTGTGCTCCGTATCCGGAGTAGAGGTCGGCACCGAGAAAGCTTGGGGATATACGGAAGAACAAAAAAAGCCCCGAGTGATTATTGTTAATAAAATGGATCGGGAAAACGCTAACTTTGATGGTACCGTTAAAGCGTTACGGGAAAAGTTTGGCACGAGTATAATTCCGGTCCAAATTCCAATTGGAGCCGCTGAAAAGTTTCAAGGCATCGTCGATGTTTTGCAGAATAAAGCTTATCTGTTTGAAGGTGGGAAAATGGTTGAAAAACCAGTCCCCTCTGATTTAGCCTCAAAAGTTGAAGAATACAAAGGGATGTTGGTAGAGTCGGTTGCTGAAACTGATGATGAATTACTCACTAAATATTTGGATGGGCAAGAATTATCAGCTGAAGAGTTATTGAGTGGAGCGCGCCAGGGAACAATTACCGGGCAATTGGTGCCGGTATTGGCCGTATCCTCTTTGAAATCGATTGGGATTACTAATTTATTGGATGTTGCTACTGAATTTCTGCCTTCGCCGGTTGATCGGGGCGAGATTAAGGGCGCCAATGAAGAGGGTGAAAGAAAACCTTCGGATGCGGAGCCGTTTTCCGCTTTGGTCTTTAAGACCATGGCCGATCCTTTTGTCGGTAAACTTACTTTATTTAGGGTGTTTTCCGGTGTAATAAAATCCGATTCCCAGGTTTATAATTCCAGCAAAGGGAAGAGTGAACGGATTGGGCAGTTGTTTATCATCAAAGGAAAAACCCAAGAACCAACCACTGAGTTGGGAGCCGGAGACCTGGGTGGTGTCGCTAAGCTCCAGGAAACTTACACCGGAGATACCTTATGTGACAAGGAAAAACAAATAGTTTTTCCGACAATTGAGTTTCCCAAGCCAAAGCTTTCCTTGGCGGTAGAGCCAAAGGCTAAAGGTGACGAAGAAAAAATTGGAACCGGCTTGGCCCGTCTTACTGAAGAAGATCCGACCTTCCAGGTTGTTAAAGATCCGGTGACACATGAAATCGTGGCTTCGGGTATGGGTGATCTGCATATCGAGGTGATCACCAGTAAATTGCATAAAAAATTTGGGGTTGAAGTCAATTTAAAAGCCCCGAAGATTGCTTATAAAGAAACTATCAAGGGTTCTACGAAAGTAGAAGGCAAACACAAAAAACAAAGTGGTGGTCGGGGACAATTTGGTCACGTCTGGATCGAATTAAATCCACTACCAGGTGGCGAATTTGAATTTGTCGATAAGATTTTTGGTGGTTCGGTACCTCAAAACTATCGCCCGGCGGTTGAAAAAGGGGTCCGTGAGACGATGGAAAAAGGAGTTTTGGCCGGTTATCCCGTTGTCGATATTCAAGTTACCCTTTATGACGGTTCTTACCATCCAGTGGATTCATCGGAGATGGCCTTTAAAATTGCGGCTTCAATGGCCTTTAAAAAGGGTTTTGTAGATGCCAAACCAATAATATTAGAACCGATTTTCAGCGTAGAGGTAAGAACGCCTGATGAGTATATGGGTGATGTAATCGGTGACTTAAATAAAAAAAGAGGTAAAATTCTTGGGATGGAACCGGATGGTAAGTATCAGATTATCAAAGCGCTGGCCCCCCAAGCCGAGCTTACCAAGTACGCCATTGATTTACGGTCGATGACACAAGGAAGGGCTGATTTTTCGGTTGAGTTTGACCATTATGAGGAAGTTCCTGCCCATCAAACTGAGGAGATTATTGCTGAGGCAAAGAAGCATATGGTGGAAGAAGAATAATAGCCATTATAATAGGGCCATTGTTCTATTGCATTTTTTGGAATTCGTGTTACAATATAATTAGTGCCTAAACTTAGGTTTGCAATGGTTCATAGATCTGACCACTCAGAATCTCCTTCCCATGGCTAGCCCTAGGAAAAAGGCCTATTATCAGCCCAAAGGGCTAGAATCTTAGGAGGTTTTAATGTACGAAGACAAGACTTTAGCTTGTAAAGAGTGTGGCCAGGAGTTCGTTTTTACTGCTAATGAACAAGAGTTTTACGCGAGTAAAGGCTTTCAAAATGAACCGGGAAGATGTCCAACCTGTCGCGCAACCCGTAAACAACAACGTGGTGGCGGTGGACCCCGTCAAATGTATACGGTAGTATGTTCGAATTGTGGCGTTGAAACTCAAGTTCCTTTTAAACCAAGTGGAGATCGTCCTGTTTACTGTCGGGATTGCTTTCAATCTCAAAGATAAAGATACTAAGATTATTTAGTAAGGAATTATGGGCCGGTTAATCCCGGCCTTTTTATTGTTTTAAACAAACATTGTCTACTGGAGGCAATGTTTTTTTTATATCATTACAATTATGGACAGAACTGTTTTGGTTATGTATGAGTTTTTCGTGTGGAGGGGATACTTTTAAAAAAGAAAGGGTGATTAATTTGAGGATCAAGGATATCATGACCAATGATTTGGCAGTGATCTCGCCGGATGCAACAGTGATTGAGGCTGCCCAGTTAATGGAGAAACACGACATTGGGGCTGTTCCAGTATGTGAAGGACCCAATATGGTTGGTTTGGTTACTGACCGTGATATTGTAGTAAGAAATATAGCCCATGGTAAAGACCCCCACCATACATCGGTCCGGGATGTGATGACAACTCAGGTTAAGTCAATCAGCCCGGAGACAAGTCTTAGTCAAGCGGCGGGAATTATGGCTACCCAACAAATTAGGCGTTTACCCGTAATCGAAGGGGATCATTTGGTTGGGATGGTATCTTTAGGCGACTTGGCGACTAAAGCCAAGTATGATGTAGAGGTGTCGACAACTTTAGGAGAGATTTCGATACCTTCCGAGCCGGAAAAAATTTAGATAGCCGTCCGTCCAGTCAATTGGAAGAACTAATAAACCGGGTTAATTATCCCGGTTTTTTTAACCTCAATTTGTCAAATAGGATGAAAGCTATTTGACGGATGTAGCTTAAAAGCTTCCGAGAATGTGAATAAAACGAATCTGTTTCCATGAATAAGTTTTTACCAGGTTTGCGTTATATCTGTCGATGGAATGGGCGGATACATAAATCCCATTGAGGGAGTTGTTTGGTTCTAAGTGAGTAATTATTAATGTATGATTGAAACTGGGTCCTTCATCATAAGAAAGCTGGATTAAATCTCCGCTTGCGACACCGTCTGAATTGGTGTTAATCCCGAAGGGGCCTTTGGTTTGGTTCGTAACTAAAAAACTATATAAAAAATTAACCCCGGTCCAGGAGGGCGACTTTTGATTCGGGTCAATATAATACCAGCCTTGGACCGGATCATAATTCATACTCGCTCCTCCGGCCAGTAAGACCTGGGAAGCGAAGTTCGCGCAATCTCCACCAATCTTGGAATAGTCGTAAAACTTAGGATTACGAACCAAAGCCCATTTGGTAGCGTAGTTCACGGCCGCTTCACGGTTATATTGAAGGTAATTCCGGTTATTAACCATTAATCATACCCCTAGGTTCATTTTATGTTGAGCAACCGGAATTATCTCTTGATAATAAAGTTTTTTTAGTTTTTACTTCTTTCGACCTTCACTCCGCTTACCTAAATTCTCCTCATTTAAAGTTTTACTGATCTGGCGTAATTCTTCTTCAAACTTGCCTAGTTCGGCAATGATCTTAGCGAAGGAATTGTTGAAGCGATTATCTTGTTTGCCGATTTCCTCCAATAACTGACGCGCGCTTTCTAAACGGTTGATGGCTTGATTGACTTTGGTTTCTTCTAAAACACTCACTTAATTTCCTCCGTGGTTTAACTTTTTCTTACTAACAGTATTAAACGGCTGCGTTAATTTTAACCGGAAATTTTAGGCTGAGGACTAGGTGAAGGCGGACAGGGTGATTTTGCAAAAAAAATTAAAAAGAATTAAAGGAACATATAGGGAAAAAGTAAATTATAATAAAGTTTTTAAAATGTTATTGATAGCGGCAGGACTCGCCATAGATATTGTGTTTAAGGAAAGGAAATAACTAAAATACAAATGGGAGACCGAGGTAATGACTGGTTTTCCATGGGAAAAACCCCTTAAGTGTACGAATTATTTAATTCGCTTTATACTTAATGGGTTTTTCTTTGAGGGGGCTTTTTATCAACAAACAGTAAACAATTATCAATATTAGCTTACTGTTGATGAACGTAACTTTTGGTCCATCAAAGTTTCAATCATAAGTAACGGCAATAATGAATAAGAGTTCCAGAAAATGTTTGAATCATTAAGGGCGGATTATGAAGAGAAAAGGAGTATGATGTGGCTAGGAAAAAATGTTTGCCAATTTTACAATTTATTTATTATTTTATATTATTTGACAACCGATAAGGCTCATGATAGACTTAGTTATAAATTGGTAAGGAATTATTTGTAGGTGAACAATATGTTTTGTAGTGTATTCCTGGGCTTGAGATGAAGGCCAATATTTTTACCTAGTTTATAACTTAAGCTCAATAGTATGGTTGAATTTAGAGTATAGTTATTGTGAAAACAGGTTAATTAGACAACTTTTTGAAAAGGCAAACTCGGTGAAAACCGGGGACGCAAAGCTACGGGTCTAATGCTTCTTAGATAAGAGAAGCAATGATCGCCGAGCCGTCAAATCAAGTTGTTTTTTTTTCCAGCATTAGGCGTTCAACATTGAACCATAGTTTATGTTCCCGGCTCTAGTGGGGCTATTTTACTAATGGATTACATACTTACGAATCTGTATCTTGGCCCTATAAACTAATACAATAAGGAGGGGTTTGAAAGTGAGTGAAAAAAAGGCAGTGGCTGAGAATTATCAGGGGTTCTTCGCTTATTCCAGCCAGGATAAAGTGCAAGCTGCAATCATTGAACGGGCCGTGCAATTACACAACACAACCGATTCCAAACTCCGAATTTATACTTGGAGAGCGATTAAAAGAAACAGTTCCCGGATTATACTGAATATCCTCAGGCAAATCGAAGAATCCCATTACTTATTGGCTGATTTGTCAGGACTTAACCCAAATGTGCTATTTGAAACCGGGTATGCTTTTGGTAAACGGAAACGGTTAATTCTTTTTATTCAAGGAAACTCGGAAAGCGACCGGAACCGGGACCTGGAGATGATCGAAATGCTCACCGGATTGCAGATTAATTCAGTTCAAAACACTGATGAACTGGTCGAATCGATTCGAATGTCTGGCCCTGATTGTTGTTTGGGAGAACCTGAAATTGAAATGTACGAGGATGGAAATCCAGGTATCGCAGGGGACGCTCTTTTTTTGAAAGGGATAACTAATCATGAAATTGCCATTGCAACACTTAAAGTTTTTCAAGAATTGTTTCCCAATACTTTAGTTGATGATTGGAACGAGGATCGCTGTCAATTACTGCCTTGGTATTTAAATGCGATAAATCATGCAAAAGTGATAGCAGCTCTATTTGTCAGCTCGACTTGGGATAATGCTCAGGAAGTAAACGCCAGGTTCTCCTTTATTTGTGGATTAGCCATAGCTTTGGGTAAAAAAGTTCAGATGATTGGATTACCTGGTTATCAAACGGTTTTCGATTATAAAGATATGTTAAAAAACGCGGAAAGTGTACTAATGGGAGTTCGAATCATCAATCAAGCGTTCTTACCCGAAGTCAGGGAGATGGTTTAAAATGAGAAAGACCGGGAGGTTTCCCGGTCTTTCAAGCCGAGTAAATATTCAATTAATTTCAATCTTTCGTACTTCCGCCGGTGTGACTTCTTTTTTTGGAAGATTAACATAGAGGACTCCATCTTTGTATTCGGCTTTAATATTTTCCGCGTCGATATTTTCGAATACAAATGTTCTCATTACATGACCGGTCCGACGTTCTTTGCGTAAGTAAGTATCGTTATTTTCTTCAGAGAGCTCCTCTCGTTTGGCGGAAATGGATAAATCCCCATGTCGATAATTTACCTCAATATCAGCTTTAGTAAACCCCGGTAGCTCAGCTTCAATTACATACTCCTTGTCGGTCTCACTAATGTCGGTTTTAAAACTATCCAGATTAGTTTTAAAAAAGTCGTCGGAAAAAAGATCAGGCCAGCGGTGGATACTTCTTAAGCTGAGAGGAACTAGGTTAAACATTATCATCGCCTCCTTAAATAATTAACTATGTTAATTGTTTCTGAGTTCATTTTATCTAAAAGAAGACAATAACTCAAAGTCGGTTAAAAGGGATATTGGGCGGTAATATTTGATTTATGCTATTAATATTTAACTATATTGACTATTCATAAATTTATTTGATTTATCAGGGTGATCTGATTAATAACGTTTAAGTAAACATAAATGTGTAATTTTAAAAGTGATTTATCGGAATACCTAATTTTGATCACGGTTGCTTGGATAGGTGTAAATTTATCTTCGACTGCAGGTAACACCCACTCCAATATCGAAGTATCCTCAAAAATGATAATTAGGATTTTTCAATGTCTAACTTTGTTCATCTTCATGTTCATACCCAATATTCGCTGCTTGACGGAGCAGCTGAGATTGGCCGTTTGCTAAAGAAAGTCGCAGAATTGAATATGCCGGCTGTGGCCATTACTGATCACGGCGTCATGTACGGCTGTTTAAAATTTTACCAACAGGCTTTAAAAGCTGGAATCAAACCGATTTTAGGTTGTGAATTATATGTCGCTCCCCGAAAACTAACGGAAAAAGTCGCTAAAGTTGATGATAACCCTTACCACTTGGTATTGTTGGCGGAGGACAACAGCGGATATAAAAATCTATTAAAATTAGTTTCCATCGCTCATCTGGACGGCTTTTACTATAAACCCCGGGTTGACCTTGAAACTTTAAAACAACACTCTCAAGGTTTAATTGCCCTTTCGGCCTGCCTTAACGGAGTTATTGCCCGGCCTATTCTGGAGAGCCGGATTGATGAAGCTAAAAAACAAATCGTTCGTTATCAGGAAATTTTCGGAAAAGAAAATTTTTTTGTAGAGCTTCAATATCAACAATTAGCCGAACAACGTAATGTTAACCGGATTATGGCTGATTTGGGGCGGGAATTTGGCGCTCCATTAGTAGCGACCAATGACGTTCATTATTTAAACCGTGAGGACGCAACAGTCCATGATGTACTGCTATGCATTCAAACGGGGAAGACAGTGGATGAGACCAACCGTTTAAAGTTTTCGACCCCGGAGTTTTATTTGAAAAGCCAAGGGGAGATGAAAGAGCTTTTTTTGAATTATCCGGAAGCTTTGGCAAATACGGTTCAAATTGCGGAACGCTGCAATATCCGGCTGGAACTTGGTAAATTTCATATGCCTGAATATAGGATTCCGGATGGAACTACTTCCGAAGTATATTTGGAAGGTTTATGCCGGCAAGGAATTCAGTCCCGAGGTGGAAGTTGGGACGCCGGCCGGGAAGAGCGGCTTCGCTATGAGCTTAGTGTTATTAATCAAATGGGATTCCCGGGTTATTTTTTGATTGTCCGTGATTTTGTAAATTATGCAAAGGATAATCAAATTATGGTCGGACCAGGCCGCGGCTCGGCAGCAGGCAGTTTGGTCGCTTATTTGCTTGGGATCACTAATTTGGACCCGATTGAATATGGTTTACTTTTTGAAAGGTTCCTTAACCCGGAGCGGGTTTCCATGCCCGATATCGATATTGATTTCTGTTATGAACGCCGGGGCGAGGTGATTAGTTATGTCCGTAACCGGTTTGGCGAAGACCGGGTGGCTCAAATTATTACTTTTGGTACTATGGCTGCTAAAGCGGCAATCAGGGATGTGGGCCGGGTTTTGGGACTGCCCTATGGTGATGTTGATCGGGTTGCGAAATTGATCCCTCCTGAGTTGGGGATCTCAATTGCCGAGGCCAGGCAGCAATCGGAGGAATTAAGTAATTTAGCAAAGGCTAATCCCAAAATCGCTTATTTACTTTCAATCGCTGAACAAATCGAAGGTTTTCCCAGACACGCCTCTACTCATGCCGCCGGAGTAGTTATCGCGGGTGAGCCGCTTACCGCCTACCTTCCTTTGGCGCGCTCCAATGAAGACGAGGTAATTACCCAGTTTCCCATGGAAGATGTGGAAGGTCTGGGCCTTTTGAAAATGGATTTTTTGGGCCTCAGGACTTTGACGGTGCTTCGGGACACCATGGAATTAATCAGGCAAAATCGGGGCTTTAAAATTGAACTAGACCAGCTCCCTTTGACTGATGAGGCGACTTTTCTCGAACTACAGGCCGGACATACATTAGGGATTTTTCAGTTGGAAAGCAGTGGGATCAGAAGAATCTTAGTTCGGTTAAAGCCGGATAAGATGGAGGACCTTACGGCTTTGGTGGCTTTGTACCGTCCCGGACCTCTGGGCAGCGGTATGATTGATGATTTTATTAAAGTCCGCCATGGCCAAAAAGAAGTCAGCTATCTCCATCCCTCATTGGAACCGGTTTTAAAGGAGACTTACGGAGTAATCCTTTATCAGGAACAAGTAATGCGGATCGCCAGTGAAGTGGGGGGGTTCTCTCTAGGTGAGGCGGATTTGGTCCGACGCGCCATGGGGAAAAAGAAGCCGGAAGTACTAATGGCAATGAGGGAACGATTTATCGACGGAGCGATGGGAAAAGGGCTATCAAAAGAAATAACCGCTGCTATCTTTGATCTAATGGAGTATTTTTCGGGTTACGGGTTTAACAAGTCTCATTCCGCCGCTTATGCCTTGGTAAGTTATCAAACCGCCTATTTTAAAGTTAATTATCCCCAAGAATACATGGCCGCTTTACTTACCAGTGTGATGGGAAATAGTGATAAGATCGGCCTCTATATTGAAGAATGTCGTAGGATGGGTTTGCCGATCTATCCGCCTGATGTCAATCTCAGTATGGCTTCTTTTGCTCCGGAGGGAGAGGGGATAAGATTCGGGTTATTAAGTATCAAAAATATCGGGATTGGCGCGATCGATAAAATCATTGAGAGTCGCAAAACAGGCAAATTCCATTCTTTATCTGATTTTTGCCTGCGGGTCAGCTCGCAACTGGTCAATAAGCGGGTGGCTGAAAGTTTAATCAAGTCAGGGGCCCTGGATTTTACGGGTCTTGGGCGGAAACAAATGTTGACCGAGTTGGATGAGATCCTTGAAAAAACAATGAAGCGAAATTATGCTGCCAATCAGCTTTCTTTAATAGACTCTTCTCAAATTGATGCGATGACTCCGGAGGTTAGGACGGGAAATGTTGAAGAGTTTCTCCAAAATGAACTGCTTCAACTGGAAAAGGAATATTTAGGGGTTTTTATTTCCGGGCATCCTCTTGATGAATGGCGGGAAAAGTTCCTTCAAAACGGAGTCATGTCCCTGGCCGAATTGGAAGAGGAACCGGATGGCAAAGAGGTGTTAATTGGAGGAGTGGTTAGCGGTTGGAGGGTAGTCAATACCAAGAATGGGTCCCAGATGGCCAGAGCTAGGCTTGAAGACTGGACCGGAGCCCTGGAAGTAATAATTTTCCCCAAACTTTATATGGAGATCAAAGAAGATTACTTACCGGATCGGGTGGTAGTGGTTAAGGGACGTTTGGAGCGGCAGGAGGAAGGGGTTAAAATTTTAGCGGCACAAGTAAGATGGCTGGGATAAATACTTGTAACATAAATAGGTTAAAGCTAGTGAGAAGGTTATAATTATTTGTAGTCATTCGATGAGCAGATAATTTCATAGTGGTAAAATAAATCGAAGGGGTAACAAGAAATTCCTTGAATCCTGTAAATCCTGTTCGAAAAGAGAAGGAACTTAGATAGGATTAACGGGATTAACACGGATTATAAAAAAGACCAAGGATTATATCGCGGAGGTAATAATGGGGATTCGGGAACAAGCATTGGAACTACACCGGGTGAACTGCGGCAAATTGGGTGTCGTCAGTAAAGTGCAGGTTAAGAATAGTATTGATCTGAGTTTGGCTTATTCCCCTGGAGTAGCCGAACCATGTATGGAGATTAAGGCAAATCCGGTTTTAGCTTATCAATATACTAACCGGGGTAATGCGGTCGCCGTTGTTTCCGACGGTACCGCGGTTTTGGGTTTGGGAGATATCGGCCCCGAAGCGGGGCTTCCGGTAATGGAGGGAAAAGCCATTCTTTTTAAAACCTTTGCCGATATTGATGCCTACCCGATTTGTTTAGCCACTAAAGAAGTTAATGAAGTGGTCCAAGCGGTCAAGTGGTTGGAACCGACCTTTGGCGGAATTAATTTAGAGGACATCTCCGGGCCAAGATGTTTTGAAATTGAAGAACGCCTAAAAAAAGAACTTAAGATTCCGGTATTTCATGATGACCAACATGGAACGGCGGTCATTTGTTGCGCCGGATTGATTAATGCTTTAAAAGTAGTTGGAAAAGAGATTTACCGAGCTAAGGTAGTAGTTAGTGGGGGTGGCGCCGCAGGAATCGCCGTTTCCAAAATGTTAATTAATATCGGGATAATACCAACTAATATAAAAATCTGTGATAAAGGCGGCATCCTTTACCCGGGCGGGACGACCAATCCCTACCAGGAAAAAATTGCTGTTTTAACTAACCCCCAAGACGAGCGGGGCTCTTTAGCCGATGCGTTGGTTGGGGCGGATGCATTTATTGGAGTATCGGCGCCGGGAATTGTTAGCCCAAAGATGGTTAGGTCCATGGCTCCGAAGGCAATCATTTTCGGTATGGCCAATCCGGTCCCGGAAATAATGCCCGAAGAAGCTTTAGCAGCTGGGGCCGGTGTGGTTGGTTCGGGCCGGTCCGATATGAAAAACCAGATCAATAATTTACTTGGGTTTCCCGGCATTTTTCGGGGAACATTGGATGTCAGAGCTTCGGAAATAAACGAAGCAATGAAACTGGCTGCCACCCAAGGGGTTGCCGGACTGATCACCCAAGCGGAGCTTTCAGCGGAATATGTGATCCCGCAACCTTTCGATCGGCGGGTAGTCGCGGCGGTAGCATTGGCGGTTGCCCAAGCGGCTATGGATACCGGAGTCGCCAGAGAACCAAAGACCCTCAAAGAATTAAAAACAGGTCTCAGTAAACGGGGGTTACTCTAAGGTGAGAAGCCTGTCATTTATACGCCTGGATCGACATATCATTTACAGGGTGAGGAAGAATGACGGCGATCGGAAAATTATTAATTGTGATCGGACTTAATATTTGTGGATTGGTTTTATTGGTTCTACAGTTGGTCAAGAATGGCCATAAATACCCGGAAGCACTTCGATTAACTTGGGAAACGGTCATCTTTCAGAGGGAGACCTATCTGGCGAGTAAACCAAATCAAGCTCTTTTATGGATGGCGCTTTTAGGAAAGACATGGTGGTTGATGTTGTTAATTTTTGGGGTCACTTGGGTTAATTCTCAAGATCTAGCTTTTTTGCCCGTGATAATATTCTTAGGACTATTTCATATGTATTGGTTTTTGGAAGGTCATGTTAGCAAAGGCGACCAATTTGACCGGATCCTGAATCTCAACCACAACTGGGGCATTGTCTATAAGAAAATCGGAGCTGGATCAGGTGTCAATTTGAAGACCCTGGCGGAATTGGATTTGCGAAAGAAAAACTTATTGGTGCTGGCGATTGACCGGCAAGGTGAACTGACAACTTTTCCAAAGGGTTTGGAAGTTTTGAACACCGGAGACCGGATGGTAATGTTCGGCGATTTATATTCGTTTCATAGTATTTTTGATAATGATATTCAAGTTAAAACAAATCTTTTGGAACCTAACGATCAAAAAAATAGATAACTAGATTAGATTTTTAGATTGTGACAATTTAATCCTTGACAGCCTAGGTAAAGGTCTACTATAATAAGGGAAAAGCGAGATGAAGTAAAAATGGAACAAGTTGAACACAATGGGTCAATCATCGGTGATTATATCGTAGTACGCGCCTTAGAGGACGGAGTCACGATTATCGGTTTAACCAGGGGTAGAGATACCAGATTTCACCATACCGAGAAGTTAGACCAAGGTGAAGTAATGATCTTTCAATTTACCGAACATACCTCGGCCATGAAGATCAGAGGGAAAGCGGAAGTTTTCACTAAACACGGCGCAGTTAAGACCGGCAAAGAATAGAATAAAGAATAGAATGTTGTAGGTCATATGAGCAAGGCAGAGTAGAGAGGATTCATAATCGTCCATAATAGGCAGAGAAAAGATTAGGGGCAATTCACCAATCGCCCAATAGACAAAGATTAGCACAAACAAAAGACATTTGAGCATAGTTTAGCGGAGTATAGTTGAGTTTTAGCGGAGGCGAGCTGAGTAGGCATGGTTTTTTTAAAGACCAGGCTCTTAGGAGTCCGGTCTTTTTTATTTTTTATAGAGGAGGAGCAGAGTTGAGGCGAGAAGAGTTTTTAGAGAGTTTACCACTTGTGCGGGCGACTGGAGTCCATAGTTGTTTCGAGATCGGTGAGGTTGCGGTGGGGGGCGGCCATCCGGTGATCATCGCCGGGCCTTGCGCTGTTGAGTCCGAAGAGCAATTGCTGAAGGTCGCTGAATTTATCAAGACTAACGGTGGCCATGGTTTGAGAGGCGGGGTTTATAAACCGCGAAGTTCACCTTATAGTTTTCAAGGCTTGGGCCGTTCCGGCCTTGAATATTTGGCGAAAGCAAAAGCTTTGACCGGGTTATTTACTGTAGTCGAAGTAACTAGTATCGCTCAGATTGATGATGTGTCCGTATACGCCGATATGATCCAGATCGGGGCCAGAAATATGCAAAACTTTGAGTTATTAAAGGCGGCAGGCGCTTGTAATCTTCCGGTACTATTAAAACGGGGGCTGTCAGCCACAATTCAAGAGTTGTTGCAGGCCGCCGAGTACATTCTAAAAGAAGGCAATTCCCGGGTGATCCTCTGCGAGCGAGGGATTCGAACTTTCGAGACCATAACCCGGAACACTCTGGATATCAATGCTATTCCTTTACTAAAACAACTCACTCATCTGCCGGTTTTCGCCGATCCCAGCCATGGGACCGGGCGAAGCGACTTGGTTATTCCCGTGGCCAAGGCGGCGCTTTCTGCCGGAGCCGACGGTCTGATCATTGAAGTACATCCAGACCCGGCCGCAGCGCTTTCCGATGGGATACAATCCCTTGATTTTTCAAGTTTTCAAAAATTAATGAAGGATTTATCATTAACTAAACTGCGGGGTGACAAACCTTCCGCAAATTCGGTTTTAACTATGCCGGAACGCTATCGGGAATTGGCGGGAGCGGGATACCGGTATATACCGGTTTACTCCGAAACAATTAATGATGCGGAAACCCCGGTCACTACTTTTGCCAAGCTAACCGAAGGTGCGGAACGGTTTTTACTGGAAAGCGTGGAACGAGGGGAACAGGTGGGCCGCTATTCTTTTATTGGATGGGACCCAATGCTTACTTTGAAAGCCACCGGCGCCGAACTGACCGTTATTCACGAAAATGGTATCTCAATAATACAAGGCGAGCCTTTGGCGGAGATTAAAAAAATATTGGATTCTTTACAGGTCGCCCCTATACCTGAATTGGGCAAATTTTATGGGGGAGCGGTAGGGTTTACCGGATACGATTATGTGCGGCAAATTGAAAAATTACCTACGGATACGAAAACAGTCTCTGATTTACCGGATATTTATTGGATTGTCCCCAGATACCTGGCTCGTTTTGACCATGTATCCCATAAAATCACTTTGATCATATTAAGCCGGGTTGACCCGACTGATCTCGATGGTTCTTATGGGAAAGCGGCCCGAAAATTAGTTGATTTGCAGAGTAAATTCAATCAGGAGTTGAGTTTGGATTCGATATCCGGCGGAATTAAACTTGAAAAAGATTTACCTAAGGTAACTAGCCTTTCAAAGACGGAATTCAGGGCAAAGGTAGCGAAAATCAAAGACTATATTGCCGCCGGAGACGCTTTTCAAGTTGTTCTATCTCAGCGGATCACTGAAGATTTTCCGGGAGATCCGTTTCTGTTTTACCGGACCCTCCGGACGATAAATCCATCTCCTTACCTATTCTTTCTCGATTTCGGTTCGGTTCAATTAGCTGGTTCCTCACCCGAAGTAATGGTTCGTTTGGAAGAGGGGATGGTCACCTTAAAACCGATAGCGGGAACCAGACCCCGGGGTAGTTCCGTTCAGGAGGATGAAAAGCTTAGCCGGGAACTTTTGGCGGATGAGAAAGAAAGGGCCGAGCATGTAATGTTGGTCGATCTTGGCCGGAATGACGTGGGCCGAGTCTGTAAATTCGGAAGTGTTCGGGTAACGGAGTTGATGGCGGTTGAATTTTATTCCCATGTAATGCATATTGTTTCAACCATTCAAGGTGAGCTACTTGACGATTATTCGGGCGTCGACTTGTTGCGGGCGGTTTTTCCGGCGGGGACTCTCTCTGGCGCTCCAAAAGTCCGGGCCATGGAGATCATTGAGGAGCTAGAACCGACCAGGCGGGAATATTACGGCGGTTCAGTCGGATATCTTGGTTTTAACGGTGATATGGATACATGTATCACCATTCGTACGGTTATGTTCAAAGATGATAAAGCCCACCTCCAAGTAGGGGCCGGGATCGTCGCCGACTCCCAACCGGAACGGGAATACGATGAAACAATGCATAAGGCCGGGGCCTTATTGACCGCCTTGGCCAGGGCCGGAGGGAGGTAGGGATGTTGGTTATTATCGATAATTATGATTCATTCACATACAACTTAGTCCAATATTTTGGCGAATTGAAGATGAAACCGAAAATATTCCGTAACGACCGGGTCAGTATTGACGAAATCGAGGAGTTGAACCCGGAGTATCTAGTGATTTCTCCGGGGCCGCGTACTCCCAGAGAAAGTGGTATTTCTAAGGAACTAATCAGGCATTTTTCAGGGAAAATACCGGTTCTAGGGGTATGCCTAGGACATCAATGTATTGGTGAAGTATTTGGCGGTTCAGTGGTCCGAGCACCTCACCCGGTCCATGGCAAAATAAGCTTGATTTACCATAACGGCCGGGATTTGTTTGATGATATCGCCCAGCCATTTGAAGCGGTCCGTTATCATTCGTTAGTGGTGGAACGTGATACACTCCCGAAATGTTTGGAGATTACCGCCATGACAGAAGAGGGATTGGTAATGGGTTTTAAACACAACCGGTATCCAACATATGGGGTCCAGTTTCACCCGGAATCTGCTTTTACCGGAGTCGGTAAAAGCTTGTTAGCCAATTTCCTGCGTTTAAATAAATCTAAAAAGACGATCGGGCCTCCTGTTATTAGGGTTGCTACTGATCCAGACGCAGCGGACATAGAAAAGATTGAGAGGAGCTGAGCGAAGATGATTAAAGAGAGTTTAGCAAAGTTAGTGCGACAAGAGGACTTAACGGAAACTGAAATGATCGGGGCTACTAATGAAATTATGGAAGGTCAGGCCTCACCGGCCCAGATCGGGAGTTTCTTAACAGCATTACGTTTGAAAGGGGAGACAGTTGATGAGATAACAGGGGCCGCCCGGGTAATGCGGGAAAAATCCCTCAAAGTGAATTTTAAAGCACCGGTGGTGATGGATACTTGCGGGACCGGCGGAGACGGTTCCCATACCTTTAATATTTCAACCACCGCCGCTTTTATCGTGGCTGCCGCCGGTATTCCCGTAGCCAAACACGGCAACCGGGCTATGTCCAGCCGGTGCGGGAGCGCCGATGTTTTGGAGGCTTTAGGGATTAAGGTGGATTTAGCCCCGGAAAAGGTGGAGTTTTGTTTGAAAGAGACGGGAATTGGTTTTTTATTTGCTCCCGTCTTTCACCTGGCAATGAAACATGCTGTCGGCCCCCGGCGAGAACTGGGATTTAGGACGGTTTTTAACTTGCTTGGGCCTTTAACCAATCCGGCGAACGCCAACTGCCAGCTAGTCGGGGTATTTGATTCGGCATTGACTAATATTGTGGCGAGAGTCTTGAGCCGACTGGGTGTGGAACGAGCGGTTGTAGTTCACGGCGGCGGTGGCTTAGATGAATTGTCCTTGGATGGCGAAAATAAAGCCAGTATTTTGAAGGACGGCATGATTGTTGATTACCGGTTTAAAGCGGCGGATTTGGGTTTAAGCTCCGCGCCGAAAGAAGCTTTAAGAGGTGAAGGACCGCTAGAAAACGCCAAGACTACCGAGAGTATTCTCAAAGGAATCGAGCAAGGACCGAAAATGGCAGTAGTCTTACTTAATACCGCAGCGGCTTTGTTGGCTACCAATCTGGTTGCCGATCTCCGAGAGGGTGTTTCTTTGGCGCGAAAATTGGTTAATGAAGGGAAAGCCTACGCCAAGTTGGAACAGTTGCGGGCGGTGGCGGGATAGTACAGTGATCAGGAGACAGAAGACAGAAGACAGAAGACAGCATAAAACCTTGAATTGGTTTGGCTTTTTGAGTTGCGAAGTATGTGCTTTCATCTGACTACCTAGAAAATAACTAGGGAAATTTCAGCTGATTCTGTCCACCGCGGGTTAAAAACCCACGGCTAAGTGTAAAAAGCATTCTAAAGCCCGGTTTCACCGGGCTCGGTGGTGCTTCGAAGCCGAATAGCAAAGGGTAGCCGATCCCGGATGGGATTTAGAACGTTTTGATATACCCAGCCGTGCGGTTTTAACCCGCGGCGGAGATTGCTCGCTCTTTCTATTTTCATCATTTCATGTGCCCCGGCGAGCCGGGGTGGGCGACTACTTAGAAAAAAAGGAGCCATTCATGTTTTTAGAAGAGATTTTACAATATAAATATGCCGAAGTGGCCATTAGAAAAGAGCAGGTGTCTATCTTGGAGTTGGAGCGAAAGTTAAGCAACGCTCCCCCAATAAGGCCTTTTCGGCAAAGCCTCACTGGCGATTCGATTAAATTAATTGCGGAGCTCAAAAAGGCTTCTCCTTCTAAAGGGTTGCTTTGCCCGGACTTTGATCCGGTCAACTTGGCCCGAATTTATGAAGCCTCCAGAGCAGCGGCGATATCGGTATTAACGGACAACAAGTTTTTTCAAGGGTCACTGGACTATTTAAAGTTAGTCAAAGCGGTGACCAAGAGGATTCCGATCCTCCGAAAAGATTTTATCATCGACCGTTACCAGTTGTATGAAGCCAGAGTGCATGGGGCGGACGCAGCGCTTTTGATTGTAGCCGCTCTTAAGGAATTGGAGTTAAAGAACTTTATTAAAGAGGCTAAAGATTTAGGTCTGGCTCCTTTGGTTGAGGTTCATAATGCGACGGAATTAAAGATCGCTTTGGAATCCGGGGCGGATTTAATCGGGATTAATAACCGGGACTTAAAGACCTTCAAGGTTGATTTGGAAACCACCTTTCAATTGATCGAATCAATTCCAAAAGATAAGGTAGTGGTCTCCGAGAGCGGGATCGCCAATCGCCATGATATTGAACTACTGGCTCAAGCGGGTGTTAATGGAGTGTTGGTAGGAGAATCAATCGTCACCGCCGCTGATCCCGGAGCTAAAATTGAAGAATTATCTATAATGAAATAAATTTTGATTATCCTTTTTCATCCTTAAACCATGGATGGAAAAGAACAAATTACCGTATCTATTTCATTTTATGGTTCAAGGAAATGTGTTGTAATAATCCGGGTGTACCAAGAATTTATTACAACATATTCGGAGGTAAAAATGGTTCCGGTTAAGATTTGCGGGATTACTAATTTAGAAGATGCCCTATGTTGTCAAAAACTTGGAGTGACGGCCTTAGGGTTTGTTTTTGCCGAATCCAAACGCCAGGTAAATGTAGAGCAAGTTTACCGGATCACAAAGCAGCTTTCACCTTTAATCATCAAGGTTGGGGTCTTCGTTGATGAAGATCCGCACCGGGTTAAGGAAATTATGAAGGACTGCCACTTGGATCTGGCGCAGTTACATGGGAAAGAAACTCCAAGTGATTGTGAGCCATTGGAAGGTCGGGTGATAAAAGGGTTCCGGGCCGGTCAAGACCGACCCGATTCTATCTGGAGAGAAGCGGCGATCCGGGGGATTTTGGTAGATACCTATTCAGCCGGTTCCGCCGGAGGTACCGGTAAGACCTTTGATTGGAAACTCACCGCTGAATATCGGAATTTGGGTTTCCCGCTAATCTTAGCCGGAGGATTGAATCCTGAGAATATTGAGCAAGCAATCCGGACTGTACAGCCGGATGGGATTGACCTTTCCAGCGGGGTGGAACTGGAGCCGGGGTTGAAGGATGAGGGGAAGATCACGAAGTTGATGGGTAGGATTAGGGGGCTTTAGGGGAAGACAGAAGACAGGAGACAGAAGACAGTAGTGAAAGATTATCTTTGGGATTTTATAGCTGAAGATTGAAGAATAGGAATCAAGGACAGCCTAAATTCAATAGTTTTTTGGCTTCGGAGCACATAAAAGACTCTTTTGTCTGCTAACTTCTGTATTCTGTCTTCTTCATTCTGTATTCTGACTACATTTAACAAGGTGGTATTTTCAAATGTCAAAACATGAAGACTGGTATTTTGGAGAATATGGCGGGAGGTTTGTGCCGGAGACGTTGATGGCGGCTTTGGATGAGTTGGAGGAAGCGTACGGCAAATATTCCAAGAACCCCGAATTTAATGCTGAATTGGACAATTTGTTCCGTTACTATTCGGGACGGCCTACTTCCTTGTATTACGCCGAACGTTTCAGCCGGGAACTTGGCCAAGGCAAGGTTTATTTTAAACGGGAAGATCTGAATCATACCGGGGCCCATAAGATCAATAACGCTCTGGGTCAAATTTTATTGGCGCGGCGGATGGGTAAAACCCGGATTATTGCCGAAACCGGGGCTGGTCAGCATGGAGTGGCTACCGCGACTGTGGCCGCTAAGTTTGGGTTAAAATGCGTGGTTTATATGGGTGAGGTGGATATCGCCCGGCAAGCGTTGAATGTGTTCCGGATGAAACTACTTGGAGCCGAGGTTCGTCCGGTAACCTCCGGGAGCAGGACTCTGAAAGACGCTACCAATGAAGCGATTCGCGACTGGGTCACCAATGTTGATGATACTTATTATTTGATCGGTTCGGTAGTGGGGCCCCATCCTTACCCGGCGATGGTTCGTGATTTTCAAGCGATTATTGGACGGGAAACAAGGTCGCAATTGGAAGAGCTTGAGGGCAGGCTTCCCGACTATGTGGTGGCTTGTGTCGGCGGGGGCAGTAATGCCATGGGGATCTTCAATGAGTTTATCCCGGAACCAAGCGTTAAATTGGTTGGGGTCGAGGCTGCCGGTAAAGGTTTGGAAACCGGTCATCATGCGGCTTCCTTGGGACGAGGGAAACCGGGGGTCTTGCATGGCGCGAAGAGTTATTTACTCTCTGATCCGGACGGGCAGGTAATCGAGGCTTATTCGATCTCGGCCGGACTTGATTATCCCGGTGTCGGGCCGGAACATAGCTATTTGAAGGACAACGGCCGGGTGGATTACCGGGCCATTGACGACCGGGAAGCATTGGAGGCTTTTGAGTATTTGACTTTAGCCGAAGGGATCATTCCGGCTCTGGAAAGTTCCCATGCGGTTGCCGAGGGAATGAAGATCGCCCGGAAATTGAAAAAGGATGAAATCATGGTGATCAATTTATCCGGGCGGGGCGATAAGGATATCTATACTGCGGCTGAGGTTATGGGGGTGAAACTATGAACCTGGTGGCATTAAAATTTCAAAGATTACGGGAAACTGGCAAGAAAGCATTTATTCCTTATATTATGGGCGGTGACCCTGATTTGGCTCGGTTGCCAAGGTTATTGGAGTGTTTGGCTAAATCGGGAGTGGATTTGATTGAGGTTGGGGTTCCGTTTTCGGACCCGTTGGCTGACGGACCGGTGATTCAATCCGCCGGTGCCAGGGCATTGCAGAACGGCTGTACTTTGGGAAAACTTTTAGATACCCTTAAACCGGTTGCTTTTGGACTTGGGGTTCCGGTAATCTTAATGATCTATTATAATCAAGTTTTACAACGGGGGTTGAACCGGTTTATGGAAGAGGCAAAAGAGGCAGGTTGCGCCGGGTTAATCATTCCCGATCTACCGCCGGATGCAGGGGGCGAACTGCGGGAATTGGCGAATAATTTTGAGATTGGTTTGAATTTTCTGGTGGCTCCCACGAGTAAGGATGAACGGATCAAAGCCGCCGCCCAGGCCAGCACCGGCTTTTTATATGCGGTTTCCCTGAAAGGGGTAACCGGGGTCCGTAACAACCTGCCACCGGAGTTGCCGGATTTTATCGGACAAGTAAAAAGACTTAGCGAACGCCCGGTAGCGGTGGGATTTGGTATCGCCACTCCGGAGCAAGCGCGGTTAGTCTCCGGTTTAGCGGACGGGGTGATTGTCGGTAGTGCGATTGTAAAGGCCGCAGCAGAGAATGCGGGTTTGGATAAGGTACAATCATTGGTGAAAGAACTTCGGGAAGCGATTTAAATTATATACGGGTATGAAAGAGCAATCGGCTTGATTTCGAGGAAATTAAACAAACTAAACCCTGGTCACGGGCATCATT
>JAAYEK010000169.1 GCA_012728785.1 Bacillota bacterium | reverse complement strand
GCCGCTCGATTGACTGACCGGGTGCATAATACTGTACATTGAAATATATGTGCTTACCGTCTACCCATGGGAACGATCTGACTTTGTATGAGCTTATCCATTTATCAATTTCCATAACCTTCCTCCAATCTCCCCGGATATGCCGCCGGGGTCGGCTTTGTGCAGTTTATTAAAAAACTGTATCAATACCTGTTGCCTCGAATAAATGTAAGAACGCGTGAGCTTCTTTAATGGGAAATTGTTTTGACCATAACAAGGGAAATCTTAATTCCGATAAATCTTCCAGTTTTATTTGTGCATCTGATATTATTGTTGTATCTCTGCCATCAATTACTACTGTTTTGCTAATCGGCCTTAATGTCATGACTTTACTTCCGTATATCCGCGCTATCTCCATTTTCATTTCCTCGACTTTCTGCCGGGATTGACCGCCCGGCTCGGCTTATGTGTTACAAATACCAATTATTGCGCCTATACTCCAATTCTTCAGCGAAATCCATTTTTTGATATACTTCTTTGGCGTTTGGATTGGGTCTGTAAATATTGATTACGTTTTCACCTATTCCAACATAACAATCTACAAGCGAGCCATTCGAAAGCCCTTTAAACTTTTTTAATTTTTGCCCTTTACTCATTTCCTGTAATTGCTCCATGTTCCAAAACCCGCCATTGCAAGGACTATTAATGTTTTTAGTCAGGTTATAAAATGTGATTTTCCCCGTTGTTTTGTGTTCGACTTCATGTTCAATGTCTGATAATTTGATTTCGAGGAATTGCAATACTTTTTCCAGTTGTTTTTCGTTATGAATAGTCCCAATTTGCCATTGCCATCCATCATGAATAATGATTTTTTCTTCTCTTCTCATTGCCGGATGAACATCGCATCCCGTGTATGTTTTTTCACTTATAGATATGGTTGTTTTTCTTCCAATACTCATTGATTATACCTGCCTTTCAAATATTGTTACTAATAATTCTCAAATACTCAGCTACCCATAAAGCCATAATTACTAATGTTGCACCAATCCAGAGCAGCCGGAGCCAGTTTCTAACCGTTCTCATGCTTGCCTCTTTTCTTGAGGCCGTGGTATAATCTTTATACACGGCCTTCGAGTAGTTTCGGGGTTGTGTTCGGGTGGTTTTGCTTGCAGGCGATCACCCGATTTTAATTTCAAAAATACAGCTCAAAAAACGTGCTATAATCGGTGTTCCGTCTTGGGTTCGGTCGCAATGTACTTTGCAGCGGGTCCAATTGCCATCCTGTAAAAACCATACCGTGCCGTTGAAATCGTTGATGTAAGGGATTCCGTTATCAATAAGATGTCGTCTTAATAAGTCGTTGCTGGATGCGTCGCCGTTGTCCCAGGGGATTGTGGCAAAAGGCGCCATACTAACCGGCGGTTCTTGTGGTTTTCTTGCGTTAAAATCCTTGCATAATTCGTCAAAATTCATTTTTCGTTACCTCCTATTATTTAGCCTTTGCCGCCTTTGGACGGTTCCCTTTCGGGAGGGCATTAACGGCCGGAGCCGTCCATCTGCCAATTATTTATTAAGTAATTTTGACCACTCGATACGATCGGAAAAAACACCATCCGCAACTAAGGCCTGACACATTCTTATAACATGATCGGTGCATCCGGCTTCTCTTGGGTTTTCCTCAAGCCTTTTTCTGTAATTTTCAATTTTTCTTAAGGTTTCAAGCGTTTTGTTCTTCATAACTTCCTCCTTCTCCCTGATCCCGGGAATTAAGATTCTTGCTAATAAACCCCTATGTGATTAGCCGGGGTTGTGACCGGCTCCCAGCATTACCGGGGATTTATCCCCGTCACTCTGCTATACACGCACTGTTTTTGCGTCAAGCTTAAACACAAGATCAATTATTTTTCTGCGTGTGGTGTAATTGGTTTTTGTCGCCTTTGTTAAAGCTTCCCGCTCATGCTTTGGTGCAATAGATAGCCCATATTTTATAAGCTCGTCCTCTGCCGTTTTTAAATCATCTCTAGCCTTTAGGATTTTAGCCCATAGCCCGGAAGCTTCAACGAGCTTGCTGACTTCCGCATTGGCCTTATCGAACGTGGCTTCATCGTCGATCATAAATATCACTTCTGGCGTGCTGCCGCCCTCGTTGACAATGCCATGCTCTTTAATGTAAATCTGTTCAATTTCAGCCTCCTTTGCCTCCAAAACCTCAAGCATTGATTTTGCTAGTGCGTAATTTTTTTGTTGTTTATTCATTGTAAAACCTCCCGCATTTTCTATTGATTTGATAAAGGTATCAATCCCGACCCCTTGCGGGGTTTCGTCGCAATTTTCAGCGACTCGTCAGGGGATTTTTAGATTTCGACAACCTCGGCCGGAGAATCCCAGTCACAGGCGTTGGATTCATCATCAAGCAGCGGGCTATATTCGCCGGTCTGCTTGTATTGCTCGTTAGCCTGATCCCATTCGGCGGTGGTGTCCCAAGTAACTTTATGCTCTTTGCCTTTGCCATCTGTAGCGCTGGCATAATAGCGGATCCCGCCATCAGTGCCGTAATTGTCGGAGTACGCGTTTTCCGTGAGTTTATAGGCCTTGCCCTCAAATTCAACGGATCCGAAATTTTCGTACTCTTTTTCAAGTTCAAACATTTGTTCAAATGTAATTTCTTCTTCTAATTCTGCAAAATTTGAAAAATCTTCTCTAACCTTTTTCTCGCCACAGTCTAGACTCCCTGTGTAGCCATCTTCCAACATTTCCTCGCTTGCAAGTCTCCAATTTCTGTAGGTTTCGCTTAAATTCTTTTTCATTTCAATTTCTCCCTTCAAATTTTTAATTTCGTTGGTCTGTCTCATCAGTGCCGGTAGACCATTTCCAGCAGACCGCCGAAGCGGTTTCGACTTTTACAATGCTTCATCTTTTTCTCCGTTCCAATATTCCACCGTACCGTATGTCGCCATGTCGAGGCGTTCTCTTGTTGTTGGTTCTCCTGCATGTCGGCAATTTTCCTTGCAGTTTTTACAGATGTTTTCATCAACCATTTTTTTAGTTTTTACGCAAGCGTTCATAATCATGATTCATATCCCCTTTCAATTTCCGTTTCGCTCCATCCCAGGAGCTCATCAGTGAGTTATCTCAGACGGTTCGATGTAGTGGTTACTTCCGGCGGCTGTATGCCAATTGCTCGCGGCAGCCGGACTCTGTATGCTGTTTTTATGGATACACTATTAGTATAGCACCTTGACGCCATAATAATACAGGTAAAATAACCAAAGTTAAAAAATTTTAAAGCGTAATTTTGTGCAAAATAGACAAAGAAAACACCGATAAAACATATTTGACCATCTTTGACCAATGGATAAAGTACGATTAAAGCATGATAAATAAAGGAGTTGAGCGATTTGGCGGCAAGAGGACAGCTAAAGTGGGGTAATATAGATAATCTTAAGGAGGCAATAAACAGCTATTTCGACAGGTGCGACCAGCTCGACGAGGCGCCCAATATTGCGGATCTGTCCACTGCTCTAGATATACATAGAGATACTTTTAATTATTATGCAGGCGGACGGTACGAGGCCAGGCTTGCAATTAAGGCCAGGGAGCTTAAGCAAGAGTTAATTGAGGAGCACGGGGCCGAGGAGCTGCAATTGGTTTCGGCTGAGAATGGAATATTATGTAATAGCCTGATGCCGTGGCAAGGGACCGATGAGATAGATAGTATCAAGGCGCAGGTGTCCGACGTTTTCAAAATCGCGAAGCAGCGGATTGAGGGATGGAATTGGAAAAAAGGCTATCACCTCAAAAACCCCGCCATGTCCATATTTGCGCT
>JAAYEK010000168.1 GCA_012728785.1 Bacillota bacterium | reverse complement strand
TCTAATGTTATTTCAGCAGCTAATAATCTGTTAGGCAACAATTCACCTTCTAAAGTGTTTGCTGATATTGGTAAATACGCTGACGAAGGCTTTATTCAAGGTTTAAAAAGCTATTCTTCGAAAGTGGCAGATGCATCTGAGGACGTTGGGAAAGGCGCTATTGATGGAATATCTAGCGCTATTTCAGGAATAACAGATGCTTTGAACTCTGATATGGATATGGAGCCGACGATCCGACCGGTACTTGATTTGTCTGCTATAACAAGTGGCGCTGATGAAATTAACGGGTTGCTTTACTCGAAAAGATCAATCGAATTAGCCGGAAAAACCAGCATGGGTATGAATAATTTTGCGTCCGATAATCAAAGTAACATCGTATCAGACAACGATAACGTAGTAAAAGCAATAGGAGAACTTCGTAATGACATGTCGGTTTTGGCCAATACCATGAGTAAATTAAAGATCGTGATGGATACTGGCTCATTAGTTGGAGCATTAGTAGGTCCTTTGGATTCTTCTTTTGGACAACGAGTAATTTACGAAGGAAGGGGGATTTAACAATTGTACCATTCAATTACTTTCGGAGATAAGAATACGTGGGACGATTGGCACATTGTTCCTTCCTCACGTCCGGTATTTAATCCTCCGTCGCTAAAAAGAAAGCTTTTAGATATACCCGGTGCAGATGGTTCTATTGATTTGTCAGAATCACTCACCGGGTATCCGGTTTATGAAAACCGAGAGGGTAGTTTAGAATTCATTGTTATGAACGGATATAAAGAATGGTATCAAGCCTATTCCGACATTATGGATTATTTACATGGACGAACTATGCGAGCTATTTTAGAGGACGATCGGGAATATTTCTACGAAGGCCTCTTTACTATTAACGAATGGAAAAGCAGCAAAGATAGATCAAGGATTATTATTGACTATAATCTTGGTCCATATAAATGGCTTACTCATGCGTCATTAGATGACTGGGAATGGGATACTTTTAACTTTTATACAGGGATTATCCCGACAAATAAATTTAAAAATATTTCTGTTACAGATTCTTATGAAGCCCACACGTTTGAAAAAGGTTTATTTGGGAGAGCGCCTGTTTGTCCGTCGTTTATTGTTAGCACCGTATCAGGAAACGGTATGTATATCCGATTTATCAACAATAAATTAGGAATTGACATAACCAAATTAGTTCAAAATGGGACAACACAGATTCCCGAATTTTTATTCCTTGGGGACACCGTAACCATATATTTCAAGTGTGTTTCTGGTACGGGTACTGTATCAATTAATTTCAGACAAGGGAGGTTGTGATTATGTATTCGATTTATGCCGATGGTATTTGTATATACAACGATGCTTTTGCTCTCGACAATATAAAAGTTATAGATCCGAAATTAACACTTGAAGACAGCGCAGCGGGTTCATTATCAATGATTTTACCACCATCGAACATCGGATACGGTACCATAGTTCGAATGGTAAGTGATATTTCGGTTCACAAAGATGGCGAAGAGATATGGGCCGGTCGAGTATTATCAGAAGATAAGGATTTTTGGAATAATAGGGTTCTTTTTTGTGAGGGCGAACTTGCATTTTTAAACGATAGTACACAACCCCCAGCTGAATATTATGGGCAAACGGTTCGAGGATTTTTAGAAACTTTGATAACTATTCATAATTCTAAGGTGACTAACGATAAGCAATTTACCATTGGCAGCGTAACGGTTACTGATCCCAATGACCCTACATATCGCTACACTAATTACGAAAAAACTATAGAGTGCATCAATGAAAAGCTTGTAAAAAAACTTGGAGGGCATCTCAGAATTCGTAAAGTTAATGGTGTAAGATACCTGGATTATTTAGCAGATTACCCCAATACTAATAGTCAGATAATCGAATTTGGCAAGAATCTTCTGGATTTTACACGCAAATGGGATCTAACGGAATTTGCTACAGTAATTATTCCTCTTGGTAATCGATTGGATGAAAGCCCAATTGAGGCTCTGGATGCTTACTTAACTGTAGAAAGTGTGAATAATGGTAGCTTTTATGTGCAATCGAGCGAAGCAGTGGCTTCATACGGGTGGATCGAAAAAGTTATTCATTGGGATGATGTGAGTACGGCATCATCATTGTTATCCAAAGCCGAAGCTTATCTTTCCGATATTCAGTTCGACAATATGTCTATTGAACTTAGTGCTTTGGATTTGCATTATTTAGATGTGAATTATGAGGCAGTTAAGTTGCTCGATGAGCTTCGGGTTATCTCTAAACCTCACGGTATGGATCGACATTTTCCAGTTACTAAACTTGAAATTCCACTTGATAGCCCGGAA
Organism: Bacillota bacterium; assembly: GCA_012728785.1. Taxonomy (GTDB): domain Bacteria; phylum Bacillota; class UBA4882; order UBA8346; family UBA8346; genus JAAYHS01. Next base: position 310 of record JAAYEK010000168.1, on the reverse strand, counting down.
AAAACACAGTTTAAACTCGGGGATTCTATCAAAACTTCTTTGACGAGTGTTAATAACCAAACCAATACTAATATTTTGCGGAAAATTGAAAACCTTCCAAAAGCTCAGAGCGTTTTAAAAGAAGCCAAAGAAAATGCCACTCAAATTATGAACATGGCCACCAACGGCTACGTCACCATTACACAAGACCAATATGGAACCAATACTATGTATATTTCAAATGATAAAGATTATACAAAAGCAACTAAGCTTTGGAAATGGAATATCAACGGTCTTGCATATTCAAATGATGGTGGTGAAACCTTTGGAT
>JAAYEK010000167.1 GCA_012728785.1 Bacillota bacterium | reverse complement strand
TAAGGAGTTTTTTAAGAATATTTTTATAAAGGGGTAATAACTTATGAATATAAAAGATGAAATAAAAAAACTCCAACAAAATCGACTACTTAAGAATGAAGATGAAGTAATAAATTTTGAGGAAACTATTGGAAATTTATTATCCTTGAAAGATGCCAAATTAATTAAAGATTTATGCAGTGGATTTGATGATAGTACTAATAACCACGAAGTTATGTTTGGGCTGATACATGCAATCGAAGAATTTGAAGGTGAGGAGGGACTTCTTGAGATGGCTAAAGCAATTCCAGATATGCTGCCTCATGCAACAGATTGGGCCATAATATTACATTATAGGATTCTAAATGATGAACCATCAAGAAAATTATATGCCCAAGTCTTAAATAAAGTTAATTTAAAAGCAAAAAGCACTATAGTTATGTTACTTAAAAAAATCAAGGCTGAAGATCCTACACGTTTTGAGACTTTTGTAGATCAAGTATTATCTAGTACTAAATAGACATAATCAAGATTCAAAAATAGGGAAGTGATCAATTCCTTGAACAAATAAAAGTCTCCGGGTTATGACAATATCAACGACTATTAACGGGTCAGCCTCGATCCGGACAAGCGCATTAATGCCGAATTTCGCAGTGAATTATCGCCTCACCCCCATGCGTAACTTAAGCGCTTAATGATAATTGGTTGCGGCCCCCTCTCCTTGACTGTTGGTTTTTCAGAATGCTGAGGAGAGGAGGAGTATGGAAGATTCGAGTTTCTGGTTTTTGTTTTTGATAGACCCTGACTGTAAAGTAACTAAATCCCGTAATAAAACATGCCACCCCTCTCCAAACATTCAAAATCGGATAAATTCGTGGAGAGGGGTGTTGCACTATAGTAACTAAGACCACTTAGGTATTGGGCGGGGTGAGGCGATAGGCATACGGTTACGGGAAAGCTCCTCCATCATCGACTAGTGGGAAAAATGTTACATCCGCCTTGAAGTTGAAGTCGGGGGAGATAGATACGGTTGGGCAGACAAAAACGGCGGGGAATGCGGGGACGAAACCAAAAACTGGTACTAATCAGTACAAACAACACCCAGATGCTAGTATCAGAGATTCTAAGGGGAGATTTGCTGGAAAGACAGGAACAGTACCTGGCACACCGGGTGTAAACAAAGCCATGGAAACGATAAAGACAGATCCTAAATACAAAGGATATGAAATACTAGATACAGAAATTTCTGTTAAAAGTAGAGATGGGACTTTAAGAAGATATGATATTGTCTGTAAAAAACCAGATGGGAAAATTGTTGGTGTTGAAGTGAAAAGTGGTTCAGCAACACGAACAGCCCAACAAAGAGCTATTGATAACGAACTTTTGAATAATGGAGGACTTTCAACTACAGGCGCTAAAGCACGAAATGCTGGTATTGAATGGATTGATACTACAGAATTAATCAAAGTTGATTAAAGTGAAGGAGCTGTTTTTGATGGCTGTAAAAATTGATGAGGTAATTGACCAACTTGTTATAGAGGGGTTAAGTCCTGTAATGTTGAATGAAGGGTTTAAATTAAAAAACAACCGTTTATTTTTTCGAAAAGTAAACGATTGTAAACAAGAATTAGTAGTCAGTTTTCGCTATATAAAGGGAACTGAATCCGGGTATGTTACAGTTACTCCTAATTTTTCATATGAAAATATGGAAAAAATTGTTTCATATTTAAAAGGTGAACAATTTAAAAAGGGTTGGCCGACAGCTGCTGCAAATATAGGGAACCTAAGACCCCAGCGTGTATTTGTAGAGTGGCCGTTAACTCTTACTACGGATGTTATTACATTAGGTAAACTTATAAGTGAATATATTAAAGATTATGCATTACCATTTTGGAATGATTATTCTTCAATTGAAAATTTAATTAAGGGTTATGAAAGTCAAGATCCTAGGTTAACTTTAAACGGAAGTGGTTATAGGTGGAGAATGGTTGCAGCAAATTATATTTTACAAAGAATAGATTTAGCCAAAGACATTATAAAAAATTGGTCAAGGGATGAACCTTTAAATCAAGTACTAAAAGGGGCTCTTCAGAAGATATCAGAGCAGGTTGATTTTGGGAAATAACATATCTTATTGACATCTTTATGGTTTTTTTCTATAATGTTACTATAGAACATATGTTTGTTGTTCTGCATATATTTAAATATAAAAAAATACAACTTAAGGATATGAAAATGATATTTGAAAATGAAATTGGCCAAAAAATTGTCAACCCTACAAAAGAACAGCTTGAAGATATGTTGGACCAAATTGATGGCGTTGGCAATTCGTATGCGTATTTAGAAGCCGAAAATGAAGATTATATTCAAGTTGGCGGAGGGCCTATCGAATTTACCGTTGAGATTCGAGAGAATTTTAATAATGGAAAGTTCAAACAGTGGAAAGCGCAGTTAAGGGATTCTGAGGATGAGGGTATTAGGTTTGTAATTATTGCCGGTTCTGAAGTAAAGGTCCGTTCAAATCAAATACTGGATATCAAGATAGTAAAAGAGTTATTCGGCTTATATCTGGAAGGGAATCAATTACCTGAGATTATCAACTGGTCCGACATTACGGATATGTTTCTGTAAGATCATTAAGTTTTGAGTTGAGATTGATCTAGGATAAAGATGACAGTCTTTTTATCACCTCACCCCTCCCGTGACTTGGGTGCTTGATGATATCCGGTTGCGGCTCCCCTCTCCCGCAACGTATGGCCGTTTTGAAGGTCGTGAGAGGGGAAGTATGGTTGATTCGAGTTTATGGTTTTAATAGACCATGACAGTAGAGTAACTAAAACCGGGAATAAAACATGCTGCCCCTCTCCAAACATTCAAAATTGGGTAACGTTCGTGGAGAGGGGCGTTGCTGTTAAGTGACTGAGACTGACGGGGGCAGCGGGCGGGGTGAGGCGATAGGCATGCTAACCCGCTTTTTTTCTTCAATAATCTGATTCAGTTTGATTTGCATTCTCCTTAATAACCGTGTGTTTGGCAATAGTAAAATCATGCATTCCGGAAGTTAATTTTCCCAGCACCCTAAATTCCAAAATTAGCAATTAATAGTAGAGTGTTTCAGGCGATAACTTGGACCATTAAAAACCAATAAATG
>JAAYEK010000166.1 GCA_012728785.1 Bacillota bacterium | reverse complement strand
GATGGGGAGGAATCAGAATAACCGAATGGTTTTAGCTCCATTCACATGGTTTACCCCCTAAAAAAGCAGGAAGCCTCCCTCTGCTGTCGAATCAATACTTAACAGTGGAGAGAGGTATTTTTATGGATGTCCAACGATTTTTAAATGAATTAAAGAATAGCCAATATTATCAAGACCAGATCGCATTCATCCAAGAAATTCCGGGCCGGGAACCCACTTTTGGGGAAGTTGTCCCGGCATTGAACCCGGAAATGGGCCAGCTGCTTCAAAACAAAGGCATTCAAAAACTCTACTCCCACCAAGCTGAAGCCATTAATGCCATCCGCAGCGGGGACCATACGGTGATCGTCACCGGAACCGCCAGCGGGAAGTCCCTTTGTTACAATCTGCCGGTAATTGAAAGTTTTTTTAATGACCGGCGTTCCAAAGCCCTCTTTTTATACCCTACCAAAGCCTTGGCCCAGGACCAGCTAAAAAACTTACTCCGGTTTTTTGAAGGAGAAAACGAAGCTCCAATAATAGGGACCTACGATGGAGACACACCGGTCAATCTTCGTAAAAAATTACGCGATAACGGCAATATCATTCTGACCAACCCCGACATGCTCCATCAGGGGATTATGCCGAAACATCCGGGTTGGTCCCGGTTTTTTGGGGATCTGAGATATGTGGTCCTCGATGAACTTCATACTTACCGTGGGGTGTTCGGGTCCAACGTCGCCAATGTGCTCCGGCGTTTGCGCCGAATTTGCAATCATTACGGCGGTTCTCCCATGTTTATCGCTACCTCGGCTACGATTAACAACCCTCAGGCCCATGCCGAAGCTTTGGTTGGCTTGCCAATGCGCTTAATCGATCAGGACGGGGCGCCTCGAGGTAAAAAATATTTTGTCTTCTGGAACCCGCCTTATCTGGATCAAACCAAGACCGAACGGAGGAGCGCCAACTCCGAGGCGGCCTATTTAATGACGGAACTGATCCGAAACCGGATTCCAACCATTGCCTTTACCAAAACTCGAGTGGTAACCGAATTGATGTACCGTTATGTCCAGGATCAACTCCAAAAACACAGCCCCAGCCTGGCCAAGAAGATCCGGGCATACCGGGGCGGATACCTGCCGGAGGAACGCCGGGAGATCGAACGGCAATTGTTCGAGGGCGAGCTGCTGGGAGTAACTAGTACCAACGCTTTGGAACTGGGGATCGACATCGGACAACTCGAAGCTTGTTTGATAGTCGGCTATCCAGGGACTATCGCCTCCAGTTGGCAGCAAGCGGGCCGGGTCGGGCGGGGACGCGAAGACTCCCTGGTGATTTATATTCCGCATCAAAATCCCATCGACCAATATTTAGCTAAGCATCCGGGGTATTTCTTCGACCAGAACCCGGAAGCGGCGGTAATTGACCCCAATAATCCCCATATCTTAATGGGGCATCTCCGTTGCGCCGCTTTTGAAGCCCCGATAATCGCGGACGATTGTCGTCAGTTTGGCGAATATGCCCCGGCCTTGTTGGAATTATTACTGGAAGGGGGCCAGTTGCAACGGACCGCTAACCGGTTTTACTGGCGGAGCGCCGGTTTTCCCGCTACCGAAGTCAGTTTGAGAAACATTTCCGATAATACCTTTAGTATTGTTGACACCGCAACCACTCCCGGAAAAGTGATCGGGACTCTGGACGAGGCCAGCGCTTACCAGCAGATTTATACTGAAGCCATCTATCTGCATGATGGTGAAACTTATTTCGTCAAAGAGATGAATGTCCCTCAAAAGATTTCTTACGTCCAAAAGTTGGAGGTGGACTATTTCACCCAATCGATCACCGAAGTCCAGATCCGGACCACCGAAAAGGAGCTGGAATCCATATGGCGGAAGGCCGAGACCGGCTTTGGCGGAGTGGAAGTAATGATTAAACCATACCTGTTCCGGAAGATCAAATTTGGTTCCCGGGACAGTATCGGTTTTGGAAAGATTGACCTAGAGCCGCAAACCATGCAGACCAATGCTTTCTGGGTTGTGCCGCCTCCGTCCACCTTACATCTGGTGAAGGAGTTTGGCAAGGACCCAGTGGAGGGATTGTTGGGGATCGCCAATGTCCTGGCGGAAGTATTGCCGTTTTTGGTAATGTGCGATAGCGGCGATATTGGATCAGTGGTGGACTTGGCCAATCTTGGTTCTCCGGCGTTGTTCATTTATGATAAGTATCCGGGGGGTCTCGGTTTTGCCCTTCGTTCTTTTGAACGGGTGGAGGAGTTGTTTAACGCGGCTCGAGAATTGATAATGGGCTGTTCTTGCGAGAATGGATGTCCTTCTTGTGTGGGATCGCCTTTACCTCCCAATCCGCAACTGGATCCGGATTCGACTCCTAAGGGCCGGATTCCCGATAAGGAAGGGGCTTTGGTGATGCTCCATGATTTATTGGAATTGGAGCCTTATTTACCCAAAATACAACGGATTGATTTGAACCTGAACAATCAAGGGAACCGGATCGAAGCGGATTTTCCACCTGTAGTGCGTTTGCCGGAGAAGATCGAGGAACAACTAAGAAAAAAACTATCCAAATTAAAATAGGCTGTGTCTGAGATAATTGTGATCAGGAGGTTATTATGGCTGAATTAGCAATCATCGGTGGCTCCGGTTTTTACCAGCCCGGAATATTCACCGAACCAAAAGAGATTGAAGTTAACACTCCCTATGGGATCATTCAACCGTTGCTAGGAAAAGCAGGTGGAGTAGAGGTGGTTTTTATTCCCCGACACGGCAAGGAACATTCCCTTTTGCCTCACCAACTTAATTATAGGGCTAATATTTGGGGCTTAAAAGAATTGGGAGTGAAACGGATCATCTCTACCAGCGCCGTAGGAAGTTTAAACCGGAAATACCCGCCGGGAACCATGGCGGTTATCGACCAATTTCTAGACTTCACCAAACAGCGGCCCTTCACCTTCTTCGATCAAGGAGACGCTTTTCGGGCCCATGTTGACATGACCGAACCCTATTGTCCGGAGCTTAGGCAAATAATTATCAAAGCGGCCGCCCTTACTAAGGTTTCGGTCCAGCCTACCGGTTGTTATGTATGTGCCGAAGGACCCCGCTATGAAACTGCGGCTGAAATCAAAATGTACCAAAAGTTAGGCGGGGATGTGGTGGGGATGACCGGTGTACCGGAGGTAGTTCTGGCAAGGGAGTTGGGCATCTGTTACACCGGGATTAGCACCATTACTAACTGGGCAGCGGGTCTTAACCAAAAACCCTTGACCCATCATGAAGTAGTGGCGGTAATGAAGGATAATCAAGATCGGCTCAGGCAATTAATCTTAAGATGTCTAGTATTGGCGGGTCAAAGCCGAATAAATTGTGAATGTGGACAAAATATTGAGGGAGAAAGCTAATGGCTTGGAAAACAATAGAGTATCAAAATGGGAAGGTAACCTTGATTGATCAGACTCGCTTGCCGGGAGAGATAAAGTTCGTAACCACTTCCGATTATCGAGTGATCGCTGAAGCGATAAGAAAATTACGAGTTAGAGGAGCGCCGGCTATTGGAATCGCTGCCGCTTTTGGAGTGGTTTTGGGGGCTATGGAGTATCAAGAGGCTTCTGATTTACCCAAGGAGATTGAAAAAGTAATCGCCGAACTTGCCGGGACTCGTCCAACCGCAGTCAACCTCTTTTGGGCCTTAAACCGGCAAAAAGCAGTTTTAAAGTCTGCCGGTTCAAAATCCAATGTTGAATTGATTGCTTTGTTCGAAGCCGAAGCGAAAGTCATCGCCGCCGAAGACGAACTGATAAACCGGAGAATCGGTGAGAACGGAGCGGCCTTGTTAAAAGACGGTATGAGCATTTTAACTCACTGTAACGCTGGAGCTTTGGCTACTGGAGCATACGGCACGGCGCTGGCGGCGATCCGGGTTGCTGTCGAACAGGGAAAACAGATCAGTGTTTTTGCCGATGAGACTAGGCCGTTACTTCAAGGGGCCCGCTTGACGGTTTGGGAATTGATGCAGGAGCAGATTCCGGTTACCTTGATAACGGACAATATGGCTGCTTTTGTAATGAGTTTGGGGAAAGTCCAAGCGGTAATTGTCGGGGCGGATCGAATCACCGCCAACGGAGATGTGGCTAATAAAATCGGCACCTATGGAGTAGCGGTTTTAGCTAAGGAACATAAGATTCCATTTTACGTGGCAGCGCCGCTTTCAACCATTGATCTAAGCTTAAAGACGGGAGCTGAGATTCCCATTGAGGAACGTTCGGCGGAGGAGGTAACTTCCTTTGGCGGAGTAACAGTGGCTCCAGCGGGAGTGAAAGTATACAATCCGGCTTTTGATGTGACCCCGGCTAAATATGTAACTGCGATTATTTCTGAGTATGGGGTTGCAAAGGGAGATTGGGAAAAAACTTTTAAGGAGTGGCGAAAGAGGTCGGAAAAGTAGTTGGTGCTAAACCTTAGATTTGTAATCATCACTAGCTTTCGCTTTTGTATTTTGAATTCCGAAAACTAAAACGACCGGGGGGGACCCGGCCGTTTGGTTTATGCGGTGCCATAGAGCGGTAAACGGTGATAAACATGAAAACAATGGGGGCAATACCATTTCCCCTCGGCCCGTAAAAGTTTGTGTTGGCTACAAAGCGGACATAGCATTGACTTCACCTCGATTCAATCATATATTATTTCTATTTTATTGTCTAGTTAAAAACCGATGGTATAAATGTTAAAAGATGGAGTTCATCAATCGACCAATTAGGCGATGAATTTCTTTTTATTTCCTCGCTTAATTATGGTATGATTATGAAGTTAACCGAATTCATAATTTCATGGGAGTGGTTTTAGGTGATTAGAACACGATTTGCGCCGAGCCCCACCGGGTATTTACATATTGGAGGAGCGCGGACTGCTATTTATGATTGGCTATTGGCCCAACAAAGCGGTGGAAAATTTATTTTAAGGATCGAGGATACCGACCGGAACCGGTTTGTACCAGGATCACTAGATGATATTAAAGAAAGTTTGCAATGGTTGGGGTTGGACTGGGGCGAAGGTCCGGAAGTTGGTGGCGATTTTGGCCCGTATTTTCAATCGGAGCGGTTGGAAATTTATCATAGGTATGCCCAACAACTAATTGATGAAGGGAAAGCCTATTACTGTTATTGTACTCCGGAACGACTTCAACAAGTCCGGCAAGCCCAGGAAGGGGCCAAGGAACAAGTTGGCTATGACCGGCATTGCCGTGACGGTTCACCTGAGGCCCAGGAAGGAATGAAGCGGGTTATTCGGTTCAAGACGCCTCTTACTGGAAAAACCATTGTCAAAGACCTGCTTCGGGGCGATTTAGAATTTGAAAACAGTATTTTGGAAGATTTGGTCTTAATCAAATCGGATGGTTTTCCAACTTACCATTTTGCCAACGTAATTGACGATCATTTTATGAAGGTGACTCACGTTTTGCGCGGCGAAGAATGGCTGCCTAGTACGCCGATTCATGTCTTGTTATATCAAGCGTTCGGCTGGGAGCATCCGGAATTTGTACATCTTTCGATCTTTTTATCACCGGATGGTAAAGGGAAACTGAGCAAAAGGCACGGAGCCACCAGTGTTAAAGAGTATCGTGAGTTGGGCTATCTGCCGGAGGCCTTATTCAACTTTTTACTACTCTTAGGTTGGAACCCGGGGAATGACCAAGAGGTGATCTCCAAAGAAGAAGCAATTAAAATGTTTAGCTTGGCTCGGGTTAATGCTTCGCCGGTGCGTTTTGCCACTGATAAACTTAACTGGTACAACGGCGTCTATATTCGCAACTTGGAGCCGCAGGATTTGGCCAGGCGTTGTTTGCCTTTTTTACAGAAGGGCGGGTTATTACCGGATCCTTGTCCGGCGGAACGCTTCGAATACCTAGTACAGCTGATGCCTTTAGTCCAAGAGCGGTTGAAGCTGTTAACCGACATTAGCGGCTGGATCGACTTTTTCCTGCAGGAGGAGATTCCGGTTCCCGCCCGGGAGCTATTGATACCTAAGAAATCAGACGCGGCAACGGCGCTTAAGGTATTGAACACATTATTGGAGACGATCGAAGGAATCCCGGCTGCGTTTCAAACCGCAGACCTGGAAGCCGCTCTCCATCCGCTTCCTGAAAAAATGGGTTTGAAAATGGGCGATGTCTTCATGCCCTTGCGTGTCGCAGTCTCCGGTAAAACCGCTACTCCGGGAATGTACGAGATGCTGCAAGCTTTGGGTAAAGAACGGGTGTTACGCCGAATTAAAGCGGCAATTGCGATCCTTCAATAATGGAAGGAGATCCACTACGGTTGATCAACGAAATCACTGGATTTCTACGTTCAAGGTAAAAAGCCCTGAACTTACTATTATTTTTTTACTTGACTAGGTATCCGGCGGGACTGTATAATATAATATGCGCGTTGGGGGATCGTCTAGTGGTAGGACGCCGGGTTCTGGCCCCGTCAGCGAGGGTTCGAGTCCTTCTCCCCCAGCCAAGAAAATTCACAATTTAATTCGGTCCTATCGTCTAGAGGCCTAGGACACCGCCCTCTCACGGCGGAGACACGGGTTCGAATCCCGTTGGGACTACCAAAATAAAAATTTAAAGCCTGCGGAAAATTCTGCGGGCTTTTTGCTTTAAATTTTTATAAGTGTGAAGTTTGAAGTGTGAAGGGTGAAATAAAAATGAAAAGTGATTTGTCGGAAAGAACATTTAGATTTGCAATCGAGATTGTTAAATTATGTCGGTTGCTGGATGAAAGCCGGGAGTTGCGCGGACGTTGGCTAACATTACTACGTTCAGGGACGATGAAATAGAATCTTTCCAGCTATTACCTTAAGGGATACCCAAATTATTGATTTACTGCTATAATTATAATAATATAAACAATACCAAAGCTTTTTAGGGGAGTGAATCTAATGAAAAGATCGTTCAATCCATATCGGGCTTTTTCTTTTTTAGTTGCTCTTGTTATCATTTTTTCCGGATCTGCAACGATGTCCCAAAACGAAACCCAATCACCAATTACGGTCGACATTCCACCGGGCCGGTGTTTAGTATATTTTATCAGGACCCAAACTACAGAAAAACCGGAAACCCTTCGTTGTGTTTTTATCAAAGATAACATCCGGAAAAAAGCCGGTCAAATTATGACAATCCCTCCGGCATCCTATTGCACGGCAATCTTCGATCCGGGGGAGTATCTGATTGAACGGTCATTTGATTATTATAAGCATAAACCATTTAAATTTGAAGCGAATCAGCGCTACTTTTATGAAGTCAAATTTAACAAAGTAAAGGATGTGGACATTAATACCATATATACTTTAGATACCAAAATTACAACCACTACTACAACCAACCTTGGAAATACGGTTGATTTTAAAACTTTATCGCAAACCAAAGGAACGGAACTTTTATCTAAATATAAATTATACGGCGCGATTGACACTAATAAAATGTCATGGACGGTTTTAGATAACAGCATACTAACTTTATCAGGTCATTCCGATACGGTTCGGCAAATTACTTTTAATTTGGATGGTAAAATCATCGTTTCTCATTGTGATGAGACGCTTCGACTATGGGATGGAGCCACTGGAAACTTATTGACCACTATCAGCGGTCATGACCAAAAAATAAAATGTATGGCCCTTAGCGCCGACG
>JAAYEK010000016.1 GCA_012728785.1 Bacillota bacterium | reverse complement strand
TACTTCTAATAAGCGCAACAACTACCTTATCTACCGAAGGCAATATTCCTTTGCCATCTTTTTATCAATACTATTCCTCCTTTGTTTTGAGATATTTATCCATCAAACATCCCCCGTCTAGGTATTTTGCTGTCACACACATCTTACAACGCTTACATTTCCTTTCATTAATGCGGTATTCGTCACCGATTATTGAAATAGCACCAAACCTGCATAACGATTCGCATTTTAAACATTTACGGCAAGCATTAAATTTTCTCACCTGATAACCGATCATTCTTTGTAAATCATCATGTTTTGCAACATTCATTGTTTTTATTTTTACTGCATAATCATACCCGTCCTGAGAAAAAGGTTGTACAGATATAATTGGAACATTAGTTTTAATATCAATTACAATTGTTTCATTAATGAGCTTTCTCCCAAGCTCCTTAGAAACCTTACCAAATGGAGTTAATAAACATAAAAAACTATCATCAATCGGGCGGTTAAGCTTATATACCCTTGCGTTATACTCAGTCGTACAGTTGGTAAACTTGATTTTGACATCTTCTGCGGCTGTAAGGCCATTACCGCCTTGACGAGCCTTCCATTTACCGCTATCAACATAGACCTCTGCATCAGGCTTGCCAATCTTGACAGCGAAATCAATCAAAAATTCCCGCCACTTTCGAGCTTGGTCCGGTAAAAAAATTCTAGATAATAGCTGTGCTCTTTCATTGTTATTCGGGCAACACCAACATCCCACACGATCATAACCGAGCCTATAAGCATCGTTAAAGTCTATCCCTTCACCTAAAATGTAGAGCCAAATATCTATATCCTTCCACAAGAAGATGGGTGCTGCCACTGTTTGGTTTTGTATTTTAATTTTATCATTACCAATCCTATTGCCATCTTCATCTACAATAATTGCATCTTCAACACGGTTATACTTACTACGATTTACGGACTCATTTTTACGGATGCCATAAAAAGTTAAAATGCTCTTGTCACGATACAGACTGTTCAGTATACGAGTAATGGGTCCTGTCTTGAACATGGAACAACACCACCGAAGCATTCGGGCAGGAGGCCCAATATCCTCGCAAACCTCATAAAAGTTCTGTTCTTTGTTTCTGGCTGTCTTAAAAATCGCTTTTAGATTATTTTTTCTAAATCTCTTAACGTACTCAATTGTCAATGGAAATTCAAGGGTAGTATCACCAAATATATGTACTAAGTTTGGATTACTCAAGGCTCGTACAGTTAAATCGGCGGTAACAGTTGAATCTTTGCCACCTGAAAATGAAATCACAATATTTTCACTTGGATATTTTTTAGCAACATCCCTGATAAACCCGGTTGCTTCATCAAAGATGTAATTTAGTCTTTCTGTATTGGCCTTGACAAACTTGTCTATGGTTTGATTGAAAAAGTCATAGTTGTTTTGTCGCTTATATTTTTTAAGCATGTCCGCTATTTCTTCAGCAGAACCCTTTTTATATGCACTAATTGGAATCGTCTTCGATTCACCATCAATATAATAACGGTTATCAGCTGCCCAAACGGTTTTGTTTATGTATTCAAACGGCTTTGCAGTAAATATTTCAATCATTAATCTTTCTTCCGGAAATACTGGGCGCAAATCTGCGCTTAAATAAGTAGTTTTATTTCCACATAAAGAACAGATATTTTTATCTATTCTGTTTGCTGATTTGATAATCGGTGTCTTACAATCATCACACCAATATATTAAAACAGGAGTATCCTGCTCTGTGGCAGCACCGCAAAGCTCGCATGTTTCGCTATTTGTTTCTCTGTTACAATTCTTGCACCACATGGCATAACACCCACTTGTTTTATCATCCCGTATCGCTATACTGGATAGCGTAAATAAGGCCATTTGATCCAGGTTAGGTCAGTCGCTTTAAGTTATTGGGACTAGGTACTGCTTGGCTTTGGTTGTAGTTTCAATATATTTTAATACTTTGATATTTCTACATCGTTCCTGTTTTTCCTGGTTTTTAATAGACTATACATACAAATTTCGGTGTCTTTAATCTCTTATCAACACGATTTTTGATATCTCATTAAAAAGCTAGAATTACCTATAAAACTGTTCTGATTAAGAAATAATTGAAATCTTCATACATAGGCACACAAAAACAAAAAGACCGCTCATTTCTATACGGTCAATATTTTATCCTTCTGGCATTTGTCTTAAAACGATGATACATCCATGTTATCCAACCCGCGCGGCACGAGAACAGGAAGTTCTACGCCGTCGGCCCAATATAACAACCCTGAAGACGGTCAAATGAGGTGACCGTCTAATTAAGTCGCGAAGCATTCCTTCCGAGTGTCACGGATGTGTGTCCCAGGCTGGGACGAAAAAGCGAGAGGACATGGATGTCCGGTAGCGGCAGGAGCTATTGCAGGAGGGCCGGAACCACACGGTTCTATGGGACAGGATCTCCACAAGACGAGGCCCCATGGATGGGATCAGCCGAGTCCGGCCCATTTTGGTGACTTTTGTGGGGTC
>JAAYEK010000288.1 GCA_012728785.1 Bacillota bacterium | reverse complement strand
TGTTGCGATATGGTCTTTAATCATCCGCAGCCACTTCATCTGCTCTTCAGAGAACTTGGGTGCATTACCCTTATGACGGTTCATCACCCAGGTCTGGAAATTTCTGTTCACGATTCCATCGTAGGGCGTAAGAACACTATCGATATTTAATACCCGGCGAATCAGTGAGACAAGTGCCACAAGTTCATTTTCGGGACGTTTTCCTGCAACTTTCTCAAGCCTTTCATACGCCTGCCATAGATTAAACGGCATTAGACGCGGTTTGCTGCTGCGGATAACATCACACAACTCACTGATCATCTGAAAGGTAAGCTCCCGCCGACGCCGGGGCTGGCCGTAAAAAATGGATAATGCCGTTATTGTATTTTTGTTTTTTTCGATAAATGCTTTAAAATCCGCTACCAGTGTAGTTGCCTGCTCACGCGCCTGCTTATCATATCCTGCAAAAATAACCTTATCGAGATTGATTGAATCGATAATCTGTTCGTGAGATTTTCGCGCAGATTCCGCAAATTCCCGCAAATCTGAGTTATCGAAAACCTTTGTTGCTTCAAATGCTGCTTTTTCCTGCACTTTTTTAATCTGCTTCTCTGTTGGTTCCTTATTATCAGGAATTGCAAATTCGGTGCGCGCACGCTCGATATTTTTATCGGGATTAAAAGCATCAAAGAGCTCGTGAATTACCTCACTTATAGCCTTCCCGCCCGCCTTTTGCTTAAATCTGGCTCGCTCATCCTTATCGAGTACGTTATTCAGCCGTGCAAGACGGTTCGCAAGTGATGTAACAGTATCCTCATCACGGCTACCCATAATGACATTGAGCATCAGATCTTTCATCGGTACAGATCGTTTGCGCTCGAGTGGTCGGCTGTCGGTTTTTATCGATTTGCATACTCCTACAGCATCCACAATGACAAAATGCGTTTTATTAGTCCGTGCGCTTGGTGTCACCTTTTTGAGATCATCGGCCTGAAGAATACGGGTACCACGGCCTTTCATCTGATCGAAATAGTTCCTCGATTTTACATCACGCATAAATATTAGTACTTCGATCGGTTTGACATCTGTACCGGTTGCGATCATATCAACTGTAACAGCAATTCGTGGATTATATGCTGTTCTGAACGCCTGAAGTACCGATTTGGGATCATCTTCGGCAAGGTAGGTAACCTTTTTACAGAAATCGTTACCTTCACCGAACTCTTCACGGATAATTTTAATGATATCATCGGCATGGCTGTCGGTTTTGGCAAAAACAAGAGTTTTAGGCACTTCATCGCGATCCGGAAAGATATCTGTTTTAAGTTTATCCCGGTAAGCCCGTATCACCTGTCGTATCTGACTTGGGTTGACAACACTTTTGTCCAGATCCTGAGCGCTGTAATCGACATCATCATCGAGCTGTGCCCATCGTTTTTGTCTTGTCTGCCTTGATCGGAAATCAACGAACTCTTTAGCTTTTATGTGAGAGCCCCGTTTTGTTATCTCTGTCTCGATTGTATATACATCATAAGGAACATTAACGCCATCCGCCACAGCATCTTCATGCGTGTATTCGGATACAACATTCTCATTGAAAAATCCGAATGTGCGGCAGTCGGGTGTAGCTGTCAATCCAATAAGAAAGGCATCAAAATAATCAAGAACCTGCTTCCAGCGATTGTAGATCGAGCGATGGCATTCATCGATGATGATGAAATCGAAAAATTCCGGGGGATAAAGTTTATTGTAAACAACATCATTTGCTTTATCTGCCTGAAACTGTACTTCGTTGAGAGATATTTCTTCTGCGCTTTCGCTCAGTTCTTCGCCCTTAAGAATCGAATACATCCGTTGAATTGTGCTGATACAAACTTGACTGGATCGATCTATAAACCCCGAAGACAACCTTTGTACGACATAAAGTTCGGTAAACTTTCGTTTATCATCAACCGGTGTATATGCCTGAAATTCCTGCTCTGCCTGCTCCCCGAGATTTCTTGTGTCTACCAGAAAGAGAATCCTTTTAGCTTTTGAAAATTTGAGCAGGCGATAAACCGATGTTATTGCAGTAAAGGTTTTCCCACTACCCGTTGCCATCTGCACAAGAGCACGGGTATGATTCTTTTTAAACGAAACTTCGAGATTCTTTATTGCTCTCTCCTGGCATTTTCGAAGTCCGGAAGGATCAAGTGGGGGCATTTTTTTTACCCGTGCACGAAGCGGTTCGCTCTGCCTGAGAAGATCCTGCAGAGTTTCGGGTTGTAAAAAGGAAAACAGTTCACGGGAACGGGGTACAGGGTCACGCTTATCGGTAAATCTTGTCTCTATTCCGGTACTTTCATATACGAATGGCAGGTCTGAAACATTTGCATATTTTAAATTGCTTTGGCTGTATCGGTTCGATTGCGCCTCAAAAGTAGTAGGTATTGCACCTGCTTTTTTAGCTTCGATAATTCCAACAGGTTTTCGGTCAACAAATAAAACGTAATCTGCCGGCCCAGTACTGGTCTGGAACTCCCGGACTGCGATTCCAGTCGCTGCACCGGGATTAAATTGCTTCATATCCTGTATAACCCAGCCAGCATCGCGAAGCATTTTATCTATAATCAGGCGTGATTTTTCTTCAGGAGTTGCCATGAGCTCAGATCCATTTAAACACATAACAGTAATAAAATCACTGTTTTATTCATTATTGAACTGTAATTAAAGTCTATACATTTAATACCAGAATTATAACTTATGCACTTGCCGGAATCAATTGAAGGGAAGAGAACGTTTAAAAGAAATATCGAATATCGAATATCTAATTTCAGATTTCAGATTTCGGATTTCAGATTTCGATATCGATATCGATATCGACAACGACAACGATAGCGGAAAAAGAATCGAAAAGGCTTTGTATCTCGATTTCCAGTTCTGAATTACAGCACCCAGGAATTTTAAACTCATTTTCTGGCACGAGTTATATTAAAATTCGGAATTTGAGTAGAGGTGCCCAAGTGATTTAATGAACCACTCGCAGGAAACGTGTGTGGGCACATTACAAGCATAAGCCTATTTATTTAAGATATCTTATACTTTCCAAGTTTTTCTTTACTGACAGTTGAATCTGTTGCATTACTTGTTTTTGCTTCTGAAGCAAACATGGTCATTAATGGTACCTGATCTGCCGTGGAAGCTTAAATGGACCCGGTTAGTTTTACTGGTATATCAGAAATGCAGATAAAACCTCATTAACAAAATGGGGAATTTTAAATGGAGTGGAATCATATTATGTGACTCTGCAAAAATGGTTTTTTGCTATTGTGAATTGAAACTGTTTGCAAATACAATTTTATTCAGAGAAATGAAAGATCATGAATAAACCAGAACAGATTCCTGACACTTGCAAAAGATGCAGTTACAAACGCTGTATTGGGTTACATTGGGAAAGATCTCTTGTTTTTTCAGAATTTTTTGCAGTTCCGTTGGACTGTCCGCTCAAAGATTGCGACACCTTTGAGCTCAAGCACGAACCTGTGGTGCGAGGAAAGTATGGCAAGCCCTGTCCGATTGAAAGGAGGGAGTTAACTGAAACTGCAACCTGTCCTCTTGATGTGCGTGAATACACCATTGAAAACTTTCGACGGCTGATCGGGTTTCCATGGGATAATGACAGAATCGAAGTTTTTGATCCATCCGATTGCATTGATAAAATAAAACACCCTCTGCAACCTCACCTTCTACCTTATGAAGGTGCCAACAATGACGGCAAAGAAACCGATACACCAACTGTCGTTCCCGACGAAAAGTGGCTTTATGCCTTTTCAAAAAAAGGCGACAAATATTTGATCTCAGAAGCATTTGAAACGGTCGGAAGCTACGGGAAAGCCAAATACCAGCACGTTTCCTGGAAAAATGCTAAATCACACAAAGATAAATACCCGCGTAAAACAGAACAGGAAAAGAAAGATAGTTTTCTT
>JAAYEK010000165.1 GCA_012728785.1 Bacillota bacterium | reverse complement strand
TTGTCACGAGATGGGCATGGGTTCTATTTCTATTTTATCAGAGATTGAGCCTGATTGTTGGGGGCGTGTTCAAAAGAGATTGATGGGTTCTAATTCTTTTAAACAGGCTAGAGAATCATATAAATGTCCGGCTAAGTTTCCGTCAGTTTTTACTTCTTGGCGTGATTATAGAGATTATTTATTTGAGGCGCTGGTACCAGAAGAGCAGAAACCGGTATTGGCTGGAATTTTGGCTAAGTGTAATAAATATATGGATACTGATTTAGAAATGGCAGCTATAAGAGCGCAGATTGATTCTATTTTAATTTGTGATGTTGCGGGTGTTCTTGTTGGGCGTTTTGTTAGTTCACATAGTATTAGTGAGACGTTTGGTAGGGCGGGACAAGATGCGGCTAGAAAATTGGAAGATAGTAAAGCAGATGGTGCTATGGTAGTTCATGAGGTTGTTTAATGGATTTCGATTTTAAAAGTGTATTTGAAGGTAAAACGATTGCAGAAAAGTGCCGTCTTCATACTCAAATATTAGAAAAGCTGGTTGAGGCTTCTGGTATTCCTCATGCGGTTGCTTGTGTTAAGTGGGTGCATATTTCGGAAGTTCAGGCTAACGATTATAACCCGAATAAAGTGGCAAGAACAGAAATGCAGTTATTGTATACGAGTATTAAACATGATTCGTATACGCAGCCGGTTGTTGTCGCTTGGGATGATGAAGAGAAAAAGTATATTGTAATTGACGGCTTTCATCGTTATTCTATAATAAAGCTTTGTCCGGATATTGCGGTGTTGACTGATGGATATTTACCGGTAGTGGTGTTAAAGAAGACGCTTGCGGAACGTATGGCTGCAACAGTTCGACATAATCGAGCGAGGGGGACTCATTCGGTTCAGGGTATGTCGAATATGATCTATAAAATGTTGTATGAAGGCAGGTCTGATGCTGAGATATGTAATGAGTTGGGTCTTGAAGCCGAAGAATTGGTGCGTCTAAAACACATTACTGGATATGCCAAGTTATATAAAAATGTAGTGTATAATCGTGCTTGGGCTTTTAATACTCCTATGGTAGAGGAGAAAGATATAAAGAGTGAGGCGGTTAAAGATATTGTTAAAGATGGTGGGTTTGAACAGGAGGAATAACTATGGGAAAACCAATTAAAGTTACGTGTAAATCGGATACCTTTTTACCGTTTACGCAAATTCAGGATTTTCAGGGAGAGTTAAAAACAAGAACACAGGATGATGTAGATCATTTAATTACGTCTATTCAGCGACATGGTTTTGCTTTTCCGTTTTTTGTATGGAGGCAGCCCAATGGTGTTTGCTCTTGTTTGGATGGGCATGGTCGTATTATGGCTTTGACTCAGTTGGAACGAGAGGGATATGATATTCCTGAGTTGCCTGTTGTTTATATTGATGCAGAGAATGAGAGTGAGGCCCGAACTAAACTTATTCAGATAAATGTGGTTTCGGGGCGGTATACAGATACGGGATTTCGGGATTTGGTTAAAGATATTCCTGATGTGGATTTGGCGGATTATAATTATCCCGATCTTGATCTCGAAAGGTTAGATGCGGAAATGAAGGTTTTACAACAGGCACAAATGAATATTCAACCAGAGATAGATGCCGCATGGGGTGGTGATTTCTCTGATGTGACGTTTGGCGGTGATTTTTCTTCTGTTTCCGGGATTGCTTCGACTGATTCTGGTATTGTTTCTGCGGATTCAGAGGCGGTAGATATTGGTGGGAGTTCGGATACTTCTGCTGTTGTAGGTGTTGCTGCTACTGTTCATGGCGAATCTGATGACGGGATTCGAGAAATGGTTGTTTATTGTCCTGAGTGTGGCGAGGCATTTATTTTTACGTATAATGAGAATGTTGATGAAAATGTAGAGGAGAGTAAAGATGGAGAATGAAGTAAAAGAAATTAAATTGGCTTGTACGACTTCTGATTATTTAGATCTTGATCAGATTGTTCCGTTTCAAGGTCGGTTTAAATTACGTACTCAAAAAGATATTGAAATTCTTGCTGGATATATTCTTGAGCAGGGTTTTTCGTGTCCTTTCTTTATTTGGGATAAGGATGGAGAGTATTTGATTCTTGATGGGCATGGTCGTTATTTGGCTTTGGATTATTTGAAAACACAGGGCTATTCCATTCCAAAACTTCCTGTGGTTATTGTAGAAGCCGAAGATGAGAAGGATGCACGTCTTAAAGTTTTGGAATTAAATAATGTTAATGGTGTGTTTTCTAAGGAAGTTCTCTTGGATTACGCTAAAGCATTAACTATTGATTTTAGTACTTTACATATTGCTGGTTTAGATTTTTCGGACGTGCAAAATAAATTTGAACCAACGTTTGATCCTGAAATTGCGGAGAAAGTTGTTACAGAGGAGAGTGTAAAGGCGGCTCATGAGAAATTAAAGGAGTATCGTGCGCCTGTTGATACCGGAGATTATAGGGATTTGAGTTGTCCTAAGTGTCATTATGCTTTTAGTGTGAAAGTTAAGTGAGGTGTAAAATCATGGCTACGCATAAGTCTATTAAAGAGAAGAGGGAT
>JAAYEK010000164.1 GCA_012728785.1 Bacillota bacterium | reverse complement strand
TTTTAGGGATTATTTTATTTGTTGGCGCTTTAATTGCATTATTATATTACCCGCAAGGGTTAAGGGCCTTTTTCGTATCTAATAATTTAGTAGGCTTATTTACCATTTTTATTGGAATATTTTTATACCTTGCAGCGGATAAGATTATTGAGAAATCGTCTGATATATTTAAAAAGCCAATTATAATCCAAGGATTTAAAATTTCTTGTTGGTTAATAGTATTAATGGGAATGATATTTATCATAGCTCTTTGATGCAGTTGACCAGATGTCCATCTTCCTACAAAAATTCGGATCCCGTGAAGGAAGAACGCCAACCGCCTCATCCCGCGTTGCGCTTTTTAGCCGAAATAGATTAGCCCCTCTCTCCTCAGAAGCAAGTTTTGATTAGTATCTCAGGAAAGAGGGGCTAGAAATTTTAGTGTTTGTTGCTTTCCTTAATGGTATCATTGCTCTAGAGACTAAACCTAGTGGAGTTTGATAATATCTGTTAGGTCATAGAACGCGGTGTTGGGGGGGGAATAAAAGGCTGTTACTCATCGATAATATTCTGGGACTCTATTTATTATCTATATTTTTCTCTGGCATGTAAGTGACTATTTCTTCTATTGGAACTTCTAAGTATTCGCAGATCTTACCTAAGACCTCCATTGAAACATGATTCCCTTTGCTCATCCTTGCCATAGTGGTTGGGGAAAGTTTAAGAGCCGTCCTTAGATTTTCTCTGGTCATTCCTCTATCTATAAGTATTTTCCATAATGGTTTAAACGAAAATGGCATTATTTTTTACTCCTTTATATCGATTATAGTGTTATTTCAATTGGTAGTCAAACGATTGGTCTCCATCTGTTGACATTTTCTACATATATATGTATAATATATCCATAGTAATGGATAAGTATATTTTTTATAGGCTACCAGTCCCCACCTGGCAAGTGTAACTGATAGCCTTCCGCCACCACGTAAGGGCAAGCCTTGCGTAGCTTGCTTATTTATTCTACATAATCCCAAGGCTTTCCTCTCGGGTGGTCAAAAAAAGAGAGGAGGGATCAAATGAAAAACCACCGTCAAATTGTAGTAAGTTCAATCTATAACAAGAACAAAAAAGTCCCTTACATTCGTCTTTCCGGTAATTGGTTGGCAGAAAACGGTTTTAAAATAGGCCGTAAAATACAGGTCCATATTAAACCCGGCAGTTTGCTGTTGAACCTAATAACAACGGATGAGGAGGGGTTATAAGAATGATTTTTGAAGGGTTTATTATGTTACAGCATAATGGTTCCTTTGCCATGTACAACCGGGATTCATATCACCAACTAACATCAGGTGATCGTGTTGAAGTAGATACGGGAACAGAATGGATAGAGATGTCGGTACGGCGGGGTTTAGATGGATACTTTTTGCACAGTAAAACATTTATGTTCTATCTGAAAATGGTCTATGCAAGATTTGATACTGAAGGAGTTTGTGAAGGGGATTAAAAATTGTCTAAACGCAACTCACCCCGCGGTAATCAGTGCTTATAGTCGGAAATGATTTGCCCCTCTCTCCTCGGAAGCTATTTCTGATTGGCTTT
>JAAYEK010000163.1 GCA_012728785.1 Bacillota bacterium | reverse complement strand
TTAAAATTATGCATCCCAAACATTCTCTTTAGTACAACTTGATTTTCTAGATAGTTTATCGTTTTTCAGTATTTAATATTACCATCGCGAAATGCAAATTGAACAAAGCTAAAATAATTTTCATCGGTTAACCGATATAGTCAAACACCATGAAAAAAAGAGGGACACTTGATGTCCCTCACTCTCTGTTCTGTTTTGGGGTGAACGATGGGAGTCGAACCCACGACCTCCAGGGCCACAACCTGGCGCTCTAACCAACTGAGCTACGCCCACCATCGGTGTGCAACTGATATCTTACCATAAAAATAGGGAACCTGTCAAATATAATCTAACAGCTGCGTTTAAAAATCCTCACTCCCATAGGAGGAATTTCCGGATAGGTTAACCCGGAAAGGCTGCAACCCAAAGCGTAGATTGGTTGCCAACCTTTGTTCCATTCCTGAGGCACCTCTAGTAAACGGCACTCCTGGGTCATATTAAAACTGACTAAAATCTGTTCGTTTCTACCGGTCCTTACAAAACCAAATAAACCGTCTCCTAAAAAAAGGTCGTGATAAGAACCGCTTTGCAACGCTTGATATTGTCGGCGTATTCTAGCCAGCTTCATGGTAGCTTCCATAATTATTCGATCTTGCCGCTTTTCATCCCAATACATTGTTTTACGGCAATCCGGGTCTTTATCGCCGTATAAACCAATTTCATCGCCATAATATAATGCCGGCACCCCCGGATAGGTTAACTGAAAGGCTAAAGCAGCCAACATCTTGCGCCGGTCTTGACCGCAGATAGTAAGGAACCGAGGTGTATCATGACTTCCAAGTAGATTATAAGCACTAATAATGTATTCCCATGGCAAATTAGCGCGGTTCCCCGCCAACTCCATTTTAAATTGTTCAGCTGATATTTCTCCATGGGCAAAATAACGAATCACAGATTCGCGCCATTTATAGTTCATTACGGCGTCACAAGTATCTCCAGTAAGCCATCCGAATGGATCGTCCCATATTTCTCCTACGATATAAGCTTCCGGATTAATCGACCTTACCAGTTGGCGGAAGACCCTCCAAAAATCCATAGGAACCTCATTGGGAACATCCAGACGCCACCCGTCAATCCCGATACTGGTCCAAAAAGCAACTACCCGTAAC
Organism: Bacillota bacterium; assembly: GCA_012728785.1. Lineage (GTDB taxonomy): Bacteria > Bacillota > UBA4882 > UBA8346 > UBA8346 > JAAYHS01. The sequence goes on along the minus strand of JAAYEK010000163.1, from coordinate 18,874 downwards.
AAGTAACGGACGACTTCCGGATTATGATGGTTCAATTTAGGAAGGGTCCCAAAGTTCCACCAGCATTCATAGTTGGGAGAATGACCTTGCACAATCGGAAACTCCCGGCAATAGTACCAGTCTTTAAAACGGGACTTTTCACCCCGCTTAATTATATCCTGAAACGCCCAAAAAGTATCGCCGGTATGATTAAAAACTCCGTCGATCATCACTTTCATGCCTTCCCGATGCAGTTCATCCACCAAACACTTGAATGTCCATAAATCGCCAAACTCCGGCGCTATTTTATAATAATCTCTGGTATCGTACTTATGGTTGGATGGTGAATCGAAGATTGGGTTTAAATAAAGGGCGGTGACACCTAGTCGTTTCAAATAAGGGATCTGTTTCAAAATACCCTTCAGATCACCTCCAAAAAAATTATAACAAGAGGGTTGATCATCCCAATCAACTCGATTATCGGGATCATTATTCGGATCTCCATTACAAAAACGTTCGGGGAAAATCTGATAAAAGATGGCCTTGGAAGCCCAAGCCGGAGGCATATTGGAAACTGAAGTCCTGGATAGATTCACGAATTCTTTTTTTCCCGCGCATCCCGGTTGAGACAAATTTATCACCTCTGCTAAATTTGTATTACAAAAAGGGCCGGAAAATGTCACGAGCCGCGAAGAAAAACGTTTCACGACTCATACTTTATAATGATATTAAATCTTTATTAACATTATATCAACAACTAGTATCACTTAGGCAATAGGTAATTGAAGGTAATACTAAAGCAGAGGCTCTCTTCGACAAAAAAGTATTACAATGTCAAGTATCTGCTATTGTTTCCAAATATTGAACTGCCGCTAATGCGGCAATTTGCCCTTGACCAACCGCCTTATTAATTTGCCAAGGTTTACCGGTACAATCCCCAGCGGCGAATAACCCGCTAAGATTGGTCATTTGCTCCAAGTCCGTAAGGATTAGGCCGTTGACCATCTGCAAACCTTCAATCAATTGATCGGCGGGACGACCGGCGCGCTCAATGAAAACACCATCAACAGCCAAATCGCCATTGCTAGTCCTTAACGTCTCTACCTTTTCTTTTCCTAAAATACTAACCGGTTTTCCCTCCCAGATCTCAATTTTGGGACTTAGTACTCCTTTAAAGCTGTATTGGGGTAAATAATAAACTTTTTGACAAACTTCAGCCAAGAAATTAACTTCCATCTCCGCTTCGGGAATATAACCAATCATCGCTACGGTTTTTCCTTTGAAGAACATTCCATCACAAGTGGCGCAATAACTCACCCCACGGCCCACAAAATCGGATTCCCCCGGGATTTCTTTTCCCAAAACGATCCCGGTTGTCAAGATTACCGCTAAGGCTTGGATGGCATTTTCCCTGCCAATCAGGGTGAATCCTTGTCCGTCCCGATATATTGATTGAATTTCGTCTTTATGAAAGATTGTCCCCAACGCCAGAGCATGTTCTTTCATCCGGCGGGCCAATTCAGGGCCGTTGATTCCCGGCATCCCTAAATAATTGTCGATTAAATGAGCCTGTGCAAGTTTTGAGCTTTGGTCCTCTTTAGCGATGAGCACCACATTCTTATTACGCTGGCGGGCATTTACCGCGGCGCTTAATCCAGCCGGCCCTCCACCGACAACTGCAATATCGTACATTTTAAATACCTCCTTAACATTTAAAATTTTATTAAAAAAGATAACAGGAATAATCCAACAACTAACGAAGTTATCTTTATTGAATTTTTTATATAAAAACCTCAATGATAATGATTATTACTAAGAAAGGTTGTCTTCGGAATGGCGAAAAACACGTCATCCGGACTCCGGATTTTATCAAAAAAAATAAGTGATCTGCTCCTAAATGAACGGTCAATTCTATTTACTCGTCTATTTATATCCATATTTTTCTATTCGTTCCTCTTTAAAGGACTTCCGGTTTATGGGTTTATTAATAAATCCCTTCCTTTGGCAGCTCCTCTTTTTTTCTTGGTTTACGGATTATCGGCTTGGTTTGGGCCTAACCTTTTAAGCTACCAAAATGTCAATCGAATACTTTCTTTGTTAGAAATTGCCCTGGCTTCAGTCAGTCTTTATCTCTTTCCGCAACAACTTATCAATAGTGGTTTCCTACTGTATTTAGTTGGAATAATCGTTAGTGTGCTCTATGGCGATTATCTAACCAGCATTCTCCTTTCATTATTAGTCAACTTATGCTATACCGCCACCCTCTTTCCACACTTAAACTCAGATAACTATCGTCATTTTTACCTGTTATTGATCAACTTCAACCTAGTTGCCGTTCTAATCAGCATCATCGGTTGGAAGATTAAGAAGATGCTGGAGACGATTGAAATGGAAAAGGATACGTCTAAAAAGCAAGTATTTCGTCTCCAAACTTTATCCCGAATCGTTAAAGAAATCACCAGCGAACTGGAACTTGATAAATTATTGAATTTGATTGTCCAAAAAACCACCGAGTTGATGAAAGCTAATGCTGGTGGAATTATTACCCTCGAAAATGATAATATCTACCGAATCAAAGCCGCTAAAGGTATTCCTAAAAACCTAATCGGTAAAGAGGTCAAACCTGTTAAAGGATTACTTGGTCGTTTATTAAATGAACGGAAAATTTCTTGCTCGAAAATTAACACTACCATAATGGAAACCGTCTCTCCTTTAGATAAACAATACAATTTCCTGATAACCTCTCCCATCTTTTCCAAAGGAGAGTTCATTGGCCTGAGCTTTTTATTAACCGATTCTCAAACCACCAACTTATCAAAAAACGATAAATTAATCCTCGAAACAATGAGTGAATATGCGGCTATTGGAATGGTTAACGCTAATCTTTTTAAAACAACCGCCTCTTTAGGGGTGAATGATTATTTAACAGGGGTCGGGAATCTACGTTTCTTTTACCAACAACTGGAACATTGTTTGGCTATAGCTAACCGCTACCAACAACCTTGTAGTTTAATAATGGTCGATTCCGATTGTTTCCGGGAAATTAAACACACCTACGGCAATGCGGAAGGCTTCAAACACATTAAATACTTGGCAGAAATCCTAAAAATATCGGTCCGCAATTCCGACTTGATTTCCAGGTATGATCGGGACACCTTCATGATTATCCTACCTCAGACTACTTTGGAAGATGCCATAATTCTAGGCGAGCGAATTAAAAGTCAAGTGATCAACCATCCCGGAAGTATTGACGGCAGACCGACTAATACTACGGTTTCAATTGGGATTGCCTCCTATCCGGAACAAGCCAAGAATATAAAAATGTTGGTGAGTATGGTTGAGTCGGCCCTATTCCAAGCAGCCAAACTTGGTGGAAATCAGCTGGTGTCGGCAACCGCATTAAATGATCCTCCGGAATAACCTTTTCTAAAGCAAAATTCGATTTTAATTTTAATTTTCCTGTCTTTCTAAACTGAAAAATACTTCAAAGGAGATTAGACTTGATTTATCAAATTTTTAAATTTTTATTTTCATTGTTTTTGAAAATCACATGCCGTTATCAAGTAATTGGAATTCATAACTTTCCCAGTTCCGGGCCGGCGCTTGTCGTTTCCAATCATATTAGTAATTGGGATCCCCTAATAGTAGGCTCGGCAATGCCCAGACAAATAAACTTCATCGCCAAGTCTGAGCTTGCAAGGATTCCACTAGTCGGCTACCTATTTAAAGCTTGGGGGGTAGTTCCCATAAAAATAGGGCATAGTGATCGCGAGGCCTTATCGAAATCCTTAACACTTTTAAAAAATGGCAAAGTAATGGGAATCTTTATTGAGGGAAAGCGTAATCTCGGTAATCCGGAAATAATGATTAAGCCTCAGCCCGGCGCGGCAATGCTCGCTTTAAAAGGCGCTGTCCCGGTAGTACCGGTTGCTGTAATCAATACCAATCGGATTTTGCGTTCCTTAAAAAGGGTCAAAGTGATTATTGGAAAACCGATTGATTTTTCCACCAAACTTGATTTGAAAAACCTCGACCGTAAGGAACAATACTCCCAGGTTAGTATGGAATTGATCACTACTATTCAAGAGCTAGTTAAAAAGGGGCTGTAACAAAATTTTGCATTTTGCGACAGCCCCTTTACCCTATAAAAATTCAAAGATGATCCCGATGCATTTATTTAAAACTCAGGTTCAATCAATCCGTAATTACCGTCTTTTCTACAATATACAACATTTACTTCCTCGGTGTCGCTATTGGAAAAAACGTAAAAATCATGGCCGAGCAGATCCATTTGCATAACTGCTTCTTCAACGGACATTGGTTTAATAGCAAAACGTTTGGTCCGTTTAATAACCGGAACCGCAGCCTCCTCAGTCTTGGGAGATGAAGCGACTACAACTTTATTATCTTCACGTAATTTTCGATTTATTCTAGTTTTAAATTTATGTACCTGGCGTTCGATTTTTTCGATGGCCCCATCGATCGAGGCATACATATCGCCGGTTCCTTCTTCGCCCCTTAACAAAATTCCATCAACTTGTACTGTAATATCAACTTTGTGTTTGCTTCGTTCCGTACTGAAAGTTACTTTTGTTTCAATCGGACTTTTCTCAAAGAATTTATTAATCTTGGCGACTTTCTTTTCAGCGTAATCTCTTAGCGCGGGGGTAACATCGACATTCTTTCCAGTGACTGTAACTAACATCGCAACCAGCTCCTCTCAAGATAATAAATAATTCGGTTATACGACATTAAATTCTAAAGTAACTACTCAGGTCATGGTTGTAAAAGGTCTTTTAAAAAGTTTCTAAGGGGCGCAACTTATTATTTTCTCCTGAAAAATTATTTCATTCATCCCTGACTAGTCACTCTATGAAATAGGTTGACTCAAATTAGAACCTGATGCACATTGATAATTCAAATCAACCTATTTATATGTTATATATTAACTGTTGAGGCCGGAAGATCCTTCTGTAAAATGAAAATATTATTATTTCAGTTCAATCAAAAAAATACTTGTGCTTAGTCTTCACTTCCTAATAACGGAAAGATCGCACAAGTTTAATGGACGGATTCAGTACCCATTTGACTGCTATTCAAAAATTATTTGGTTTGATAATCACAGTCTTAGCTTTGATAACTAATCCTACTTTGGGACCTTGATCTTATACTACCTTATCCTTATTATTTTTCCTTAGGGGTAAAAGTTTCACAACTAGTTTCCGTTGAAGTTCTAGCCTCCATTTCATCCAAAGACCCGATTTCCATATCATCAATCGCGCCAAAATTATTTCTTACTTTAATTTCGTCCGCTTCACACACCTTTCCCGTTTCATTGTACTTACAATTAGTAACGCTGCATTTAATTCGGTTCAATGATCTTCCACCTCCAATGGTATTATTTACTACGAATCTACGGCTTATTCAAACTTTTGGACTTACTTTAACCTTTAATACTTCATAGTCGGTAATAGCTTGCCGAGACTTAGGTTTCAATGCTTCATGATCAAGGTGATTCTTATTATGCTATAATAAATACTTAGTAAACTGTTACTACAATAATTAGAGGTTTTCAATGTCAAATTCAACCCTTTTAACTTTCGAAATTTCTTCGGACTGGAAAGGAAGGACCATTGAATCCTTTCTCCGAAACCAGGTAAAGTTTTCCCGGAGAATACTTCGATCTATAAAAAAAGAAAACGGGATCCGAATAAATGGTGAGATTGTTCCGGCCTGGTACCAACTTTGGGGCGGGGAGCATCTGGAACTTCACCTGCCTCCGGTAGTACAAAATATTAACCCGGAATCAATTCCCTTAGCGGTAATTTATGAAGATCATGATCTGGTATTAATTGATAAGCCCCCGGGAATGTTGGTGCATCCAGTAAAAAAATACCAATCTGGAACTTTAGCTAACGCTTTAGTTCATCGATGGCTCGCGGCCGGTGAAACTTGTTCATTTCACCCGGTCCACCGCTTAGATCGATTAACTTCCGGATTAGTATTGATTGCCAAAAACAGCTGGACCCACCAACAGTTATCGATCCAATTAGGTTCCGGTGAAATATCCCGTCTTTATTTGGCGTTTTGTAACGGAAGAGTTAAAAATTGCAGTGGTAAGATTAACGCGCCCATCGAAGAACAACCGGATTCGGCTTTAAGAGTTATTGGAGCCGGCGGGAAACAGGCATTAACTAGATACCGGGTCATCCAACGGACTGACTCTTCTACCCTTTTAGCGGTTAAAATTTTCACCGGACGGACTCATCAAATAAGGGTCCACTTATCCCATTTAGGATATCCGCTTATGGGAGATCCGCTTTATGGAACCCAGGGAGAAGATTTAGCCCGGACTGGATTACATGCCGTTTGTTTATCCTTCACTCACCCGCGTTTTAAAAAGAGAATGAGGATCAAAACCGCTCTCCCCGCAGACTTAAAAAAGCTGGCGCTAAGATTCGGATTATTAATTCATACGGCCTTTTGAACGTTAAAAAATTTGGGCTGTTGCACAATTTTTCATTTTGCGACAGCCCAAATTATTACATCCTTTAATCCTTTGTTTTAGTGCTTTTTCCCCTTTTTAACATTCACTCTGGTATTAGGCTCGGACTCTGAGATAATCTCCGTTTCTTGAATAGCAGCTTGAATTAATTGTTGCAGTTTTTCCGAGTTATAAGTGACCGAAGTGGAAGTGCTCTCCAAAAATCCTAGATTTTCTTCAAACTTTCGGTTAATCTCTTTAAACTCCGCCTCGGCTTTTTCAATTGTTACTTTGAGTTTAGCAGCTACATCAGCAGTTGCCTCGCTGTTGCCCTGGGCTTGATAATAATCTTGTAACAACGCGTTGTACTCTTTTCGTTTAACCGGAAAAAACAAAAAATACTTTTGTTTAGGAGCTTCCATTTGAGCATTGGAATTATTATTAGTGGTAATGTTGTTATACAGTTCCCTGAAAGAAAATAATACTTTTTCGTACTCTTTTCCAATAACCCGGATGGTATTAATGTTTTCAGCTAATACTCTAATATCCGAGGATAACAAGGTCTCGCCCGACTGAATCTGGGACAAACTGCTTTTTAGGCGGGCTTGATACTCTTTCATAACATCCTGCATATCCCGTTTAGGCATTAACTTTTCAAGGGTGTTATCGTGAGCGGCGTCTCTCCAGTTAGCTACTTCCTCTTTATTTAGGTTAAAATCCTTTGTATATTCGGCTAATTCTTTTTCCATCGCGGCATTAGTAGGAAATACCTTGTTGCGCCATTCTAAAAAAGTCATTTCTTTTCGATAATCTTCCTCAACCTGCTTCAATTCTTGTTCATGTAGCGCATTGAGTTCAGCTATCTCCATAGAATGGTCGGAATTGTTTTGGGCTTCTAAAAAATATAATAAACCAGTGGCAATAAGTACTAAAATAAGAATGGAAATCCAGAAACTATGTGATAAACTTGCTCCCTTACGTTTCGCAATCCAAAAATTAGTAAAATAAATAATTAGGCCAATCACAAATGGGGCCGCTAATAGATACCAAAACAAATCAATCATTTTTGTAACCTCCTTGTTTTTTCCCGGTAATGCAATAAATTCGGCGTAACTCCCAAAATTCCTGCTTTTGACAGCCTTTTAGGGCTGATTCTTTTAAATTAAATAGTAAAATAATCCCTTCAAATATTTGAGCAATTATTAGTTCTAAAATAAGAACTTTTCAAAAATTGAAACCAAATGGGTGATGAATTGGTAAAACATTTAAACTAAAAGCTAACTCAATAAAAACATAATAGTAAGAAGGAAATATATCTAAAAAAAAGAAATGTCTAAAACAATTTCTAATCCCTTGCAACCAAAGATCCGACAAGTAATAATTAACGATTTTTATTTTAATGGAGGTTTAAGATGGATCCTCAGCGATTAACTTCAGTTTTTCCAGCGGAAAACAATCTTCCGGCGGAATTAAAAATTAACGAGTCTATCTCCCAAACCGAATACTTGGTCAATGGCGAACTTCGTTACTGGGACGGGCCGATCCAAGAAGTTCTCTCCCCGATTTGTGTTCAAACTTCAACTGGTCTTGTTCGCAAAAAAGTTGGCAGTTATCCCCTACTTAACGAGGAGGCGGCCCTTGAAACCCTGGAAGCTGCAGTTAAAGCTTACGACAATGGCAAAGGCCTTTGGCCGACTTTATCGGTTGAAGAGAGGATTAACCAAACCGAGAAATTTGTCCATAGTTTTAAAACAAAAAGGTCGGAGATTGTCAAATTATTGATGTGGGAGATTGGTAAAAGCTATCAGGATTCCATTAAAGAATTCGACCGGACTGTAGACTATATTATCGCTACAATTGACGCGGTAAAAGATTTGGACCGGGTTTCCTCCCGGTTTGTAATTGAACAAGGAATTATCGGTCAAATCCGGCGGGCGCCTTTAGGCGTAACGCTATGTATGGGGCCGTTTAATTATCCTTTAAATGAGACCTTGACAACCCTAATTCCGGCTTTAATCATGGGGAATACGGTGATCTGCAAACCTCCCAAATTAGGGACCTTGCTTTACCGCCCCTTATTGGAAGTTTTTCGGGACTGTTTCCCTCCGGGAGTCGTCAATTTTGTCTATGGGCGTGGTTCCAATATTATCACCCCATTAATTTCTTCTGGTAAAATTGATGTATTGGCCTTTATTGGGACCAGTAAAATCGCGGATACCGTTAAAAAACAGCACCCCAAGCCCCATCGTCTCCGTTGTGTTTTGGGACTTGACGCTAAAAACCCGGCAATTGTCCTTCCCGACGCCGACTTGAACCTGACCGTCAAAGAGTGCCTTTTAGGGGCCTTGTCCTTTAATGGTCAAAGATGTACCGCTCTCAAAATCATTTTTGTCCATGAGGCAATTGCTGAAGCTTTCCTAAATAAACTAACCTCTGCTTTGGCCGGCTTAAAAGTAGGAATGCCTTGGACACCTGAGGTAATGATCACCCCCCTACCGGAAACCGGTAAGACTCAATACTTATCCGAACTAGTGGCAGACGCAGTTGCCAAAGGAGCACAGGTGATCAATGCCTTCGGCGGGGTCACCACCGAGACTATTTTTAATCCGGCGGTCCTTTATCCGGTCAGCCCTGAAATGCGTATTTTTACTGAAGAACAATTCGGCCCGATCATTCCGGTAGTCCCTTTTACCGAGGTGGAAACCCCAGTCCGCTTTATCGAGGAATCAAACTTTGGCCAACAGGTTAGTATTTTCAGCAAAAACCCCGACTTAATCGCCAGAATGGTTGATCCTCTAGTCAATCAGGTCTCCCGGGTAAATATTAACAGCCAATGTCAACGCGGACCGGATGCTTTCCCTTTTACCGGTAGGAAAGATTCTGCCGAAGGTACTCTTTCTGTCACAGATGCCTTGCGTGTTTTCTCGATTCGAACCTTGGTAGCGGCCAAAGATAATGAAACCAATCAGGAACTTCTGACCCAGATAGTAAGGGAACGCAAGTCAAACTTCCTTTCGACCGATTTCATCTTTTAGACCTCATTCCGGCCAAGAAAATGCCCCAACGCAAGTTGGGGCCGACAACCATAGCTCAGTCGGTTTTTTCAAAAACGGCTGCGTTCGAACTGTTATTTTGCAGAGTTAAACCTGATCATATTCCAGGACAATTTCGGCAAGACCACTGATATTTGTTTCACTTCGGCACCGGAAATCTTCAAGATATTAGGCTTCACCTTCTCCGGTTCCTCAAAACTATTCACCGCCGCTAGATCCGACCCGTTCAAGACCACATGCTCCAAAGGCCTTACCGAACCAAAAGACCGGAAATCGAAATTTACTTCCAGATCATCTTCCTGAGCGCAGTTTAATGCGAAAACACTGATTTCTTGCGTTACTTCATTAAAAACCACCGCTGTTTGCAGGAGTGGCACATCTCCATATATCTTGGAATCATATTTGGGGCAGGTCAGTATTGCTTTTAAGACCTGGCCTCTTCCATAAACCGAAACTTGTTGGAAGGGATAATAAGTCGTCTGCTTAATAACCGGTCCCCCAGGCTTAGTGTAAATCGGGGCGATGGCATTGACTAACTGGGCCAAACAAGCCATTTTTACCCGATCGGCGTTATTCAGCAAAGTACAGCTTAATCCTCCGAAGGCCAGGGCATCGGCTAAGTTATAGGTCTGTTCCAACCGGGGTTTGGCAAAGTCCCAGTTATCATAGGTTTTAAATCGGTCCGACCAGATGTTCCATTCGTCGAAAGATAACTTCATCCTCTTCTTGCTACGTTTTTTGGCCTGTACATAATCGGCTGTGGATGCAATGGTGTGAATGAAATTGTCCATATCAACGAAGGATGCTAAAAAGTCGGCCAAATTGTCCATATCGTCATGACCGTAATAACTATGGAGCGAAATGAAGTCCACCTGATCATATAAATACTCTAAAACAATCCGATCCCACTCCGGAAAAGTCGGCATCCACCCGCCGGAACTGCCGCAAGCTACCAGCTCGATGCCGGGGTCAACCCAGCGCATGATTTTGGCCGTCTCCAAAGCCTTCTTCCCATAGTCGTCCGCTGATAACCCACCGATCTGCCAAGGGCCATCCATCTCGTTGCCTAAGCACCAGACCTTAATGTTATGGGGAGCTTGATGGCCATTTTTCCGGCGTAGATCGCTCCAATAGGTCCCCGAAGGGTGGTTGCAGTATTCAACCAAATTACCGGCATCAGTGGAAGTTCCCGTTCCCATATTAACCGCTTCCATCACCTGAGAACCGGCTTTACGGCACCAATCAACAAATTCATCGATCCCGATTTCATTAGGTTCAATGGACCGCCAAGCTAAATCCAAACGTTGCGGCCGTTCTTTCACCGGTCCAATTCCATCGGTCCAATTATAGCCGGAAACAAAATTGCCGCCAGGGTAACGGATGATCGGGACCTTCAACCCTTTGACCAAATCTAAGACATCTTGGCGAAATCCCTGCTCATCGGCGGCAGGATGTCCCGGTTCATAGATGCCGGTATAGACGGCCCGCCCCAGATGTTCGATGAATGAACCGAATAATCTGGGATCCGTGGTTCCGATTTTATATTCTTTGTCAATGATACATTTCGCTTGTTTCATATAAAAGCTCCTCGAATTTTTTCTTGTCAGCCTTTAACCGCGCCTTCAACCATTCCTTGAATAATCAACTTGTTAAACCTTAAATAAATTAAAACCATGGGTAGACTGACTAAAATCATGGCGGCAGCTTGGGCCGGATAGTTGGTTGCGTATTGGGTTCCAATTGTTGCTAAGCCCACCGGCAATGTATAGTTCTCGGTTTGTTGCAACAGGATTAAGGGAAACAGAAATCCATTCCAGGAACCAAGAAAAGTGAAAACCCCAACCGTGGCCATGGCCGGTTTGGTCATCGGCAACATCACCCTCAGAAACACTCCCACTTCGCTGGCACCGTCGATCCGGGCCGCCTCCGCTAAAGAATCGGGAATATTCATAAAAAAACCTCGAAAAATATACATGGCTAACGGAATTCCAAAGGCGACACTTGGCGCGATCACTGATAAGTAAGTATTCACTATCCCCAATTGACGGGAGAGGATAAAAACCGGTATCAGCACCATATGAATGGGAATCATCAAAGCCCCTAAAATAACGATGGCTAATAGCCGGACAAAACGGGAAGAAAATTTGGCTACAACATAACCGGCCATGGAACCGAAGATCAAGACCAACAGCAAAGTAGTAAAGGCGATAATGCCGGAATTAAGAAACCATTGCCAGAAATAAGGGGCTATTAATATGTTTTGATAGTTTTCGATATGTAATACGCTGGGCCAAGCCATTTTATAGTACTCTTCCAAGGTTTGAAAAGATATAAAAACTACATAAAATAAAGGGACAAGGACAATAAGGGATAAGCAGACTAAAAATAATTTAGCAAAGGGATTATTATTGATTTTATCTTTGGAAGAATTGCCTTTCCGGTCATATTTTACAGCGAATTTAGATTTCAACGGTATGACCTCCTTTAGAGGACTCATGATGCCATAAATTTTGGATTAAAGTAGCACATAAAGCGCAAACCAAAATTATGACAGCGATCGAACTACCATAACCGAATTCCCTGGCTTGAAAAGCTTGGTTATACATATATGTCGCTAGGACGTCCGTCTTATGAAATGGTCCGCCCCCAGTTAAAATCCAGATCAAATCAAACAACTGAAAAGAACCGATCAAACTGATAATTAAAGTAACCCGAATAACTTCGGAGAGCATTGGTATGATAATCTTGGTGATCATTACTAACCCCTTGGCACCGTCAATTTTAGCGGCTTCCAAGATATCTACCGACAAGGAGTTTAGACCTGCCGAATGGATTACACAATGGTAACCAAAATATACCCAGATTATCACCACTAAAATCGCGCCAATGGCCGTTTTAGGGTCCGTCAGCCAAACTCGGGCCAAATCCGGCAATCTTATTAGTTTTAAAAAAGTGTTTACCGTACCAAATTGATAATCGTAAATAAATCGCCATAACAAACCGATCATTACCATTGATAAAATATTGGGAATATAAAAAATCACTTTCGCCAATTCCGCCCATTTATTGTTAACAATAAAAACAAGATAAGCGGTAATAAAGGATAAAGGTAATTGAATTAATAAGGATATCGCAACTATAAATAAATTGTTCTTAAGCGCGTTATAAAAATTGGGATCTTCAAACAAGCGTAAATAATTGCCAAAACCAACCCAAGTCATTTCTTTGGATATTCCGTTCCAGGAGTTTAATGAATAATTAAGTGTCGAGATAATCGGCCAATAAGCAAAAGCTAAAATCAGCAATAAAGCCGGACCGATAAATAAACCCACAAAGAGTTTGCGACGCAATGATGTTTCGCTTTTCCTTTGCGCCATATCTAATCCTCCTCCTTTCCGAAACGCGCTTAATTAAGAGGAGTGGTCGAAAATCGGCCACTCCTAGAGGGATTATCTGAAAAAGCCAAATTACTTAATACTCCTAGCCTTTTCCATTGCAGTAGCTACTTGTTCTGGTGTTTTAGCGCCGGCCAATATTTCTTGTAAGCCTTGTAATAATCTTTGAGTCATTGGGGCCGGTAAATCTTGGTCCCACCACAAAGTTAAAGAACTGGCATTGGCTAAAACATCGGCGATCTTTTTCATCTGTGGCAGAGTGTCATCATCCATATAAGGGCTTGCCAAAGCAGCTAAACTGCTGGATTTCTCAAAACGCTCCGCTGCATTTTCCTTATTGGACATAAATTTCAATAACTTGGTTGCAGCCTCAGGATTTTTACAGGACTTGTTAATGCAGTATCCATCAGCAGCGCCCATAATGGATTTTGGATCGCCTTTACCGCCTTCTACCAAAGGATAGGTAAAGAAATCCCATTTATCAAAATCAACTCTATTTTCGTCGGTTAGAGCCGTATAAAGCCAATTGCCCATCGCCATCATAGCTGCTTTGTCCTGCATCATTAATTGAATTGAGTCACCCCAGGTAAGGTTTAAAACGTCAGGCGGATAATAACCTTTCTTCACAAGGGTATCCAACATTCCGAAGGCTTTTACAAAAGCTGGATTATCAAAACGAGCTTTACCGGCTTTGGCGTCTTGATATAATTTGGCGCCTGCCGACCGGTCAGCCATATACATGAAGGCGTGTAAAATAGTCCAGGAATCTTTACCGCCGACGGAAAACGGAATAACTCCCTCTTTTTTTAATTTCTCACAGACGGTCAACAATTCCGACCAGGTCTTGGGAGTAGTTAAACCATATTTGGCAAAAATTTGCTTGTTATACCAGACGGTATTAATAGTTGGGAAAAATGGAATACCGTAGATTTTCCCATTAAGGGTATGGTTGGAGAATAAACCTTTGGATAAACCCCAGTAATTATTACCTACCGCTTTGGTCAGATCATAGAGCATCCCTTCGCGCGAATAGATGGCTTGGGTTTCACCGCCCCAGTTAAAAAAGATATCCGGACCGGCCCCACCCAGCATGGCCACTTGTAACTTGGTTTTATAGGCTTCGTTATCGGTATAATTATACTCGACCTTAATATTGGGATTTGCTTTTTCAAAGGCCCTAATTTGGTTAACTAGACACATACCAACCGCATCGGTTTCATTAGGTCTCTGGATACTCCAAAAAGTAAGCTTCACCGGCGCTGCCGCTCCAGCAATACTAAGTCCAATCATGAGGACAGTCAAGAGTAAAACTCCGAAAAACCAGGTTGATCTTTTCATACCGCTATACCCTCCTTATTATTCATTTGATTAAGAAATCCATCGTTCCAGAACGTTATCCCTAATACTAATTGTAACAATAAGGTTAACATGATCCTAGTGCTCAAAAATTGTCCTCAGATACCAAAATATTGACTTCTCCCCTCATTCTTTTTGATAAGCTTCTTCAATCATTGCCGCCGCTTGTTCAGGGCTACATCTTCCAGCCAATAAATCCTGTAAACTTTGGAGTAAACTTTGGGTAACCGGTTCCGGTAAGTCTTGGTCCCACCATTGAGTTAACGATGAAGCTTTCGTCAATAACTGGGCCATTTCTTTGGCTTGGGGAAGATCTTCTTGACTGATATACGGAGTTGACAAGGCCACCAACTTACCGGTAAGTTTATAGCAATCGATTAAACTTTGCCGGCTTGCCAGGAATTCAAGGAACTTAATGGCTATTTTAGATTTTTCCGATTTCTTAATGGAAAAACCAGCTACTGCTCCGACGATATTTCGGGATGATCCTTTACCGCCTCGCAAAACCGGAAAAGGAAAGAAATCCCATTTATCAAAATCCTGGCGCTTTTGATTGGTTAACCGCAAATATTCCCAGTCACCCATGAACATCATCAATGCTTTATTTTGAAGTAATAATTGGGAGGCTTCCATATAATTTAAGCTTAAAACTTGGTTAGGTAAATAGCCCCGATCAGCCAATTGTTTTAAAAGTCGGAAAGCTTCTACAAACTCCGTCCTATTAAAAGTAGTCTGACGAGTTTTAGCCATCCGATATAACTCATTACCGGCCAAACGGTCAACTAAGTACATATAGGGATAAAGAATGGTCCATGATTCCTGACCTCCCATGGCTATCGGGATATATCCTTTGTTTTTGATTTGAACGCAAAGATCCAAAAACTCATCCCAAGTTTGCGATCTTTTCCAGCCATACTTTTTAAAAAGGTCTTTATTATACCAAACCACTTCTACCGAAGGAAAGAAAGGCACCCCATATATTCCGTCCCGATAACTAAAGGTATCAAACATCCCTGGTGATAAACCCCATTTATTCGCAGCCAAATCATCAGTTAGATCACATAATAACCCCTCTCTGGAGAATATTAACTGACTCTCCCCACCCCAGTTAAATAAAATATCCGGACCATTCCCGCTAAACATAGCCACTTTAAGTTTGATTTTGTAAGATTGGTTCTCCCAAAAACTATGCTCCACTATAATATCAGGATTAATAGACTCAAAACGTCTGATTTGCCGTTCCAACCAATCGCCGGTTACGTCTAATCCCGGTTGATTAATGGACCAGAGCGTAATCCGGGTGGGTGATTGTTTGGCTACACTCGGATGGACAATTACCATGACACCAATTAAACACAGGATAAATCGAAAGAGTAGCTTGAATCGTACTTTAGAATTATCCATCTCTTCCCCCCTAACTATACTTATTGGTCTAATTATTTTATCAGAATCCTTTAACCTTCTTGGCTTGGATAAATCCTGCGGTAATCGGCAGGCGTAATACCTACCATATCACGAAATACTTTGCCGAAATAACGGCTGTTCCAAAAACCAACCTTAGAAGCGATTTCATAAATATGGTCATCTGTAAAGCGCAGCAACTCCTTAGCCCGTTCGATCCGTAGCTGTTGCAGATAGCTACAAAAGTGTTTCCCGGCATATTCTGGAAAAATCCTACTAAGATAACTTTTACTAACGCCTACATGATCGGCTACTTCTTCCAAGGTAAGGTCCCTAGTGAAATTGGATTGAACATAAGCCAAAGCTTTTTGGATCGTCAATGAACTTTGAGGTTGATTAACTGCTTGGACCGATCTAAAATAATGGGCTACATTTTTTTCGATCAAAATTTGCCATTCCCGAATCGATTCCGCTTGCCCCAGCAGTTCCGGCAGGTCGGTTATTTCACCTTCAGACTCCTCCCAATGGATCTGATATTCGAAGGAAACCCGGTGTAAGATAGTGATCAGTTCCAAAGTTAATTTTCTGGCTTCTTCGGGGCAAAGATGGTTAGGAATAATTATTTTAAAAAGTTCATTAATAAAATCACGAACATTATCTAGTTCAATTCCCCGGATCATTGACTCCCATGAAGAGAGCAACTGAGAGACGGAATAAGGTTCCGCTTGCCGTAATTTTAATAAATTGATGGGGGAAATGAATCCACCGGTTTGATGATACAAACGTAATAAATTTACTTCCCGGACTTCCCGGAAATTTCCGGGCAATTCATGAAATGCGCATAATCGTGAAGATGCGCTTATAGTAAGCTTTTCGGGAAAATCCAGCGTTAACTGCCGAGCAACCCTCTCTAAACTTTCCACCATTTCTGGATTGAACTTTTCCCTGTCCCGATTGGTAATAATCACAAAATTCCCTTGCTTAATATCAATCAAGTTCCAATCCTGATCCCAATCCCAATATGAATTGATTTTTGCTTCAAGATCCTTGCGAAACACCGTTTGTTCTTCTTCTGAACAATCGATCTCATTTGAAACATGAATGAATATTAACCCATAATTATTATCCTTTAAGTCAATCCCCAATTGGCTCCCTTGAAGTTCAAGCTCTTTCTCGTCCGAAGCCCTTGTCAAAGCATCCCGCCAAAAGGCTTCCATCGCTATTTGATGATACCGTGCCAGATCAATAGTGTTTTTTTCCTGTTTCTCCCGAGTAAAGCGACGATTCTCTAAAATATCGCCGACGCGTTTTAGCAAAGTTCCGGCTGTTTCCGGGGTGGCCTCTGCCTTAATCAAATAATCTACCGCTCCTAAACGGAGAGCTTCCCGGACAAATTGAAAATCATCATGGGCGCTGACAACTGCTACCACAATTTGGGGATAACGTTGCCCTATCCAAGCAATCAATTCCAAACCATCCGTTTCCGGCATTCGGATATCGGTAATCACCAAATCAGTCTCGGTAGTATCAATAAGGTCCAATGCATCTCTGGCGTTTTCAGCTTCGCCGACTAAATCAAAGCCAAATTGGGCCCAAGGAAATAAAGCCGTTAGTTCGGTCCTTACAAATTCCTCGTCATCAACCAAAATTGCACGCCACATTATTGTTACTCCTTTATGATTCTAATTGTCCAGCCTTAGATGTAACGGCATATTGTATTGGAATATGGATTGCAACAGCAGTACCTTCACCTTCCAAGCTTCGAATCACGAGACCGTAATCAGGGCCAAAACTTAGTTTCAAACGTTCATCGACATTACACACTCCAACCCCGGACCGGTTTTGTTTCATACCCCAGATCGAGTCTAAATGTTCCCGGGACATTCCCACACCGTTATCAACAACCATCATAATTATCCGTTCATCCTCTTGACGAGCAGAGATCCGTACCTTGCCGCCTTGAGACTTTAATCCATGGTTAATACTGTTTTCCACAATGGGTTGTAATACTAGTCGAATAGTTAAACAATCCCGTAGTTCACTTGGTAAGTCCATTTCTAGAGCAAACTTACCCGGATAACGAATATTCATTAAATAGAGGTAATGATGAATGTGTTCAAATTCATCGGCTAATGTCACATAATCGCCTTCTTTGCCAATACTTAAGTAAAGAAGGCGTTTTAGAGAACGCAAGGCATCAGCCACTTCCTTAGGTGGGCGTTTAATAGTCATCCCAGCCAATGCCGACAAAGTGTTAAAGAGAAAATGGGGCGCAATTTGGTGCTGAAGAGCTTTTATCACCGCGTTTTTACGAGCGCTTTCTTCCGCAACCAAACGTCTGGTAAGGAGATTTACTTCGCTAAGCATTAAGTTGAAAGCCCGTCCCAAAGTCCGGATTTCCAGCGGACCACTTTCGGGAGCCCGGACGCTAAAATCGCCTTCTTCCACCGAACGCATGACTTTACGAAGTTTATTCACGGGTTGGGTCACCAAAAACGAGATTAAAGTAGCGAAAACTACTGCTGCAAAAATACAAATAATTCCTATTGAAACAATGTAATCATATATCTCTTCCAATCCGGCATATAAAAGCTTAGTCGGCGCCGAAATATATACCTCCCAAGGCGTCCAAGGAACAACTGTGGCGATTGCCAAATGTTTTTTTCCATTGATTATTTGCTCAACCGCTTGCGTATCTCGAAGCCCACCTGTTAACTCGTGGTAGGCCCTTTTAAGCACCGGATCCGGCGGCGCGATCCAAGGGAAGACAACTTGTTGATCCGGGCCAAAAACAATCGCATCACTTTGATAACGGCTTAAATTGTTTTCACGTAAGGTAATATTGGTCATAATCGATTCGACAATGCGATAATCCATATGCAAAATAATCGAGCCGCTTTGCGGTTGCCCGGGCAAGCTGATTATTCGGGCGGTTAATTCCAGTAACCGGCCGGGGGTTCTTAAGTCACTAGATTGATAATAGGGAAAAAAACGCAACTGCCATGTTTTGGACTTGTTCGAAACGATTTCAGGGATTAAATCATCTGGGGTTGGCTGTAAATTATAAGTTGTCACAATATTTCCATAGGAATCGCTCACAATCAATTCCGCGCCCGGTAGCAAAGACACTCGATATTGGAGGAGCAAATCATAAAGACCACGCTGGGCTGTGGTTTTAGCCCGGGGATTAGTCGAGGATAAATTAT
>JAAYEK010000162.1 GCA_012728785.1 Bacillota bacterium | reverse complement strand
TCTGCTTTTTCGGCTTCCTTGTAGATGGCTTTTAATCCATTCCATATCTGTTCCGGGGAATCACTATAAAGATAGGTACTCAAGTTACCTGTTTCATGTTTGACACCAGTTTCTTTTAAGGCTTGGATTGCTTCGTTAACTATTTGGTCTGAGGCCATAGTTTCCAAAGGGAAAAGCGAGACTTCGCAGGTTAACAAGTTATCAACCTCCTTCTGCTAGATTATGTTTATAGAATATCCAAGCAGCAACGGTTTAATCTCAAAGCGATTGGAAATAGTTAACAGATTATATAATTGGAATCGCCCATTGATAAAGGCTGGTATTAAGAGAGATGCGAATAGTTGCTATTGAAAATGTCAAACCCGGAATGAAATTAGCGCGGGCTATATTTAGAGAACAGGACGGTAAAATTTTACTGCGTCCGAATATTGAATTAAAGCTGTCCTATATTCAAAAGATTAAGGACTTAAAGTACCAATTTATTTATATAATGGAACCGGGAGATGAGGAACAGAACATCATCGACAAAGAATTTATTAAGGAAGATACTTTGTTTCATGCCCGAGGCCTTATTAAAAAGTATTTCTCTCTTTTAAAACAAAATAAAAGTATCGATATAACTGAAATTAAAAATGTTATCGGCGATATAGTTGATCAGATTATTATAAATCCAAATATTGTATATAACATGATCGATATCCGTTCCCACGATAACTATACTTATGCCCATTCTGTTAATGTATGTGTCATTGCGGTCATGGTTGGAGTAGCGCTTAATCTTAACCGGAGACAACTAGAAACACTTGGTATTGGCGCTATAATGCATGATATTGGTAAACTGCAGATTGACAATAGAATTTTAAATAAACCGGATAAATTGGAACCTGAAGAATCGGAGTTAGTGCGAAGGCATGCTAGAGATGGCTATGAATTACTCCGTAAGAAAGCGAATATTAGTTTTTTAACTTCTCATATTGTATTACAGCATCATGAACGGGAAGACGGTTCCGGTTATCCGCGCGGTTTGACCGGGAAAAGAATTCATCGATTTTCGAAAATTGTTGCAGTGGCCGACACCTATGATGCCATGACTTCCAATCGGGCCTATCATAAGGAAATTACTTCTGTAAAAGCGCTTGAAGAAATAAAAAAAGAAGCTTCCCGAAAGTTTGATCCGGCTGTGGTTGAGGCTTTTTTACAAGTGGTGGCCCCTTTTCCGATTGGAAGTACTTTGATTTTAAGTAATGGGGAAAAAGCTATAGTTAGATCGGTTACCAGGTCCGAATGTCTGGTTGAAGTGATTCAAGGACCCGGTTGTGGTAGAACTTTTAATCTTTACATTTGTCCTGATCTTAAAGTGGATAAAGTTTTTTTAAGTTGTTAATCTTAAGGGTAAGTAATATTGAACTATTGATTTAGATAAGGAGGTCATAGACAACCTTATTTTTTTATGGCAGGAATTTGGAATTTGGCCGTCAAATGTTAATAAGTTATGGATAGTTTTTAAGGAAAATAACAATGGTGATTCTGAATTAGGTACGTAAATAATGATTAATTGTAAAATAGAGATACTATCTTGATGGTCTTATTGAACGCTTATACTATATATTGGCGATAAAATTAATATGATAATTATAAACTAGGATTAAATAGGTAAAGGTTAAGAGGTGCCATTGTGGTCAACGAATATACGGATATTCTGATCTTGTCGGCCAGTTACGGCGGGGGTCATAACCAAGTGGCCAGGGCTTTAACTCAAGAACTCCAAATTCAAGCCCCAGGGATTAAAATAACAACAATTGACTTTTGCGACTTGCTTTTTCCCCTAATTAATCGAATTAGCCAATTTAGTTATACTCAAAGCATCCGGCATTTTCCAGTAGGATATGCCTTATATTATCAAGCAACCGGCAATATTTCCCCCGACTCTTTTTGGCAGCGAAGGTTAAATCGGATGGGTTATAGCGAATTGATAATGCTGGTTAACCGTTTGGAACCAAGAGTAATTATCTCCACTTTTCCATTACCTGCCGGGGTACTTTCCCAAATGAAAGAAGCAGGGGTTTTGAATGTTCCGGTAGTTACGGTTATTACCGATATGTGTGTTCATAGCCAATGGATCCATCCTAAGACCGATCTATATTTGGTGGGTTCTTCGGAAGTTGCTGCCGGCCTTGAAAAACGGGGTGTTCCCAAAGAAAAAATCGCGATCACCGGTATTCCGATTTTATCCATTTTTAAAAAGAAAATTGATCCGGAAAAGGTTAAGCGACAATTTGGTTTAGACCCTCAAGCAAAAGTAGTTTTATTTATGGGTGGCAATGATGGAATTTTTGGGACCAACCATTTTAGCTTTTTGTTACGGGATTTGCCTCCCGATATTCAACCGGTGATCATTACCGGTTTAAATCAGGATTTATACGAACGTTTACAATCGGTATCTTATCAAAAATACCGGGTCCGACCTTTTAAATATCTGGAGAATATTGCCGACTTAATGAAAGTTAGCGATTTGTTGGTTACCAAAGCCGGAGGAGTTACTATTTCCGAGGCTTTAGCAGTAGGGTTACCGATGGTTATTTTTAAACCCACTCCAGGACATGAGGAGGCTAATGCGCGTTTTCTAGCCAAACATCGGGCCGCTTTTGTGGTCAAAAGAGATTTGGGTCTTAAAAAAGTGATTAACCGGTTAATAATTGATAATGAGTTACGACAATATTTTGGACGTAACTGTCTCAAAATAGCCACTCCTGATTCGGCAGAGGAGGGCGCCGGTTTGATTTTAAATCTAACTACTCTTCCGGTCCGTCTTTTCAGGGAGTATCAAAACCCCTTAGTGAGGAGAGAGATTCATGCCTAAAGAAGCGCTGCTCGTTATTGATTCGTTGGTATGGTCATTATTGGCGATTAGGGCCATCGGTGTGTTTTGATAGATTTGCTTGTCCCTTGTTAGCGATATAACCTAGATAAATTTAATAAGAATCTTATAAGAATGAAGGCGGTTGTTTGGTTGGGATTGAAATGATTATCGTTTTACTATGGGGGATGTTATTCCCTTTAACCGATTGGTATGCCAGGTTATTCTCCCCCCAAATAATAAAAAAGGGTTCGGCAGAGGGGACTAAAATCTGTTTGACTTTTGATGACGGCCCCGATCCTCGTTACACCCCGGAAGTATTGAAAATCCTTCATAAATATCAGATAACGGCGGTCTTTTTTTTAATAGGAGCTAAGGCGGAACGGTTTCCGGAATTAGTTAGGAAAATTAAAGCCGAGGGGCATCAGATCGGTTGTCATACTTACTATCATCGCCATGCTTACCTACTTTCCCCATGGAAAAGTATAGCCACAATCCTTAAAGGGCGGCAAACCATCGAAAGAATTATAGGAAAGCCGATTGAGTGGTTTCGTCCGCCTTGGGGGGCGCTAAATCTTTTTCAATATCTATTCTTGCGCCAATCCGGTCTGAAGATCCTCCTGTGGAGTGCTAATGGGCGTGATTGGAATAAAAAAACCGGGGTAAGAGGGATAATCAAAAGACTTTCCCAAAAGCTAAAATCTAATACAATAATTGTTTTGCATGATTCAGGCGGTGAATCGGGTGCTCCCGATAATACAGTAACAGCTTTACCTGTTATTATTAGCAAGTTTCAGTCCGAGGGATATTCATTTGTAACCATGAAACAGGTTTTGGGAGGTAAAGATTAATGTTAGTCTCCGGATTACTTAGAAAAATAGGAGAAAGGATTGACGAACAGTATCAAAAAAAGGTTGGCGCAAATCCCATTCCCGGTTCGGTTAACCGACTGTTATTAATCTGTTATCATGATTATCAAGGGCCAAAACAAGTAGTTACTGATGATGGAGTGACTGTCAACCCAGGTGAACCGGTAGGGGAGTTTCATTTTAATAATAAAAAAATAACCGAGCTAGGCGCTGAGCAATCGGAACGCTCTCTGGAGTGGCGTTTGTTCGAGATCTTAAAAAAGGAATTTAAAACTTTAGCTGAAGCGATCGACGGCAAATTGGTCCCGAATAACATTAAAGCCTTTTATGGAGTCAATGTTTTAGCGGTTGGCGCTAGACGGTTGGGATTTACATTAGTTCCGATTCCCCCAGGTTGGGGACGGTGGTGGTTAGGTTTTTGGGAATCGGTGTTACGCTTAATTTTTTATTCTTTTAAAACGAAAAAGAAAGCCACCTTAAAAAGAACAATGGACCCTTATGAAGTTTGGATTTCCAGTAATGAATTACTCCGAAGATATAAATGAACTTCTAATCTCAATCAATTTGCTAGATTGAACAAGATTTGACGCAGCCCGGTATATTGTTGGGGATTGACATCAATAAACCGAACACCGGCTAAATATGAATTAGCCATTAAATCTTGAGAACTAGACCAGACGCAATTGCCTTGTAAGGTTAGATGATGGTTGGCAAGCTTCAAAGCAATTTTGGATTTGATGGGTAAGGAAAGGGAAAGACGTAGTTTGGCCCCATTTAGGCTAATATCTTCTAGTTTCCCAAAGATTGTTTGCCCATTGACGACCAATTCCGCCAAAAATGAAGCCGGAACCCGGATGTCTTGTCTAATTTGGCGTTCGTTGCGATAAGAATTACCATAACTATTACCATGATGATTATATTTCATAACAACTCCTCCTAAAAATAGCATCGGGTAAATTAGTAACATTTTCATTATTATACATCTTTAACAAATAAATGTCGATATCTAAATAGCGAGATCGTGGTATTTTGTTTGGTGTAGAAGGGATCCTCAGGGGAGAATTGCCGGGGAAAGAGAAAAATTACAACAGATTTTTGCCGAAAGTAAGATCTAACTGGTAGTCAGAAGGTGGGAGTGAAGTGAAGTGCGGGACCGTCTGCCGGATTGGTTGCGGAATAAATCGCCGTTGGAAGTTAAGACGAATGAGGTTCGAGAGGTTTTGCGAGAGTTAAACTTAAATACCGTTTGCTATAGCGCCCGCTGTCCGAACCGGGGGCAATGTTATGGGGAGGGGACAGCTACTTTTCTAATTTTGGGAGATGTCTGTACTCGAAATTGCCGTTTTTGCGCGGTTGCGAAAGGGTTAGTCCAACCGCTGGACCCGACTGAGCCGGAACGGGTATTGGCAGCGGTGAAACGGTTGAATTTGCGGCATGTGGTGATTACTTCGGTGACTCGAGACGATCTATTAGATGGAGGGACTTCTCAGTTTATTAAGATTATTAGACTTATTAAGGAGAACTCGGCAACAGTATCTGTGGAGGTTTTGACTCCTGATTTTAAAGGGGATAAAGCGCTAATCTTATCCGTGGCGGAGACGGGGCCGGATATCTATAATCACAACTTGGAGACGGTTCCAAGTCTATATGAACGAATTCGACCTGAGGCGGATTATAGACGTTCCTTAAAGCTGTTGCAATGGGTCAAGGAATATAGCGGGAAACTATTGACCAAATCCGGGATTATGGTTGGTCTTGGCGAGAATCGGGGCGAAGTTGAACAGGTCCTGGACGACCTACGGGCGGTTGATTGCGATATTTTGACCATCGGCCAATATTTGCAGCCTACCCGGAACCATTTGCCGGTGGAGGAGTATGTCAGACCGGAAACCTTTGAAGAATGGCGAGAATTGGCTTTGGAAAAAGGTTTTAAATATGTGGCTTCCGGTCCGTTGGTCAGAAGTTCGTTTCATGCCGGGGAAGCGGCAAGCTTGGCGATGGATTTTTAGATATTTCCGCCTTTTTATTTTTTAGATTTAAAGTATCTCCGGTAAATTACTATCTCCTTAATGATCGGGCATAGTCTCCTCCAAGTCCCGAAATTCTTTAACAAAATAGCCGCTAAGGCAAGTTATAGCGCCTAATATCCCGGTGCAAATAAACATCAAAGCCATTCCGGAACCTTTTCCCGAACCGACCAATAATTCAAAGATACTTTTTATTGCTGAGTTAGTTGTCATCGCCGGTTCAAAAATGTGGTCGGCCAAGTAACCGCCTAATAAAAAGCCCACCATTAAACTGGCTTGCTGAAACATACCTCTGATTGAAAAGACTCGGCCTTGAATCCCCGGCTCAACCTTTGTTTGCCATAAGACATTCTGAAAAGAGCTAATAAAAGGGATGAAGAACGATGACAGAAAAGCGGCGACAATCCAAACGGATCCGGTTTTTCCAATCGCCAGAAGAGGGTCCCCGAGCAGGAACGAACAGGCGCCGGCGATCATTATCATTTGGACCTTTCTTTTGGGTCCTCCCCAGATACTAACGATTATGCTTCCCGCTATGCCCCCAGCGCCTAAGGCTGCTTGAACGCTTGCCAGAATAATCTGATTGTTAGCGCTACGAGCCAAAATCATTGCCGGAAGGATGCCGAAGTAAGTTAACCCAGATAAAAAATTCATGTTTTGAATAATTAGCATCAGCCACAATAATCCTTTGTGTTTCCCAAGGAATTTCAGACCGAACCAAAGGTCCTCCCCATAACATCGATCGTCTTTCGATTGATCCCGATTGAATTCCGGGTTGGGTATTTTTACTATAATTAAGGCGGCGACAGCAAATAAGAATGTGACGATATCAATGGTCATGACACCCTGGATGCCGATGACCGGCATTAATATTCCGGCGAGGATCGGAGCGGCGATTTGAGAGGTGGAGTGTGCCAGAGAAATCATACCGTGGGCGCGGGAGTATTGGTCCTTGGGGATCAATAAGGTTATGGCGCTGGAATATGCCGGGACTTGAAAAGCCTCGCAAGCTCCGGCAAGAGCTTCCGCCAAGTACAAATGCCATATCTGAAGTCCATTTAGGGAATGTAAAATAAATATCCCAATCGTACCCAAACCCGCCCCTAAATCGGCAAAGACCATCACCTTCTTACGGTCTATACGGTCTACCAACATACCGGCTAAGGGACTCAGTAAGACAAAGGGTAATAGGGCGCTGAAACCAAACATTGCGGTGGTCGTGGCTTTGCTCGTTTGTTGGTAAGCCCAGATCAGTAAAGCGAATTTGGTCATAGCAGTCCCCATTAAGGATATAAACTGCCCCGACCAAACCAAGTTAAATTTCCCCATACCTTTTATATAATTGATTTTAAAGTTTATCATGATATTCATCCTTTCGAAAATAAAAAAAGGAAAGCGGCTTAAAGCCTCTTTCCTTTAAGATTGAATCCGGATTAAATGAATCCGAACAACAATAAAGAGTCTTTGATCCGGCACAACATAATTCCGTTAAATTGATTCAACTAAAAAAGGGCATACTTCTCCCTTTTCTAAGCTAAATCATTTAAAAGAACTACGCGGTGACACATTTCCGAATCTCAACTCCTAAATCCAAAAGTTATTGCTACGAGATATATAAATCATTATAGCTTAAAATTGGCAGAAAGTAAATAAATTTGCACACTCTCCTCTTTTTTTAAAATTCTTTACAATTAACTTTAATGACTATCCCCAGTTTCTCCAGCTGTTGCGGGTTTTCCGCCAAAGCCACCCTAGCCACAACCTTAAAATCAGAGATCCAAGCTGCCAAGTCATCAAGGGCTTTGTCTCTAATGACGGTGGCTTCTTGGGCTTCACCGGTTTCCTTCTTTTGAATCAGGTGTTTGGCAATAACTTTATTGATGATAGCAAATTCTTCTTCTAGTTTTGCTTGGGTGTAGCCATAAGCGGAGAGGCAAGCGATAAATTCATCGTCGCAAATGAGGTTGGCATAAAAAGCCTGGGCTTGTTCCAGCCAGCCGGAGAAGTTCCGTTTCCGGACGCCGTGAAGCATAATGGCTTTACTGGCTTTGGCGCTTTCTTTCAAAGCCACTCGGGCGATTTTTAAAGTCTTCATATATTGTCGTTTAGCTTTTTCCCTACTCTTTTTCAACTCGGAGGTAGCGGCGATCTGTTCACCGTACTCTCTGTGCCGGATGTTTTGTAAGTCCGTAACATTTTCGTAGAGTTTTTTCCCGGCAAGCAAGGTTTCATCAGTATATCCATAGGCTGCCAAGGACTGTCTGATTACTTCATCAGTTAGGGCGTTATTGATCATAACTTGGGCTGATAAGAGAAATTGGTCGAGTCCGGTTTTAAGATTGGCCATTTACATTTACCACCCTTATTAGTTTAATACTTACTCAATGATTCCTACGACATACTCATCCATTCCTACGGATTACACAATGATTCCTACGACTTTGTCAAGGGTTCCTACGGGTTGCTCAAGGTTCTCTACGACGTACTCAGCCATCTCTACGGGTTGTTCAAAGCTTCCTACGTATTACAGAATGATTCCTACGGCTTGTTAATCCTTGTCTACCAGTTACTTAATGGCGCCTACCATTGGTTGATCCATTACTATGACTGGTTTGGTTATTGCTTCGAAGTCTGATGTAATTTCCAAGGAAGGAATATTTTAGGATTCGGGGTGAATTTCCAATCTCCTTCAAAAAGATGGGATTTATTTTCAAAAAATTTCTCAGGTCCAAAAACTTTTGATCGATAAAAAGGATTTGAAGGGCTATTGTTGAATAAACATACTGTTTTGAAAGTATCGGCCACGGAGGTTTGACATGAAAAAAGCCTGGGGCGGACGGTTTGAAAAAGAGACCGCTTCCTTGATGGATGATTTTCATTCTTCAATTCACTTTGATTGCCGCTTGGCGGAAGAGGATATAAGGGGCAGCATCGCTCATGCGACTATGTTGGGAGATGCCGAGATTATCCCTAAGTCAGAGTCGGAAACAATTATTATCGGCTTGAAACGTATCCTGGAAAAAGTCAAAGCGGGACAGATCGTCTGGGATCAAACCGCCGAAGACATCCACATGAATGTCGAGAAATTATTGATTCAGGAAATCGGTGAAGTGGGAAAGAAATTGCATACCGCCAGGAGTCGGAATGATCAGGTTGCTTTAGACACCAAGCTTTATTTGCGCGCTGAAATTTTAGAGCTGCAAAAGATACTTAAGGGATTATTTGAGGTAATCTTAAAAATCGCCACCCGGGAAAAGGGAACAATTATGCCCGGATATACTCATCTGCAACGGGCCCAACCGATTTTATTCGGACATCATCTGATGGCCTATTTTGAAATGTTTCGCCGGGATTTTGAACGGTTTGAAGACAGTTTGAAACGAGTAACTGTTTCTCCTTTGGGAAGCGGGGCTTTGGCTGGGACCGGATTTCCGATTAACCGGGGTCAGGTAGCCGCAGCCTTAGATTTTTCCGGGGTTACCGCCAATAGTCTCGATGGAGTTAGTGACCGGGATTTTGTAGCTGAGTTCATCTTTAACACTGCTTTAATAATGATGCATTTATCTCGTTTTTGTGAGGAATTGGTTCTTTGGTCCTCGATGGAATTTAGTTTTGTAGAGATGGATGACGCTTATAGCACGGGTTCCAGCATTATGCCGCAGAAGAAAAATCCTGACGTCGCCGAACTGATCCGGGGAAAGACCGGGCGGGTCTATGGCGATTTGATTACGATTTTAACCGTGATGAAAGGACTACCCTTGGCATATAACAAAGACATGCAAGAGGATAAAGAAGCTTTATTTGACGCAAGCGATACTTTAAAGGGCTGTTTAACCATTTTCATACCGATGCTGGATACAATGGCCATTAACCGGGAACGGATGCTAGAAGCCACCAAAGACGGCTTTTTAAACGCAACCGATTTGGCAGATTATCTGGTTGGTAAGGGCCTTCCGTTCCGGACCGCCCATGGAGTGGTCGGTAAGTTAGTAAAGCATTGTCTTGATAATCATAAACGTTTAGAAGATCTTAGCATGGAAGAGTTTCGAGCCGGATCTGCTCTGATTAGTGAGGATATCTATGAGATTCTTAAGATCGAAAATGTAGTCCAAGTTCGTAACTCTTCCGGGGGGACTAGCTTTGATCAGGTCAAATTGGAACTGGAACGGGCCGGTAAATGGTTGGAGTTAATATCGGTCTAAAAGTCTAAGAACAAATAAGTGGATTAAAAGGAAACTTCTTTTTTAAAAGTCTTACCTTTTAACATCCTAATCAACTTTCAACTTTCGACACTCGACCTTTAACCTTTGACCTTTGACTTTCAACCTTCGACTTTTAAACATAAACAGATAAGGATGATCATATGAGGATTATCGTACAAAAATTTGGAGGTACATCGGTGGCTAGCGCTGAAGGGCGCGAAAGGGCTTTGACGAAGATCATTAAAGCCAAGGAAGAAGGATTTTCAGTAGTGGTGGTTGTTTCAGCTATGGGGCGCAATGGTGACCCCTACGCCACCGATACCCTGATTAATCTAGTTAAAACTATCGACGTGTCGGTGAACTCCAGGGAGATGGATTTACTCATTTCTTGCGGTGAAATTATTTCCACGGTTATGATGGCTCAAACCTTGGAGAAAGCCGGCCATCCGGCGGTGGCTTTAAGTGGTGGGCAGGCGGGAATTTTGACTGATCAAAATTTTGGCGAAGCCCAGATCATTGGAGTTGACCCGAAAAATATTCTCCGTCGTCTTGGTGAAGGTAATATAGTGATTGTGGCGGGTTTCCAAGGAATGACCGCTGATGGTGATATTACTACTCTGGGCCGGGGGGGGTCGGATACTACCGCTGCCACGCTTGGGTCCGCTCTAGAAGCGGAAGTAGTCGAGATTTATACTGATGTAGACGGAGTGATGACCGTTGACCCGCGAATCGTTCCCGAGGCTAAAATTTTGCGGAACCTAACCTATCAGGAAGTTTGCGAAATGGCTAATAACGGTGCTAAGGTAGTTCACCCCAGAGCGGTAGCCATCGCCAGAGATAAAAAGGTTCCGGTCAAAGTAAAGAGTACCTTTACCGAAGATAGTGGGACTTTAATCTGCGACGGCCAGTCTGACCGGGTGATTACCGGTATCGCCTTTCAAGCGGGAATCGGAAGGGTTTTGGTAAAGGCTAAAAATGGCCACCTCGGCCCTGAAGATTCGGTTAAGATTTTTAAAGTTCTAGCCGGAGCAGGGATCAGTGTTGATATGAACTCGATTTCCCCGGGACAAATTAGTTTCGTGGTAAAGCAGGAGGCTCTGGGTAAAGTAGGCGATCTTTTGTTACCTGAAGGTTATGAGGTGGAACTATTACCTCATTGCGCCAAGATTGCCTTGATCGGTGTAGGGATGCAGGATGTCTTAGGAATTATGGCCCGAGTGGTTGAAACCCTACATAAGCACAATATTAAACTTTTTCAAACCGTTGATTCGGAGATCACTATCTCCTGTTTGGTGTTGGAAGACCAAATGAATCAAGCGATAAAGGTGTTATATAATGAATTCGGACTATAAGGAGTGATCGTTGTGGATTTAAAAGGATTAATCAGAGAAGTGCCTGATTTTCCTAAACCGGGAATCAGTTTTAAAGACATTACCACCTTACTGAAGAATGGCGAAGCATTAAAGTATGTGACTGATCAATTTGCCGCCCATTTTCAGTCTGCTAAACCTGATCTTGTTGTAGGGGCGGAATCGCGGGGATTTATTTTTGGAGCGCCTTTAGCTTATAAAATGGGTACCGGTTTTGTATTGGTCCGGAAACCGGGTAAACTTCCGGCAGCCACAGAGAAGGTCACCTATGAACTGGAGTATGGCGAAGATTCACTGGAGATCCATTTAGACGCTATCAAACCGGGGCAGAAGGTATTAATTATCGATGACCTATTGGCTACCGGGGGTACGATTTCAGCCACTGCCGAGCTGGTAAAAAGGTTGGGCGGGGAGATAGTTGGGTTTGCGTTCATCATTGAACTCGACCCCTTAAAAGGCCGAGAGAAATTGGCTGGATACGATGTCTTAAGTTTGGTCCATTATGATGATGAGTAGAGTAAAGCAATGGTTCTATTAATAATAGGTATTCGGCATCAATAAATAGGGGTGCTGGTTGGGAACTATAAAAACGGCTGCAAAAGCCGTTTTTATTATGCTAAAGACAGGGATGTATGGTAGAATTATTTAGTAAACTGAAGTTACCACATAAGGCAAGGTGTTCATCATGGCTATACAGGGTTGGGACTTACTCGGCCGGGCGCTTAAAGATTTTTACCTTGATAAGGATTCCCGGATTAAGCTGAAAGTTCATAGCGATTGTAGCGGAGTGGAAAACTTACCGGCGGAGATTTTTTTTCGTCATTACTCTAATTTGCCAGAGCTTGAGCGGTATGCGTTAGACTTATGTCAAGGGCGGATTTTAGATGTAGGGGCCGGAGCCGGTTGCCATAGTCTGATCTTGCAAGAGCGCGGTTTTGAAGTAACTGCGGTAGATGTATCCGGGGATGCGGTGGAGGTAATGAAAGACCGGGGTCTAGAGCGGGTTATTAAAGTCGACATCAAAACCTGGAAACCACCGGAGAGCTTCGATACGGTTTTGATGTTAATGAACGGGATCGGACTAGTGGATGATTTAGATGGATTAAAACTGTTTTTAGTACATCTCCAAGAATTGTTAACTCCCCAGGGGCAGTTGCTATTGGACTCCACTGATTTTACCCTCTTCCCCAAATTTATCGAAACATGGGCCGCGATCCAAGCCCAACGGGGCCGATACTTTGGAGAGGTCGAATACCAAATGGAATATCAAGACCAACTTAGTAAGGCTTATAGTTGGTTATTTGTTGATCAAAAGACATTGGAGGAATACGCCTGGGAAACAGGTTGGTTCTGCCAAATTATCTTCGAGGAAGAAGGCCAGTATTTAGCGAGGCTAATAAAGAGGGATGAGGGATAAGGGTTAGGGTGTCTTATGACTTGAGAAATAATCAATAATAAAAATGGGCTCGATGTTGAAGGAAATCCTTTGAAATTTCGAAAATAAAGTTATAAAGGCAGAGACAATGAAAATTTTGCTAACTACTTTGAATGCTAAATTCGTCCATACTTCGCTAGCGCTCTGGTCTATCTACCGGTTTTGCCGGGATGATTTTCCAGGGTTAAAATTTCGTGAGTTTAATATTAACCAAGAATTAGCTTGGGTCTTCGGGGAGATATATTCCGAAAAAGCTAATGTGGTCGCTTTTTCCTGTAATATTTGGAATATTGAACAAACCTTGATTATCGCTAAAAGGTTAAAGGATTTGGCGCCCGAGACCATGGTTATCTTAGGAGGCCCGGAAGTTTGGGCGGAACCGGAAGCGCTCCTTGGGAAAAACCCGCAGATCGATCTGATCGTAATTGGCGAAGGGGAGCTTACTTTCAGAGAATGGTTGCAAGAGTATTTGAATGACAACGGAGATTGGGAGAAGATTTCGGGATTGGTTTTTCGGCAAGGCCAGTCATTAATCAAGACTCCGGCCCGGAAACCCATCTCCGACTTGAATCAGCTCCCATTTCCATATCCGGAGGATTTGACTGATTTTCGCCAAAAGCTGGTTTACTATGAAACGTCCCGGGGTTGTCCTTATCAATGTCAATACTGTTTGTCCGCCAATGAACGCGGGGTCCGGTTTCTAAGTTTGGACCGGGTCAAAAAAGAGCTGCTTATGTTCATCAACGCCGAAATTGCTCAGGTTAAGTTGGTGGACCGTTCTTTTAATTGTGACATCAAAAGGGCTAAAGAGATTTGGCGTTTTTTACTGGAACATCAAGGGGTGACCAATTTTCACTTTGAAATCGTCGGGGAGCTATTGGATGAGGAATCAATCGCTATTTTGTGTGCGGCGCCCCGGGGACTGTTTCAATTCGAGATCGGCGTCCAGAGTACAAATCAAGAGACCCTTAGGCTTATTAACCGCCGAATGGACTTTGAAAAGTTAAAACAGCAAGTATCGAGGTTACATCAAAATAGTAAAGTATTCATCCACTTGGATTTGATTGCAGGCTTACCGGGTGAGGATTACCGATCTTTTGCCAATTCATTCAACGACAATCTGTTAATTGAACCGGATCGGCTGCAATTGGGTTTTTTGAAGTTGCTGAAGGGATCGGGCTTGCGGGAACGGGTTGCCGAATATGGATACCATTTTACGGAGGAACCCCCCTATGAAGTCCTGTCCAGCAATTGGATGGGCTATGAAGAACTGTGGCGTTTAAAAACCATTGAAGACTTGCTGGAACGCTATTATAACTCCGGCCGCTTCCAGGCTGTTTTCAGATATATACTGGCTCGGACCGATAATCCTTTCAAATTTTTTGAGGAGTTCGCTCAATGGTGGAAAAAGCATGAACTTGACCAAAAAGCCCATAAAGTCAAAGACCTTTATCAATATCTACTTTACTTTTGCCAATCGGGGAACGCTAATATTCTAATAATCCGGAATCTATTAAAATATGATTTATTACTCGGAGAGAGAATGATAGAGCTACCAGGATGGGCCGGCCAGTTAAGTCCGGAGTTGAAAAAGACGAGTTACCGGTTTTGGCAAAAGAGTGAAAACCGGGAAAAATATCTTTCGGAATGGACTGGACTAGAACCACGGGAAGTCCAGCGAAAAGTGTTGTTTGCGGAATTTGAAATCGATCCGGAAGCGGTATTCGGAAACACCTCGGATCAGGTTATTCTTCAACCTTGCCTAATTTTATTCGTTTATGGGCATGCAGTGAAGACTTTCGTATTGAGGGAGGAGGAATTAAAAGATGTCTAAATTATGGCTAGGTATTTTACTAATCCTTTTTGGGACATTATCTTTACTAAACAGTATCGGAATAATCAGTTCCAATTTGTACAGAGAATATCTAAATTTAGCTCGGAAATATTGGCCTTGCTTATTAATTTTATTAGGGCTCCAAATTATTGCCTGGGAGAAGAATCCAAAGTTGGCTCAATTCCTAAAATGGCTCCTTATTTTATTAATTGGGCTTTGGTTTTTTGCCATGGTTTTTATGGAACGAAATTGGATAATTTAATGTTTACAAACCTTGACTTGACAAATTAGTTCTTTTTACTTAAGATTAAGATATTGTAAGTGATATTAACGGTTTGAAGGAGGTGAAGCCATGCCGACTTATGAGTATTTCTGTGAAAAATGCGGCATTTTTGAAGAATTTCATGGGATGAATACTACAATTAATAATTGTCCCAAATGTGACGGAGAAGTACGGCGATTAATCAGCCGTAACAATAATATCATCTTTAAGGGGTCTGGCTTCTATACTACGGATCATCGCTCCACTAGTTATTCCAAAAAAGCGGATGCGGATAGTGGGCAAAGTACAACCGCGAACCCAGCGAAATCCGATAATAAAGCTTCATAAAATAAGGTCACTACGGTGGCCTTTTTTAGTAGAAGCTGAAATTGTAAAGTAAGGGGTTATTATTGTGATGGAAACTATTATTGCCCGGAAAGTGAAAGATAGTCTACAAGATTTATTAAGAGAAGCCTCATTAAAAGCTAAAAAAAACGGTCAATTGGCTTTTGATGGCTTGCCCGAGATTAGCCTGGAGATTCCTAAGGAAAAGGCCCATGGTAGCTTTGCTTCCAATCTGGCGATGATCTTGAGTAAAGCTGCTAAAAAGCCGCCCCGGGAGATTGCGCAGATTCTCATTGATAATTTTGAATCCAATCCTTATTTAGCTGAGGTCCAGATTGCCGGACCAGGTTTCATCAATTTTTATTTGAGCGAACGATGGTTGGGTGATGTATTAGCTAGTATTTTAGAGCAAAAGGAAAACTTCGGTAATAATTCGGATTTAGAAGGAAAAAAAATTCAACTAGAATTTGTCAGCGCCAATCCGGTGGGGCCGATGAATGTGGTCAACGCTAGGGCCGCCGCTTTAGGAGATACTTTGAGCCGACTTTTTAAAGCATGCGGGGCTGTAGCCCAAAAAGAATATTATGTTAATGATTATGGGGTTCAGGTGCAGACATTAGGTCGTTCCATTGATGTCCGTTATCGCGAGTTATTGGGAGAGAAGGTGGAATTTCCCGAAGATGGTTACCAAGGCGATTATATCTATGATATCGCCCGCCAATTGATTGCCGACCAAGGCGATTCTTATTTGAGACTTTCTGAAGAAAAACGGGTTGAACTGTTCCGGGATTTAGGGTATCAACAAATTTTGGCCTCCCAGAAACAAGACTTGCAAAACTATGGGGTGGATTATGACTGCTGGTTTAGTGAACGGAGTTTACACGAAGCCGGTAAAGTTGACCAAGTGTTAGGCTTTTTGGAGCAGCAGGGTTTAACCTTTGAAAGTGAAGCTGCAGTATGGTTGCGTACCTCTGACTTCGGGGATGACAAGGATCGGGTTTTGAGAACCAGTGATGGCCGAACTACTTATTTTACAGCAGATATTGCTTATCATCTCAATAAATTTGAACGCGGTTTTGATCTGGTAATTAACATCTGGGGACCGGACCATCATGGTTATATTCCGCGGATGAAAGCTGCCGTTGAATCTTTGGGAATAGAACGGGATCGGCTGGAAGTGTTAATCGCCCAACAGATTAACTTGATTAAGGATGGTAAGCCTTTTAAAATGTCCAAACGGCGCGGCGAGTTCATAACCATGGCTGATCTCCTTGAAGAGGTAGGCAACGACGCTGCCCGGTGGTTCTTTTTGATGCGGAGCCCGGAGAGCCATCTTGATTTCGACATGGATTTGGCCCGGTCTCAATCCAACGAAAACCCGGTTTTTTATGTACAATACGCTTATGCCCGGATTTGCAGTATCTTTCGGCAAGCTACTGCAGAACAACAAGTTGTCCAGTATGATGAATCCATCATGACATATTGGGATGAGGAAGAAAAAGGGTTGATCGAAAAGACGTCCCGTTTTCCGGATCTGCTGAGTGAGGCTGCCAATCGGCGGGAACCGCACCGTTTGACCGGATATTTACTAGAGTTAGCGACTCTATTTCATTCATATTATAATAAACGTCGGTTTATCAGTGAGGATTTGGGACTTACCAAGTCGCGTCTGGCGATTGCTAAAGGTTTGGGTTATGTTTTGGAACGCGGTTTAAAATTGCTCGGTGTTTCTGCCCCGGAACGAATGTAAACCGGTATCAGTTTAAAGGAGGTTATTATGACAACGAAATTACCGATTTTTCCGACCCTCGCCAATTCTATTAAGAATGCTTTTAAAGAAACTTATCAATCTTTTGCTTTTTCAACGGTAACCAGTGTAATATCAGCTATTTGCAGTTCTCCGATTTTTTTGATTGTCTATGCTACCTTTATTTTTATAGGCAATAGCACTAAAAATAACATTCCCCCATCTGAACTATTCCAGACCTTAATAATGGGGCTAATTTTGTGTGGGGTTTGGAATACTATAGTTGTCGCTCCAATTACCACGGCCTTTTATTGTTTATATCAGACTAAAAAAGAAGGTTATCCAAGTTTTAAAATTTTTATTAATTTGCTTTTAAAGCATTACCGGGCTTCTTTTACGGTAAACGGATTGTATTCGCTGGCCTTAATTTTGTTGTTTATCAATATATTGATAGCGATGATGGAACGAACTATGTTCTTTTTTATCATTGGGATGTTCTCTTTTTATCTGCTGATCTTTCTAGTATTGATGTCTTTTTTCTTTGCGCCGTTGATTCATCTGAACAATAGCATTAAAAAGACGCTCAAAAAGGCCTTTTTGCTAGTTATGGATAATACATTAATGACTGTTCTTCTGATACTGTTTTTAGGAGTCTTTTTTGTGATAGCCATTGCCTTGCCTATTATCTGGTTTATAGTTTTTGGAGCAATCTTAGTGTATGTTACCGATCTGGGATTTTATGCGATCTACAATCGATATGATGATTAAAGTAGAAGGTTTTTTTAATATCTTCTTTTGAAGGTGTGGAAAAATGGTGTTGGTGATTTAGATGAGACCATTACTAATGGTTCACGGAATTAGCAGTAACGCAAGGAAAACATATGGCGTTCCGGGACATTTTTTAAAGCCAGATCCTAAGGGAATGTATAATTATTTAATTAAACAAGGCTACAGACCGGGAATTGATTTATTTTGGTATTCTTACCCGACATTAAATCCGATCCCGGTTTCAGCGCGCCGTTTAAAATCAGAAATTCAAAAAATATTGGAGATTACCGAAGTTCAAGAGTTGGATCTGTTAACTTTTAGTTTAGGAGGTATTATCGGTAAGTACTATGTAGTATCACCCCTTTTTCAAAATGAAATCCGCAATTTAGTCATGGTTGCCCCTCCTTTTCAAGGCTCCCATTGGGCTGATTGGTTCAGGTCACCATTTACTAAAAGCGCCGCTGATTTTGTGTTTGAAGGGGACGGGAAAGCCCTTTCACCCCAAGTTTTAAGTTTTAAAAGCCCTTTTTTACAAAAATTAGCACAGACCCAGTTTCCTGATTCGATAGTGACCACAATTATTGCATTAAAGGCGGTCGCCGACCAACAACCTAGTTTAGTTTATGAATCCTTACGTTGGTTAACTAATTGGGCTGGTGAGGGGGATCTGGTAGTACCGATCGAAAGTTCGCGGATCAAAGTCAATCATTTTCACGAAATAACCGAAGAATTATCTTTCACAGCAATCCATCGGTATTTGCCATATAATCCACGAGTGCAGGAATTAGTTTTTGAAGCCCTACGATAATAATTTTCGATTATCGATGGGTCAATCATTTAACTAAGGAATAAAAAGAATCTATTTTTTCATCGGGGATTCGATTTAAACCCGTTTCTAATTCAACGGCAAATTCCTCGTTGAATCGCTCCAAGGCTTCTCCGATTATTTCCCGGCAGATACGGCGGCTGGCAACTGTCTGAGGATGGCTGGTTACAAAATTAACGATATTATTAATCTTGATCGATTTGGACATGCTAATTCACCCGTACTTAGTATGTCCAAGGATTAAAATAATATAGATTGACTTAGTATAAAACTTTTTGGGAAGGGTAATTTTAGATCAAGGGTAAGTGGCGGGTAGATACTTCGGCTAGGTGGTCGGAAGATTAATTTATTAATGAGTTGGAGGAATTTCAGGATCCGATTCGATGGGCTCTTCAGTTGTTGGGAAGGGTTGTAAAGTTTCAAGGGCTTCAATTTCGTTAATAATTTCACTAACCGTGTAAACGGCTTTTTTTCCGGGGGCATAAATTTTCCGCGCTTGTTTGATAGCTTTTTCCTTTGCTTTCTCCAAGTTTTCCGCATTGACAATTAAATCGATACGGCGTTGATTGCGGCGGTGAGTAACTTTCACCGAAGCAGCGTATAGCAATGGGCTCCTCCTTTTTAAGTTTGAATCTCAATCCGGTATTTTTTTACTTTTTCTAATTGATTACTTGCCGGATGTGAGTTAAATATAAAGATAATTTCGTGATTGATAAGTGGTTTTCCTCTTTAGAGAGCAGTCCCTTTTGATTTGGGAAAAAGGAATATCAATGAATGGCGGGTGTTTTATGAACAAGAAATGTATCCTGGAACCGGAAAAACAATGCATCGAATGCGGTAGTTGCGACCGATGTGATCTTGATGAGAACAATATATGTAATAATTGTTGCCGCTGTTTGGGTGAGGCTGATTATTCCGCTATTGAAATAACAGAAATAATCCTGCCCAAGGAGGTAAAAATGAAATGGAAAAGGAAAAAATCACATCGAAATCCGATCCATTGATTGATATATCTTGCTAAGAACCGTTCTCGGTTCTTTTTTTATGCTGTTGGCACATATTTCCGTGCCAATGTCCCATAGGCAAATAGCAATTATCTGAATAAAATAAGGCAAAAGACCTATATAAATTGAAAGAAATCTTTTTATACTTTTTCATCCTTAATAAGTTGAATTAAATTCATTGTTCTTTTCATCATGGCCGGCTTTAGGGACCTGATGCATATTAGAAACTTAATTCAACTCATATATGGAAAAAAACAGATTGCAGTATTTATTTCAATTTATGAATCAAGGCAAACATGTCGCAATAATATGTACGGGTCCAAAATATTTATTACGACATAAATGGGAGGTTATTTTATGAATGAAATGAACCGGATGATGTTGCGCCTGGCACAGGCATATGTTCCATTTCAAGTATATGTCAACCGTTGGGATCCTATGAAGAGTTTAATGATGGGGACAATTTTCCCTGAATTATACCGGCCCTATTATGAATCGATGAGGAGGGGTTAAAATGCAACGAGACCAGTTGGAAATGTTAAAGCAGATTCAAGCATTGCAGTTTACTGCAGTAGATTTCAATTTATATTTAGATACTCACCCATCCGACCAGCGGGCTTTGGCTGATTACGCTAATACAGTCAGAGAGATGGAACAGTTAAAAACTGTTTATACCAGAAACTATGGCCCATTATTGCCTACTGATAATCTTTGCGAGCCGTGTTGGCGGTGGATTGAAGAACCGTGGCCGTGGGAAATCGAATATTGATTAGGAGGAGTCATTTTAATGTGGATTTATGAAAAGAAACTTCAGTACCCTGCCAAGGTTGGTAAAGCAGATTTGAAGATGGCTAAATACTTAATTACTCAGTATGGCGGACCTGATGGTGAACTTTCGGCGGCGCTCCGTTATCTGAACCAACGTTATTCCATGCCGACCAATGTGACTAAGGCAATTTGCAATGATATTGGTACCGAAGAAATGGCCCATCTTGAAATTATCGCAACCTTAGTTTATAAACTAACCAAGGACGCCACGGCTGAGGAGATGAAAAAAGCAGATCTGGGAGGACATTACGCAGATCACGATAATGCTTTGTTTTATGTAGACGCAACCGGTAATCCATGGACCGCCACTTACATCCAGGCTAAGGGAGATCCGGTGGCAGATTTACATGAAGACATGGCAGCTGAGGAAAAGGCCAGGGCGACTTATCAATGGTTGATTGATTTAACGGATGATCCGGATCTCAAAGACACTCTCAATTTCTTGAGGGTAAGGGAAATAGTTCACTTCCAACGGTTTGGCGAAGCTTTGAATCTGGTTCAGGAACACCAGAATTCAAAACATCATTTTTAGTAAAAAGATGAAGACGCCGGTAGCCTAATTAAAATTAGGGTTAGGTGTTGGATAAACCGCTATTAAGAGGCGGTTTATTTATATTAGACAATAATTAGGTCAATTCTGGTAAAAATAGATCTATCCAGAAGAACGGAAGCATCCAAAGGTTTAATCGTCGAATATAACAGGGGTTACTGGGCAGAAGAGGGCGACTTAAACTTATTTCCGCTTAAAAAGCCGGTCTTAGTTAATGATAATTCGAACAATCGCTTAAGTGCTTACCAGAGCAGGAAAAATATTCGACCAAAGCGAATAGAAGTAGGAAAGGATACGGGGTAATGTAGGAGGAGCCGTCAATGGCTAGTATCGATGAAAAGACTTGTTTTAATAGCACTACCAAAGAAGATATCTTAGCCAGGTTGAAAAGGGCTGAGGGGCAGTTGCGCGGTATTCAAAAGATGGTGGAAGAAGAACGCTCTTGCCAGGACTTAGTAATTCAGTTGATTGCGGTTAAAGAAGCAATCACTCAAGTAGCGATTACTGCTCTTAGCAATCAATTAGTCCATTGCCTGCAAATAGAGCTCAAGGAAGGCCGGTCTGAAGAAGGAGTAATCGAAAAATTCATTCAAGCTTTTAAGAAACTTTCCTAAGAGGTTATCTTACCGTTTCAAAGCAAACAAGGATTAATAAATTGGGAACTAATAGTTTTTTATTTCGTCTCATAAAAATGTTCAGAAAAATGAAATTTGAGGTGAGTTCGGATGAAACTTAATCGTGTGCCGTTTAAGAACAAATTCTTGGGATTGGTGGCGCTTTTGTTACTCGTGTTAACGGTTGGCAATAGCGGCCTCTTTGCCTCTGAGCAGAAACAGCTTGGAGGAAAGGTCGAATTAACTGTGTATAATCAAGATTTGGCCTTGGTAAAAGAGCGCCGGATATTGGAGCTCCCGCTGGGACTAGGTGAACTTCGGTTTACCGATGTAGCGGCTTCGATTGATCCAACCTCAGTATGGTTTCGATCTCTGACCGATCCTAAGGTAAAAGTGTTGGAACAAAACTATGAGTATGATGTCATAAGTGATCTAAAACTGCTCCAAAAGTACCTTGGAGAAAAGATCCGGTTAGTGACTGTCAAGGGAGATAATTATGAAGGATATTTGGTTAGCACCGGCGCTAATATAATCATTGCCTCTAAACCACAGGGAGGCGAAGTCAAAGTTATCAAGTCCGGACAGATTCAAGGAATATTTTTTCCTGAGATGCCTGGGGGTTTAGTAGTGCGGCCCACCTTGGTTTGGTTGCTTTCCAACCCAAATCAAATCCGGAAGCAACAGGTTGAAGTTTCTTATCTCACCGGAGGGCTCTCTTGGAAGGCAGATTATGTGGCTACGGTTAATCAGACTGATGACCGTCTGGACTTGATTGGTTGGGTAACCCTAAATAACAAAAGTGGAATCGAATATCAGCAAGCCAAGTTAAAGTTGGTAGCCGGGGATGTGAACCGTGCTCCTGAAGAAATGTACCCGAAGGAAAAAGTATTTTCATATAGTCTGGCAGGAGAGGTGGCGGATACCGGATTTGCAGAAGAATCTTTCTTTGAGTATCATCTTTATACTCTTGGACGGAGTACCACCATCAAAAATAATCAGGTTAAACAGGTTGAATTATTGACCAGCACCTCGGTTCCCGTTAAGAAGTTGTTTATCTACGAAGGGGCCATCAATCCTAATAAAGTGAAAGTAATGTTGGAACTTAAAAATAGTAAGGAAAATAATATGGGGATGCCGTTACCAAAAGGTAGGATTAGAGTCCAGAAGGCTGATGGCGAAGGTTCCCTTCAATTCATTGGCGAAGATCGGATCGACCATACCCCGAAAGATGAAAAAGTCAGGATTCATATGGGGAATGCCTTTGATATTAAAGGGGAAAGAATCAGGACCGAGGTTCGGGCGTCAAGTAAGAACACCCGTGAGGAGAGTTATCGGATTACCTTGCGTAATCATAAAAATGAGCCGGTAACAATTACCGCTATTGAATATCTGAACCGTTGGAGCGAATGGCAGATTATTAAGAAAGACTGTGATTTCGTGAAGACCGAGGATGGAAAAGCGGAATTCGCGGTGACTATACCGGCGGATGGGGAGAAGGTTATCAATTATACGGTTAGGTATAAGTACTAAACATGGAGGCGGTGAAACCGCCTCCATGTTTATATCATATATTGAGTTTTGAAATCCTCTCCATCGCTTTCTCAGTGTTTTCCCTACTTCCAAAGGCGGTCAACCGGAAGTAACCTTCGCCGCTGGGGCCAAACCCGGAACCGGGAGTCCCCACGATCTGCACTTCATTTAAGAGCTTGTCAAAGAACTCCCAAGAGGTAAGTTTACCAGGGGTTTTTAACCAGATGTAGGGTGCGTTGATGCCGCCGTAAATTTTGAACCCGAGTTTCTGCAGTCCTTCCCGAATGATGGCGGCGTTGGTCATATAATAGGCAATCACTTCATGGATTTGCTTTTTGCCTTCACTGGTATAGGTGGCGGCTGCGGCAGCTTGGACCGGGTAGGAGACTCCGTTGAACTTGGTGGTTTGGCGGCGGAGCCAGAGTTTGTTGAGTTCATGAGCTTTACCGGTGGAATCGCAGGCCATCACTGACTTGGGAACGACAGTGAAAGCGCAGCGGGTCCCGGTGAAACCGGCGGTCTTGGAAAAACTTCGGAATTCGATGGCAACATCTTTAGCGCCCTCAATTTCATAAATACTATGGGGAATTCCTTGCTCCTGAATAAAAGCCTCATAGGCCGCATCAAAGAGGATAATTGACTGATTGGCCCGGGCATAATCGACCCATAATTTTAGTTCGTCTTTGGTTAAAGTCATTCCGGTGGGATTATTTGGAAAACAAAGGTAAATCAGGTCAACTTTTGTTTGGGGAAGCTCCGGTTTTAAGCCGTTAGCTTCGGTACAGGGAAGATAAACTATTTTCTGATAGCGTCCGTCCGCGCCTAATTGTCCGGAACGTCCGGCCATAACATTACTATCCACATAAACCGGATAGACTGGATCGGTAACCGCGATGATATTGTCCAGTCCGAAGATTTCCTGGATATTTCCGGTGTCGCATTTGGCTCCGTCGCTAATGAAGACCTCAGCTTCGGTAAGTTCGATGCCTAAAGGATGATAGTCGTTAGCGATAATCTGATTGATTAAAAAAGAGTATCCCTGTTCAGGTCCATAGCCCCGGAAGGTTTTGGCCTCGCTCATCTCGGAGACACCTTTCTGAAACCCTTCAATAACTGATGGAACTAAGGGGCGAGTAACATCGCCGATGCCCAGCCGGATAATATCGGCTTCCGGGTGAACGTCCTTGTATTTGTTTATTTTCCGGGCAATCTCGGAAAAGAGATAGTTGCCGGGAAGTTGTAAATAATTTTCATTAATCTGGGCCATGGTAACCAATCCTTTCTTGTTGATAGCTATTTTTTGCTAATGATTCGAGATTGAGAAGGGAAACCCTTCTCCAATCTATTAAAAAAATAATTCTGCTTATTTAAGAAAGAGGAAGGTCGATGATGTGGAAATAGTCGCGAAGAGCCAATCAATGACAAAAATCGGTAGGCATTAGAATTATTGCCGGAACCGGTTTTTATATCCCTTAAGATTTTGTTGAATTGGAACTTCTTTAAGGTAGGGCGCTTAATTTTCGAAAGGTTTCGCTTAAGGAGGCTTCCATTGAATGTAAGGATACAACCTGATGACTGGAGTAGAGTTCGCTGAGACGCAAAAGATTCTCCGGAGTAGGAATCATTACCTCTTGAATCAGTTCATGATCCTTGCGATAAATGATTTTAATTGAATAGCTGCCATAAGCGGCTTTGAGCGTATTTTTTTCGGAGAGGGCTATCAGCTTGCCATTATTGATAAACCCAATTAAGTCGCAGAGTTCATCAACCTCTTCCATGTCATGGCTGGTTAAGAGAATTGTGACTCCCGATTGCTTTAAATCTAAAAGATAATCCCGGATAATTCGGGAAGAAACCGGATCCAAGCCGGAACAAGGCTCATCCAAGAACAGAAGTTGCGGTTGATGAACTAATGCCCGAAGAATTAGAATACGTTGACGCATACCCTTAGAATAAACCTTTACAGGTTCAGTAGCCCGATCCCAAAGATCCATCCTTTCTAAAAGAGGCCTAATTAAGGATAGCGGTCGTTTAAATAACCGGCAAAATGTAGCTAAGTTTTCATAACCGGATAGATTTTCGTATAAGTTGGGTTTTTCAAAAACGACCCCAATTTGGGATTGGATCTGTTTGGTCTGAGTAGTAAGATCTAATCCGAAAATTGTGGCTGACCCTGAAGTCGGTTTAGCAAGTCCCATCAACATCCGGATTGTAGTCGATTTTCCCGCCCCGTTG
The DNA here is from genome assembly GCA_012728785.1 of Bacillota bacterium. GTDB lineage: Bacteria > Bacillota > UBA4882 > UBA8346 > UBA8346 > JAAYHS01. The sequence continues at coordinate 7,544 of JAAYEK010000162.1, read as the reverse complement.
GGGCCCAATAGGCCTAAAGTTTGCCCCGGTTTAATTTGGAATGAAAGATCATCAACTGCCAGCCGCTTGCCATATTTTTTGGTCAGATGAGTAGTTTCAATAATATAATCAATGGCGGTTGTTTTCATTTTCCACCTCAAAAATCAGCCTTTTTTTGTAAATAAAATTCAGTTATGGATAGAAAGACAGTTGCTTGGAGTAAGAGTCCGGTTAGCCAAAATAATATTTCTATGGAATTGGAACTAATGGACAGCGCTTTTTCAAAACCCTTGACAATTAAAAATGAAGGAAAAAGGTATAAACCTTCTTTCCAAGAAAAGGAGAGATCCCGAACCATTAACGGAAGGGCAGCAACTAAATAAGACACTGTGGCGATAGCCCTGGCGAAGAGGGCGGTAGGAGCCAGCAGCCCGATTAATAGGGAGAGAGATCCAAAGGTGAATGACCCGACCACCCCAAATAGCAAGACATACCAAGGATCTATCGGCGCTTTGGTTATGGCTATGGTTAGAAATATAGCTGTAACCCCAATTATAATAAACCAAATTATTTTAGCGATCAGATATTCCATTATCGACATAGGAGAAATAAAAAGCGAATGCAAGGTTTGCTTTTCCTTTTCATCAGCAATGGCTGCGGACGCTTGTAATAGGCAGACTGTTAGGATGATCTGCAGCAGCCAAACAGGAAATGAGAGCCAACGAGTGGGGGGTTGTTCATTGGTGTATATCAGGTTAATTTGGGGTATGCCTTGGCGGCTGGTTGCGTTGATTAGGATTAGATTGACCGTATTTACTATTAAAATTCCTTCTTGGGCGCGGGTTTTATCGACTAAGAGCGATAACTGTTTAGATTGAGGGTTGTCTATAAGCACACCATCGATACAGCCTCTTTTTAAGGCGGATTTGGCGGTATTTTGATTAGGATAAAGACTGATATTGATCTGGGAACTTTTGATGACCTCAACCAAAGTGGGATCGGTATTAGGAGTATAAGCGATAGTAAAATTCTTGGTTTCAGCTTGTTTATAGACTACCAAATATAAAAATCCGATGAATAAAGGCATCATCAGAACGATAATCCATGATTTACTAAAACAAAACTCCAACAAGTCTTTTCGAATCAAGGTAGCAATTCTTCTGAGCATTGGTTAAACCCCATTTACATTGTTAGCTAGGTAATGCGTAAAAAGCAATGTGATATTGATACCGATTCAGTTCACATTGCTTAAGAATAATAAGTATATAGATTACTGGTTTAAGCATCGGAAACTATTTTTGATGTTCGATAAAATACCAGATTAAATAAATTACCGCTAATACGCCGATAATTTCCATTATCTCAATCCTCCTTTACTTTTTTATTGATTCGCTGCAAATAAGATAACTCCTTCGACGGGTTTGATTAAATTATTGCCATTAAAATTGGAATTAAAAATAAAATGGATACGGGTGGTTAGCCCGTATCCATTAGACAACTTAATATTAGCGGTGATATTCTAGGGAAACACCAGCTTTATGCTTAATGAGGCGTTTGACCCATAAAGCGAAATCATCCAAAATGCTATAAATTATCGGGATTATAACTAGAGTTAAAAATGTTGAAAAAGTCAAACCGCCAATAACTACGGTAGCCATGGAAACGTTCATCTCGGCTCCTTCGCCGATGCCAAGTCCTAATGGGACTAAACCTAAAACTGTAGTCAAAGTGGTCATCAGGACCGGACGTAACCGGGTCGGCCCGGCTTCGAGAATGGCTTCGGTGCGATCCATGCCACGGCTGCGTAATGTTTCAATATAATCTACGAGAACAATAGCATTATTAACTACTATACCGGTAAGCATAATCACTCCGATAAAAGCGGAGACATCAAAGATTCGACCAGTCAGCATTAAGCTCCAGGAGACACCGAAAAGGGAGAGTGGTATGGAACCCATAATCGCCAAAGGATGGACTAAATTCTCGTACTGAATGGCAATAACTATATAAACTAAGATGATTGCAAAAATAAGGGCTAAGGCCAAAGCTCCGAAAGCTTCCTCCATTTCTTTGGCATTACCGGAGAAGACGATATCATAGTTTGGAGGTACAACCATATCTTGTTTAATTTGCTCTTGAATCTTCTTAGTAATTTTACCCAAATCATTGCCTTCGATTTGAGAGGTCACTTGCACTCGGCGCGTCTGATTTTCCCGGTTGATTTTATTAGGTCCGGTGGTCTGTTTAAAATCGACCACTTCAGTAATGGGAATTGATCCTCCGGATGCAGTCGTAAGATAGAGTTTTTTAATATCGGTTTCATTTTTCCGGTCTCCTTCATTTAATTGCAGTAAAACGTCGTATTCTTCACCGGCAAGACGGATTTGGGTAGCGACTGTCCCTTGAAAAGCGGCTTGGACAGTACTGGCGATTGTTGATGGAGAAATCCCATAAGCTGTGGCCCGCGGTCGGTTTACCCGCAATTGTAATTCCGGTCGGCCGTCTTCCCAGGAACTTTTAACATCAAGGGTTTCCGGAACATTTTTAACAACTTCCTTTAGCTGCTCAGCAAGATTTTTCAAAGTATTTAGGTCCGGCCCAAGGATATTAATTGTTATCGGAGAACCGGAACTGAAGCCGCCATGATTTTCTTTGGCTATGTTGATTTTGGCCCCAGGGTATTCGCCGATGTCTCGTCTTACCTCTTCAACCATTTCATCGAGGGTTTTTATGGTTTTAGCTTTCATCACCACTGAGAGGCTGGCTTTTTCACTTTCGCCGCTGGAACCCATGGAAAATCCGGATCCGGCTCCAACCATGGCGTAAACCAGATCCGATTCCGGTTTAGCGATTAAATGAGACTCGATTTTTTGGACCAATTCATCGGTTGTTTCTAAACTGGTTCCTAGAGGCAGTTCAATATCAATACTATACTCTTTATCTTCCATAAAGGGTGTAAAGTTTGTCTTGACCGCGCCGAAGAAAAAAGGAAGCAGTCCTAAGATAAATAATATAAAAGCGAATAATAACATTATCTTTTGGTTTCCTACCGCCCAAGAGAGAATTTTGCGATAAAATCCTTCCATTTTGCCGAGACGATAGTTTTCTTGGCGATCAATTTTTCGCATTACTTTGGACCCAGTGTTTATCGCCATCAATTTTGAGGATAACATCGGGATAACCGTTAACGCGACCACTAATGACGCGCCTAATGAAAAGGAGACCGTCATCGCCATTTCTTTAAAAATCTGAGCGGCAATGCCTTCTACAAAAAGAATGGGTATAAAAATTACAATTGAAGTTAAGGTGGAAGCGGTAATCGCCATGGCAACCTCGGAAGTTCCGCCTGTTGCTGCGGTCAAGGCATCATGACCCTCCTCGCGATAACGGAAGATAACTTCCAAAACAACAATAGCGTTATCCACCAACATACCAACGCCCAAAGCCAAGCCGCCCATGGATACCAGGTTTAGGGTCATGTTGGAAAAGTAAATCGCCGCGAAAGTAATTATAATTGAAATAGGGATGGCCACGGAAACTATGAAAGTACTACGGTAACTCCTTAGAAAGAAATATAAAACCAAGACTGCCAATAATGCGCCGAATAAGGCATTTTGCGTTACATTACCTAATGATTGTTCAATATAATCCGCTTGTTCATAAAGTTTATGGAACTTAATTTGGTCCTTTAATTCGGTTTGAAGTTCTTGAATTGCTTTCCGGACTTCCCGGGTGACTAAGACTGTATTGGCGTCGCTTTCCTTCATTAACATCATCATGACACTGTTCTGCCCATTAATCCGGGAATATTGTTTTTGTTCATGGTAAGAGTCCCGGATCGCGGCGATTTCCTGAAGGGGAATGATTGAACCGTTCGGGAGGGTGATTTTGATCGACTTTAAATCTTCCACCGATTGAAACTCGCCGATGGTACGCAATACCATCTCATTTTGACCGCTTTTGACAATTCCCCCGGGAAGGTTCAAATTCTCACCGCGTAATGTTTGTATTATAAAGCTGGGAGAAATATGATAAAAATTCAGTTTTTCAGTTGATAAAAGAACCTGAATCTCCCTAGTTAGACCTCCCATTAACGATACGGAAGCTACCCCTGGGACTCGTTCCAATCGGTTTTTAATTTTATTATCAGTCAATCGAGTGGCTTCCGCAATTCCTTTGGGGCATGAAATACCATGAACAATAATAGGCATCATTGAAGGATCAAATTTTAAAAGCATCGGTTCTTCGGCGCCTTCGGGAAGAATCTTTTTAATCATATCAATTCGTTCCCGCATCTTCAGGTTGGTAAAGTCCATATCGGTCCCAAAATTACATTCGCCCATAACCATGGATGAACCAGTCGATGAAGTCGATCTGACTTCTTTAACGTTTTGGACGGAGCTGATAGCACTTTCCATTGGTTTGGTGATTAGGTTTTCAATTTCTTCCGGGCCGGCGCCTTCGTAATTAGTAAACGCCATAATAATCGGGAATTGAATATTAGGATAAAGATCCAGTTTCAACCTGGAAAAAGAGATAAAGCCCAATATGGATACGAATAAAACAAGCATTATAACGCCTAAAGGCCTACGGACGCATAATTCAATTAGCTTTTTCATCTATTTCACCACGACTTTCGAGCCTTCTTCAATATTATTCTGACCTAAAATTACTATGAATTCCTTTTCGGCTAAACCGGAAGTAATTTCGATCATTTTTCCATCAGAAATTCCCGGTGTTACAATCCGGCGGCGGGCTGTATCTTTTTCCACCACATAGACAGCTTTGGTTCCGACTTCATCTACGATTGCTTCGGCAGGTATTTTCAAGATATCGTTTCGCTGGTTAAAACTTAATTTGGCTCCGGCCAACATTCCGGCTTTGAAACGGTGGGAGGAGTTATCAAGGGCGATCTTCACCGGGAAGGTCTTGGAAACCTTATCAGCAGACGGCGCTATCTGAGCTACCCTTCCGTTGAAAGTTTGATCCGGAAAAGATGATAGCGTGATTTGGGCCGTTTGGCCGATTTTTGCTTGACTAATGTAACTGTCGCTTAAATTGACGGTGACAAATACGGTCGACAAGTCTACTACCGAAAGTAAGGGCGTCCCAGGACTGACCATGCCACCCAAGGTAGCGTTGGAAAATCCGATTTGACCGCTAAAGGGGGCCCGGATTTTGGTATTCTCTAGTTGGTTTTTAGCTTGTTTATAGCCTGATTCTTTGATTCGGAAATCGGTTTGGGCTCCCTCGAATTCTTGAGGAGAGATTATTTTTTCGGCGAACAATTTCTTAGAGCGTTCAAAATTTTCTTTGCTTAGTTTGTAGGCCGCCTCAGCGCTTATCAAGCCAATCTCATAATCGTCTTGTTCCAATTCGACTAGAACTTGATTAGCTGACACATGATCGCCCATTTTAACATAGATCTTAGCTACTCTGCCGGATACTTTGGGAGTAATACTAACTTCTTGATTGGCCTCTAAAGCGCCGGTGGTAACGAACACTTCACCTAAATTCCCTTTTTGGACAGTGGTTATTTTGACCGGAATCTCCGGGGTGCTGGTAACGGCATTGGTTTTTCGACCGCAACCGTTAGTGACCAAAGTTAAGATAATGATTGGAATTACTGATAAAAATAATGATTTACGATTCATTTTTTTCACTCCTTTGATTGAGGGTCGCGACCCAGTGTGACATCCAGTTTTGCTAAGGCGATGATATAATCGGAAATTCCCTTATAATATCCGATTAAAACTTGATCCACCTTAATTTGGACTTCCGAAATATCCATTGTGGTGGCCATTCCCGCATCGTAGCGGGCTTGAGTCATTCTTAATGTTTCTTTAGCTAAATTGCTGGCTGCTTTATTGGCCCGCGCTTTTTCCAAAGAGGTTTCCAAGTCTAAAATTGCTTTTTGGACATTTAACCGAATATCATCACGCTTCTTTGATTCATTAATTTTAGCCGCAGCTTCTAATTCTTTAGCGGCGGTCACTTCGGATTGGGTTTTAAATCCGTTAAAAATAACACCGGATAGATTGACTGCGATAGTAAAAGTATTTTCCTCTTCATTAAGAAGTGGAGGACTGGCAGGATCATTACTGGTTTTTGTTTTTGTGCCTCCCACGCCAATAGTTGGCAAGTAACCGGCTCTTGCTATTTTAATTGAGTTTTTCGCCATAGCCAAATCTTTTTGAGCATTACGAATTTCTGGGTTCATTTGGTAAGCTTCTTCCAAAATGGATTCTAAAGATAAAGCCATACTTTCAGGTAATTGGACTTGAGAAAGTTCATCTTTAACATTGAAAGCCTTATTCTGGGGTAAACCAATCAAATTGGCAAGTTGTAATTTGGCCATAATTACTCCGTTTTTGGCTTCAATTAAATCTGGTTTTCGTTTTTCAAATTCAGTTTGGGCCATTAAAAGGTCATACTTGGATTTGGTTCCGACATCGTATAGTCTTTTTGTTTGCTGATAAAGACGTCCCATGTAATCATAAGAATCTTGGGTCACTTTCAATGTTTGTTCAGCGAGCCAAATAATATAGTAACATTGCTTAACTCCAAAAATAACTTGCTGTTTGGCGCTTCGCTCATCTTCAAGAGCTTTTTCATATTCGAGTTTAGCGATTCTTAATCCGGCTGTTAGCTTTCCTCCGGTATAAAGCGGTTGCTCTAATGAAAGATTGGCTTCATTACGTTCCAAAGTTGAAGAAGCGTCATCAGTTTCAGAAGCAAGATATCCATACTTTAAGGTTGGTAGAAATCCGGCCCTAGATTGCTTTAAAGATTCTTTTTTTTGGGCAACTTGTTTTGATGCTAATTGTAAATCTTTACTATTTTCCGAAGCTAACTCAATACATTTTTCCAAAGTCAATATTTCCAGTTGTTCTCCAGCGGTCACGATTTCAGATGCGTCGGCATTGAACGGTATTAGCAATCCACCGAATATAAAAGTGATACTGATCAGAAAAATGAGTATTCTATTTAACATGAGACACCTCCAATAATGTAGACTGCTCAACGATTGATTTATTATCTTTTTTTCTCACCCCATTATAAAAAAGATCCAGAATCAACGGTACTTGATCTACCAGGGAACTATTTTCTGTTTCAGTCAGCCAATGAAAGCAAAAATGCGATATAATACCGGTGAAAGCGAAGGCTAAGATGTTCGGGTCGCCATTGCGAAGTTGATTTTGGTCGATTCCGATCTGCATAAATTGGGTTAATTGTTCGTGCATCTTTTGATGCTTTTCCATGATTCGATCCTGGGCTATTTTGTCAGCGATTAACTTCATGTTTAAACGTTCTTTGATAAAAACCTTATAGAATTCGCGATGTTCTTCGGCAAATTGGAGATGTTCACTCAACATAGCTTCAAAACGTTGCCTAAAATTACCTGATTCAGTAAGAATTTGATCCATTCTTTTGGTGATCGCTTGAATTCCGTCTTCCAGAATGGCAATAAAGATTTTCTCCTTATTTTCAAAATAAAGATAGATTGTGCCTTTTCCCACATTGGCCCGGGATGCGATCTCGTCCACGGTGGTCCTTTCAAAACC
>JAAYEK010000161.1 GCA_012728785.1 Bacillota bacterium | reverse complement strand
TATTTTCGAAAGTGGACAAACAAGTATAAGAATTCTAAAGCTGTAGCGCCCATATTATATAGGATAAGAATTGATGGAACTAATTTAGAGAGAATTGGGGAATAAGGTGCTACATGAATTTCAAGCGGAAAGCTTAATCCCAAGAACCGATATCGGTTTATATTACTTCAACGCCCGGCGGTATGATCCGGACCTGGGCCGGTTTATCTCGGAAGACCCGGCGAGAGATCCCAATAATCCGAATCCTTACTCTTATTGCGGTAACAACCCTGTGATGAGGGTTGATCCGACGGGTGAGTTTTGGTGGGTGTTTCCTCTTCTCGGTGGTTTGGATGCTTACCTTTGCGGCGGCGACTTTATGCAAGGGTTTGTGATGGGAGCTGTTACCGGGGTGATTGGAGCGGGAGTTAGTTCTTTTGTAAGCAGTGCCTGGGGATCTGCCTTAAAAACATTTGGAACCCAAGTTGTAAGTGGTGCGATTGCTGGGGGAATCACAGGAGAGTTGTTCGGTGAAGGATTTGGAAAAGGAGCGGTCTATGGGGCTATCGGGGGCGCGATTAATTTCGGAGTTGATAAGCGCTATGGAGACTTTGCCAGCAAAAGCACGTTTAATAAAGTAATGGTTAACGGCTTAAAAGGCAGGCTTAACGGACTTGCGCGTGGCGGGGATTTTATTGAAGGATTTGCGTATGGGTTTGCGTATGGTTATGCGTATGAGTTTGCAGAAAGTAATTTTGTAGCCGCGTATGCGGAAGGTGAACCAAGTAAAACAGTAAAAACTATTGCAAAAAAAGCAGGTGGATGTGGAAGACTATTTTCTGACCCAGACCAAGCTGCATTAGATTTTGCCATGAGATATAATGATGACTCAATTAGAAGTGGATGTGAATATGGAGCATCAATTTTCGTTGTTATTGATGGAAATGGAACAAGGTGGTATACCTATACAATCCCAAATCGTGGAATAGAACATTCGGTTTTTAGATCTTTTCCTGAAAATCGTGATACAGTTGTTGCAGGCATCCATACTCATGGAAAATTTGATACTTCATTTCATTATGAAGATGATTTTTCTAGAGTTGATATGTGGAATGCTGATGATGAAAGGATTGGAAGCTATTTGGCAACACCTTGTGGGAATTTAAGATATTCTTCAGAAGCAGAGGGTTTTAGACATATAAGTTCTAGAATTCCAAGTGATCCGAATGCTGGGGAATACAGAGTAAATAATGTTGATCCATTTACAAATAGTAAAAATGATCCTTATCATAATCCTTGGCTTACAAACTTTAGGTTAAGAATGATACAACCTGATGATTTTTAAGATTGAAAGATAAACGGAGGCTAAAAATGGTAATAAAAATAAAAAACATATTCATTACTTTTATAATAATCATTACTTTGGGAATTGCTTACTATTTTTGTTTTATTAAAACATATCCTCATCAACATATTAGCAGACAAACGGCTATTAAGTATTTTAAATATATTGAAGAATCTAATAGGTTAATGATACCCGATGAAGGTGTAGTACCGGATAAAGAAACGGCAATCAAAATTGCTTCGATTTTGTTATCTAAAAAATATGGACAAAGAACGATAAAAAGCCAAATGCCATTTGACGTTCATTTAATTGATGGGTATTGGCATGTTGGAGGTACTTTACCTAAGGGTTTCGTTGGAGGGACAGGCTTAATAATAATTTCTAAGAAGGATGGTCATGTAATTCATCTGGCTCATGATCAATAAATTAACGGTTGTCCACTTCAAAAAATATATCGGCAAAAAATTTCGTCAAAAAAAAGAGCTTAACAAAAAAGTTAGACTCAGATTTTAAAATTGGGCAATTTAACTGCTTACAGGAAACATTCTGGCATATTCCGGTACAATCACCGCCTTTATCGGAAAACCAAAGAGAAAAATATAGTTATCAAAGCTAGTGGAGAATATGCTTGGTCGAAAGATGGGAAAAAGCTTTTTTATGGTATACTCGGTAAGCCTAGAAAATCGACTTGGTCGGAGGAG
>JAAYEK010000015.1 GCA_012728785.1 Bacillota bacterium | reverse complement strand
TCTCTGTCTTTCAGTACTTATAAATATGCTCCGTCATAAATTTATGTCTAATTATAATATAATCACAAATGATCGTCAACGGTACAAAATCAAAACGATTTCAATATTTACCCAGTGATAGGAATGAATGATTATAACGACTGCGCCATTGTTTTCCCAATCTCCTCCACCCATTGATAGACTCTTTCCCAAAGGTTATCCCTAACCGCAACCTGCAAATTAGTTTTTGGAGTAGGCGTTTTAACAACCGGAAAAGCTTCAATCCATTGATAATCATAGATATCGGCAGCCTTCATCCCCAGTTCGTTCAGAGCAATGGATTGAATTCGGTCAAAAGACTCTAAAGAAGCCATTTCCACTTTAACCCGGCTGATATCCTTTTTCAAAATTTGGATTTCAGATTGAAAATGTTTAATATCTTGACTTTGAGAGATGATTAGAACCTGCAGAAAAGAATTGAAAACCACCAGGAGTAATAATACGCTGAAAATTTTAATTAGTTGAGCTAAAACCTTTTTAAACACACCCTCTGTTAGAGGCAATTTGCCGACGCTCCTTTGAACAAAAGCCTTAATCTATGATCTTTTACGACATTACCACATTCTACCTTAGATTTTATCACAAGAATCCCGAAACCGCAAGATAAATCAGGTTTTACTAGCCATCGATGATTATTTTTTCGGGAAAATATTAGTTTTCGCCATCTTTGACATATAATTGGAAAATTTAGTTTACTCCAAACAACAACAGTCCAAGATCCTCGGAAGATTATCAACGCTTATTTTGATTGACAAACAATGTCAATATAAATAGGTTAATAGTAAAACCGAACGTCTCTGGAACTACAGAAAAAAGTGGACTAGTAATGCTTCTTGCAATTTTCCCCTGAAAAATATATAATTGTAAAGGTTTAATTAACACAAGAAAATTTGGTCCATATTTTTAAGCTACTCTCTTTTTTAAAAAATTATTCTATTTTTAATGGTGATGAAATGGATCTACAGCCCAAAAAAACTACTCAATTAAAGAACTTAATTTATTCCAATGATTTAGAATTTATCATGGAGGCCCATAACGGTCTTTCGGCCAAAATCGTTGAAGAATCCAAATTCAAAGGGATTTGGGGAAGTGGTTTATCCATCTCGGCTTCCCTGGGGGTTCGCGATAATAACGAAGCTTCCTGGACGCAAGTTTTGGAAGTGCTTGAGTTTATGAGTGACTCAACTTCGATCCCAATCTTATTGGACGGAGACACCGGCTACGGTAACTTCAATAATATGCGGCGTTTAGTAATGAAACTGGAACAACGTAAAATAGCCGGAGTCTGTATTGAGGACAAGCTTTTCCCCAAGACCAATTCTTTCATTGGCGGCGAGACCCAACCTTTGGCCGACATCGACGAATTCTGTGGGAAAATTAAAGCCGCCAAAGATACCCAAAACGACCCGGATTTTATGGTTGTAGCAAGAGTCGAAGCCTTTATCGCCGGTTGGGGGTTGAAAGAAGCGATTCGAAGGGCTGAGGCTTATCGTGACGCCGGCGCTGACGCCATTTTAATCCATAGCAAAAAATCAAACCCCTCCGATATTGAGTCTTTTATGAAGGAGTGGTCCAACCGCCATCCGGTGGTTATTGTTCCCACTAAGTATTACTCTACCCCGACTGATAAGTTTCGTGAATTGGGAATAAGCCTTGTTATCTGGGCCAACCATACCTTGCGGGGTTCAATAACGGCTATGCAGAAAGTCTGCCGCCAGATCGCCAAAGATGAAAGTCTTATTAATGTAGAAGATAAAATCATTTCCGTAGCGGAGGTGTTTCGGCTACAAGGCGCCGATGAATTACAAGCTGCCGAGAAAAAGTACCTCCCTACAGCCGGAAAAGCGGTTAACGCTGTCGTTTTGGCAGCTTCTCAAGGTTCCCTTGGGGAAATTACCAAGGATATTCCTAAAACATTGGTAAAAATCGGCGGTAAAACAATTTTAGAATCGCAAATTGAAACCTTTAACCAGGTCGGTATCAAAGATATTTCAGTCGTTCGTGGTTTTGCCAAAGAAAAGATTACTGCGCTTAATATTAACCCTATTGATAATGATGATTATCGCAACACCACTGAACTTTATTCATTATACCTGGCCTTAAAGGAAATCAAACAAAATACCATTGTCAGTTATGGTGATTTAATATATAAAAGTTATATCCTTAACGACTTATTAAATGATCCGAACGACATTACAATCGTTGTAGACGCTGACTTTGATGAGAACTTAAACTATCACGATTATGTAACGACCAATCAACCTTATTCCAAACGCAATTTCTTGTTAGACACCAGACTCGAGAAAATCGATCCGGATTTGCGAAAAGAAGCGATTAACGGTGAGTTTATCGGGATATTTAAAACCAATGAAAAAGGCGGCGTGATTTTACGCAATACTATTGAAAAACTCGCCACTGATCTTAATTTTAAACAACTAAGGATGAAAGACTTGTTTACCGAGATCCTAAAAACACATCCGATAGCGGTTAAATTTATTAAGGGATCCTGGCTTGATATCAACAGTATTGTCGACTTACAAAAAGCGGGGGATTTTGATTGTTAGACACCAAAGAATTCGGCGCGGCGTTAAAAGACAACGGATTCACCTTTTATAGCGGAGTCCCATGTTCTTTTCTTAAAGATTTAATTAACTTCGCAATCAATCATTGCGAATATATAATCGCCAATAACGAAGGTGACGCGGTGGCAACCTGCGCCGGAGCTTATTTGGGCGGAAAAAAATCGGTGTTTTTATGCCAAAACTCAGGCCTCTCCAATGCAGTCTCGCCATTAACTTCATTGAATCAAATCTTTAAAATTCCGATTTTAGGTTTTGTCAGCTTACGCGGTGAACCGGGTTTGCCGGATGAACCCCAACACGAGTTGATGGGTAAAATTACTACATCAATGCTTGATCTGATGCGGATTAAATGGGAGTTTCTGTCGAACGATCCGTCCCAAGCTTTAAACCAGCTTAAAAACGCTAATTCTTTGGTCGAAGACGGTGAATCATTCTTTTTTGTAGTTAAAAAAGGAACATTTAGCCTGGAAAAACTTTTAACCCAATTCCCTAATAACTCTGCCAACCGTCTTCGAGTTGAAAAAACAAGGTCCGATTCCCTACCCAGTCGTGAAGCGGCGCTTGAATGTATCAATAATGCCAAAGATATAGATACCCTAATATTTGCGACCACCGGTAAAACCGGGCGTGAGTTATACGAGATCGAAGATGCGCCCAATAATTTCTATATGGTCGGATCAATGGGTTGTATCAGTCCTCTAGCGTTAGGACTGGCTTTAACTAGAAATGATAAAAAAGTGATTGCCATTGATGGTGATGGCTCAATGTTAATGCGTTTGGGAGCAATCACGACTAACGGTTATTACTCCCCTTCAAATATGCTTCATTTAGTGCTTGATAACAATTCCTATGACTCAACCGGTGGGCAACTAACCATATCTCAAAATGTCGATTTCATCGGGCTAGCCGCAGCAGCCGGTTACAGTGATGTATTCTATATCCATAATTTAACCGAACTCCAGGAGCGCATTGAAAGTTGGAAGAAAAACCGTGGCCTGACTTTACTTTATCTTAAAATTGCTAAAGGTTCCAAGGAAAATCTCGGTCGTCCCAAAATTAAACCTTTTGAAGTAAAAGATCGGATTATCCGATTTATTAATGAATAAATTGAATTTGAAAAGGTGCGACTAAATGGTTAAAACAGCAGTCATCCTAGGGGCGGGTTTGGGAAGCAGGCTAAAAGATAGAACTACCGACATACCCAAGGGATTCATTACCATCGGCAATAAACCCCTGATCGAACAATCCGTTTCCAAACTTTTAAAAGCCGGAATTGAAAAGATATTAATCGGCACGGGCCATGCTTCAAATTACTACGACAAGCTCGCCCAAAATTACCCGGGAACCGTATCTTGCGTCCGCAATGAAAGATACCGGGAAACAGGTAGCATGTATACACTTTATAATATGAAGGACTACATTGACGCCGATTTTTTGCTGTTGGAATCCGATTTATTATATGACCAAGTCGGGTTAACGGTTTTACAGGAGATGAAAAACCCCGATGTAGTTCTTGCCAGTGGCAGGACTAACTCTAAAGATGAAGTGTTTATCGAAACCAATCCCAAGGGAAACCTAATTAAAATGTCTAAAGACAGTAATGAACTTAAGAACATCTTCGGCGAACTGGTCGGAATTACCAAAATTTCCTACTCCACTTTTCATAAAATGTGCCGCTTTGCCCAAGAGAAATTTATTGATAAACCTAAACTCGATTATGAATACGCCCTAGTTGGAGTAACCGTCTCTACCTCTATTCTAGTTAAAAAAATTGAAGATTATATTTGGTGTGAAATTGACGATGAGACCCATCTGCGCCGTGCTGAAAATGTAATTTTTCCAAGGCTAAAGGAGCAAATATAATGTCCAAAGTAAAACGCAATGTTCTTCTCAATCCCGGACCGGCCACTACCACCGATTCCGTGAAAAGGGCCTTAGTCGTTCCGGATATCTGTCCTCGCGAAAAAGAGTTTTGTGAGGTAGTACAGGAAATCAGAAATGGCCTAGTGGAAATCGCTCACGGAGATGAATCTTACACCTGTATCTTATTCACCGGTTCCGGCACATCTGTGATGGATTCTACCATTAATTCGGTAGTCCCTCCCGGTAAAAAAATCGCCATCATTAATAATGGCGCCTACGGTGAACGCATGGTCAAAATAGCCCAAGCGTATAACCTAGATTTTGTCGAAATTAGGTATGAATACGGTGGTAAAATTAATCTGACAGAGGTTGCCGAAACCTTGAAAAAGGATAAAAACATCGCCTGCCTAGCAATGATTCACCATGAAACAACCACTGGTTTACTTAATCCTATCAAAGAAGTCGGTGAAATCGCCAAAGAAAATAATTGTGTTTTTATTGTCGATACTATCTCTAGTTTCGCTGGTATCCCCATTAATATTCGGGATTATAAAATCGACTTCATGATGTCCACCTCGAACAAATGTATTCAGGGCAT
>JAAYEK010000014.1 GCA_012728785.1 Bacillota bacterium | reverse complement strand
TTACTGATCGAACCATATGAACACGGCATTGAGGTTCGGGTGTTTCGGAAAATGCCAGCAACACATAATGCAGAGGTTGAATTGTCCGGACAATTAACGGGAACCCGGAGTCATTTCGGTTCATGAGTTAATGATCGAGGAAAACAATGAGGGTGCTGGTGTTTATTACTATCATTATGTTAGCTCCGAACATAATGATGAATTTCTTTTGTTTACGAAACAATAACAACTGAAGTAATTCCGTTACCGTAAAAAGTGAAGGGGGTGTTGCAAAATCGGCAGCGCCCCCTTAGTTCATTCATTCAGTCTTCTTTTGAACCGTAATCACCGTCTTAGCCGTACCGCCAAAGAGCAGATTCGGTTGGATCGCTAATCCTTCTTCGGGAACCGGTAACTTGCCCTTGAGCGCAATCAGATAACCGCCCTCGTTAGAATCGGCCTTTTTGCCCAAGCGCTGCTCATAAAAGGCGACTACTTTGGCCGGTGGATCATTACTTAGATAAACAAAGCATTGGTAGTCGTCGTCCAGGGACATGCCGGCGGAGATTTCCGGGTTAAAGACTGCGCCGGGGTAAATAGGAATGCCCAAGCTTTGGGGGGTGGGAGGATTTTTCGTTAACTGACGGGTTTTTGCCGCTACATCTTCATCCATCGCCTCATCCTCTTCTTCATCCAAAGCCGCTTCGGATTTAGTCACTAGGATTTCGATGTTGATCCGGGTAGACTTAAAGTCCACTTTTTTTTGGGAATCATAGCCCACATCTTCCAAGGACACCGAATACCGGGCCAGATCACCGTTGTTTAAAACAATGTTCCATTCAAAACAGGCCTGTCTAAGCCAAACGCCTTTTTGCCACTGGGGCCGTTTGGCAAAAGCGGATCTAATCCATTTGCCGTCTCGGATGAGCATGTCTCTCTCATGCTGGTCTTCGAAGATCTCCGCTTCATAAAAGTTCAACTCATACCAGGGAGGATAGACCGCTCCCGGTTTGAGACTGTAAGGGTCGTCCACGGGTACTCCCGGTTTGGCCTTCAGCTGATTAATGTAAAATCTACAAACTTCGTCAATAATGGTTTTGGTGGTATAGGCCCTGATAGTGAAGGAACGCTGGGTATTTTGGTACTCAAGATCATATTCCGAATTGAGGTTAAGGATCTCTTTTTCGGCGTTAGTGTCGCGGACCGCTCCGGGATAAATAGGGATCTCTTTCTCGCTGCGGGGAACTCCGGCTGCCGTTATTATTAATGAAGACAACACCCCTATCAAAACTATGGTACTGATGATCCTTACTCGGCGCAATTTCAAATTGGAACACTCCCATCATATTAATGTTTCAAAGCGGATGAATGGCAAAAACAAATGGGTTTTATCGAAATTTAACTCCAGCAACCCACCTCCTAAAGGATAAAATGGGATTATTTTATTATAACACGGGTTACTAAACAAATTCTAAACAGATGTTTATTACAATCGAAAATATACTACGATCAATTTATCGGCTCTTTTTCCTTCTTAATAAAGTGAATAAATGTAAAACACACTTGAGTAATTAGAAAACACATGTGAATAAATACAAAACACACGGGAGTTTAGATTGACTCGCATCATTTTAAAGAGAAACCTTTGTTATATCAAAATTAGTTATTTTTTATTAAATGGTAATTGTATGGCCAATAGGCCGTTTTTTACGCTGAACAGATCAACGATGCCAAAGTAATGCTGGCTGGATTAAACGCTAAAAAAGGATATTTGGGGAGACTCGGCATCACGAATTACACTCCGGATAAAGCCTCGGCTAATTTCCATATCAGCCTTTGATTTCCGAATTGTGACCGGTTTCTTGCAAACTCCCCTAAAATTATCTATAATTATGAGGATTGCCGAAATGAAATGAAGGAAGGATTAAGAGTGTTCGAACGAGCCATTAAAACTCTTGAATATCATAAAATCATCGCTAAAGTCGAAGAATACGCCGCCACCTCCATGGGAAAAGAACTGGTTCGGGAGCTTTGTCCCTTAACTTCTTTATCCCAGATCGGCGAAGCCCAACAAATCACTTCGGAAGCGGTTCAATTACTGATTGATTCCGAACGAGCGCCGCTGGGAGGAATCTTTGACATCCGGGTTTCCCTTAAAAAGGCGTCAATCGGCGGAACTTTATCCGTCCAGGAACTTTTGGAAGTCGGTTCCACCCTTCGGGGATCCCGTTTGATGCGGGAGTTTTTAACGGGAAACGCTAATGACCTTACTATTTTACCGGAATGGGGCGGGAGGCTGGTAGTTTTCCCCGGTTTGGAACGGGAACTGGAGCGGTGTCTCAGCCCCGATGGTGAGGTTTTGGATAGCGCCAGTGCTAAACTACGTTCCCTTCGCTCTCAAATCAAAGTATATCAAAACCGGGTTCGGGATAAACTGGATTCCATTGTTAAGTCCTCGGAAAATTCCAAATATCTGCAAGATACCATTGTATCGCTTCGGAACGACCGTTATGTGATCCCGGTTAAACAGGAGTACCGGTCGTTTTTTCCGGGGATTGTCCATGATCAGTCTTCCAGCGGATCAACCTTATTTATTGAGCCCATGGCTATCGTGGAAATGAATAATCAGTTGCGAATTATTGAATCCGAAGCGGTGGAGGAGGTCAACCGGATCTTAAAAGAGCTTTCCGGTAAGGTCAAGGAGATTGCCGATCAACTGAATACGGCCCTTAATATTTTAACCCGCTTGGATTTAGCTTTCGCCAAAGGAAGATATAGTCTCAATACTCATGGAGTTGAGCCTTTACTTAATTCCGAAGGTGAAATTCAGCTCTATAACGCCAAACATCCCTTATTGACCGGAAAAGTTGTGCCGATCACAGTATCCTTGGGTGAAAATTATCATACTATGGTGATTACTGGACCTAATACGGGAGGAAAAACCGTTACCTTAAAAACTATCGGCCTACTGACATTAATGGCCCAATCGGGATTGCACATTCCGGCCGACTCCGGTTCAAAAATAGCGGTTTTTAATAAAGTCTTTTGCGATATCGGGGATGAGCAAAGTATTGAGCAGAGCTTGTCGACTTTTTCATCCCATTTGACTCAAATCGTGAAAATCATCGCGGGCGCTAAAGGTTCCGACTGTCTGGTCCTCCTTGACGAACTGGGGGCAGGCACTGATCCTACCGAGGGTGCGGCTTTAGCGATGAGTATCTTGACCCACTTGCACCAATTGGGGGTACGGACGGTGGCCACCACTCATTACAGCGAACTTAAAGTGTTTGCATACAAAACCGAGGGAATTTGTAACGCTGCAGTGGAGTTTGATATCGAGACCTTACGCCCAACCT
>JAAYEK010000160.1 GCA_012728785.1 Bacillota bacterium | reverse complement strand
GGTTGGGAAGCCCCGCAGGAAAATCCATTTACTGTTTTACGAAAAGTCATGACCGAGGGTGGGGATTTGTCTCTGGAATTGCAACATCTCGATGAACTCTGGAACCAAAAATTAGACGAATATTACCGTGAACATCTTGAAGTGAATCGAGGATGGAATATTTATCCTAATTTCGATAAGAGAAAAGGCCAGCTAGGCGAGGCTTTGGTAAAACCGAATCAAGGTGGGTGAAAAATGTCGGAGCATTCAATTCGAATTTTAATAGCTGAAGATGTATTACCAATTCGAGAATATTTAAACATGGTTTTAAGTCATGAACCGAACATGGAGGTTGTAGAGACAGTGGCTAGCGGAGTTGAGGCCGTTGAAAAAACTTTAGCAACCAAGCCGGATGTTGTTTTAATGGATTTGGAGATGGAAACCCCTAGAGCCGGAGTGGAAGCTATTTATGTTTTATCGGAGAAAGCGCCCGAAGTGCGCTCAATAGTATTGACTCATTTTGAGGATAGTGAAACTGTATTTGCGGCTTTTGAGGCCGGCGCCGTGGATTATGTACTTAAAAACGCATCGGCGGCGGAGATTTTGGAAGCTGTCCAGGCTGCGGCCAAAGATCAATCTCCGATCCGTTCCCGGATCGCCAAATTAATTCGGACCGAATTTCAAGCGATGCGTTCCGAACGGGCGAGTTTAACTGCTACGCTTAATATTGTCTATAAACTCACCCCCACGGAATTGAGTATTTTACGTTTATTGGCTGATGGAAAAACTCAAAGTGAAATAGCCGGGATAAGACATGTAGAGCTATCCACTATTCGAACCCATATCGGTAACATTTTAAAGAAATTTGATGAATCCTCCTCAAGGATTGTAGTGAAGAAGCTCAGGGCGTTAGGGATCTTCGATATTTTTGCGCCGGAATAACCATTTTCCTCACAACTCATCCCTTGCTTCGAATTACCGATTTCTTTCTGATTTCTTTTACAATTATTGCTTGACAACTACTGGGTAACTGGTTATACTATTGCTGTTAAGTAAAAACACTTGACAGCAAACGGAGGAATACGTGGAACGATTAGTCAGGACCGGACTCCTCTATGATTTTTATGGTGGGTTATTAACTGAAAAACAGCAACGAGTGATGGAATTATATTTTCTGGAAAATTGGTCTTTGGCGGAGATTGCAGCTAGTGAAGGAGTATCCAGACAAGCAATCCATGACCTATTGCAGCGTAGTGAAAAGACCATAGAAGGTTATGAAGGGAAACTCGGTTTATTAGAACGGCATTCCAGAGAACAATTAATTCTAGTCGCAATTAAAGATCGACTTCAAGAGATTGTAACCGGTAATACTAAACAAGACAGTCCTTTTCGCAAAGAACTGTTAGAAATTAAAGAGCTAATTATTCAGTTAATTGAGTCTGAAAATGAAAGTTAGGAAACTACGAGCTGGTAATCTGAACAAAAATTAAACGGAGGTTCATAATGGTTTTTGAGAACCTTTCTAATAAATTGCAAGATACTTTTCGCAAGTTACGCGGTATGGGTAAGTTGAGCGAAAAAAACATCGAAGATTCTTTGCGTGAAGTTCGACTCGCTCTTTTAGAAGCAGATGTCAATTTTAAAGTTGTCAAGGAGTTTATCGCTAGTGTCAAGGAACGGGCTATTGGCCAAGAAGTAATGAACAGTCTTACCCCGGGGCAACAAGTAATTAAGATTGTTTATGACGAATTGACCCGGTTGATGGGGGAAAAGGAAGAACCCTTAAATATCGGAAGCCAATCTCCTACGGTGATTATGTTGATCGGACTTCAAGGCGCCGGTAAAACCAGTACGGCAGGAAAGCTAGGGGGTTTGTTAAAAAGGCAAGGACGGCATCCATTATTGACAGCTGCCGATATTTATCGTCCGGCTGCGGTGAAACAATTACAAGTATTAGGGAATCAGCTGGAAGTCCCGGTGTTTCATGAAGAGGGGGCTGATCCGGTAACCATCTCCGGCAAAGCTAAGGAATATGCTTTGACATATCAAAGAGATACAGTTATTATTGATACCGCCGGTCGTCTTCATATTAATTCCGAGATGATGGATGAGCTGAAACAGATTAAAGCCATGGTTCGGCCAGACGAGATTCTATTAGTGGTTGATGCTATGACAGGTCAGGATGCAGTCAATGTTGCTAATTCGTTTCAAGAAGCCATTGGCCTAACCGGTGTTATTTTAACCAAATTAGATAGCGATACCAGGGGAGGGGCTGCTTTATCGATTCGGTCCGTTACCAAATGCCCAATTAAATTTGCTGGGCTTGGTGAAAAAATGGACCAGTTGGAGCCTTTCCATCCTTCACGAATGGCATCGCGGATTTTAGGAATGGGCGATGTTTTAACTTTAATAGAGAAAGCCGAAGCTAATTTTGACCCCAATAAAGCCAAAAATTTCTTTGATAAAGTCCGAAGGACTGACTTTACTCTTAACGATTTTTTGGACCAATTACGGGAGATGCGAAAAATGGGTCCCTTAGACCAGATCTTAGGGATGCTGCCAGGCCAATTTACCAAACAGCTGAAAGGGGTCCAGGTTAACGAGAAAGAATTGGTTAAAGTAGAAGCAATAATCCAATCAATGACCAAACAAGAACGGTCTAACGCCCAGTTGATTAATGGAAGCCGACGCCGACGAATAGCGGCCGGTTCCGGAACTTCGGTCCAGGATGTTAACCGGGTTTTACAACAATTTGAACAAAGCCGCAAAATGATGAAACAATTTGCTGAAATGGGCGGTAAAGGCAAGATGCCGAAAATGCCGTTTTAATAGTAAACTATATGTGGTAATCAATTAGTTGTTTTTTGGCAATAGACGGTGAAAGTAATCAAATTCTAAGCTAAACTGAGGTTTCAGTATAATTTAGAGTTAATTATAGATTACTGAGCGCTGATCATTGATAACTGTAAATTTGGGAGGTGAAAATGTGGTTAAAATTCGCTTAAATCGAATGGGAGCTAAAAAACGGCCGTTTTACCGAGTGGTGGTCGCTGATTCCCGGGCGCCGCGCGACGGCAGGTTTATCGAGATTATCGGCCATTATAATCCGATTGTGGATCCAGTGGAACTGGTAGTTGATAAAGAAAAAGCTCAGGATTGGTTGAAAAAAGGAGCTCAACCCTCCGATACCGTAAAACGACTTTTTAAACAGGTTGGAGTAATTGCTTGATGTTTTCGGTAAGGGATGAATCAATAATAATTGGTCCTGATTTTTGAAAGAATCATAAAGCGATCAATTTTTAAAAATTCAAATTTGAAGTTAGTTTTGGTTCATCCTAAATGAGCGAGGTGTATCTATGAAAGATTTAGTTATGCAGATTACTAAGGCTTTGGTTGATCACCCCGACCAAGTTCGGGTCGTACAAACGGAGCGAAATGATCATGTTTTACTAGAAATTACTGTTGATTCCGAAGATGTTGGTAAAGTCATCGGTAAACAGGGCCGCATCATTAAAGCCATCCGTAATGTAGTCAAAGCCTGTGCTCTCCGGGACAACAAGAAGGTATCCGTTGAATTGGGCAATAAATGAGGTAATTTATGGACGAACCGGATTTCATTTCAGTGGGTGAAATTGTTAAAGCCCAGGGTATACAGGGCGAAGTAAAAGTAATTCCTCATACCGACAACCTTGAACGCTATCATCAAATTCGACGGGTTTTTTTTAAAGATACCGCCGGGTGGCGCGAATTAAAGATTCAAAGTTTTCGTCAGTTTAATGGATTTGTTTTAATGAAGTTTTTAGGGATTGATAATATGACGGCCGCTGATTCTTTAGGCCGGGGACTAATGATGATTCCCCGTTCAGAAAGGCCGGAGCTTGAAGATGGTCGGTATTACTACGACCAAATTGAAGGATTAAGGGTATTTACCGTTGAAGGGAAGTATTTGGGAGCGATTGTCAAGATACTGGAAACCGGGGCTAATGATGTCTATGTTGTCAAGGACGGCCTACGGGAAATATTGATTCCGGCTTTGAAAAATGTGATTAAAGAAATCGACCTCAAGCAAGCCAGAATGTTAGTGGAACCCCTTCCGGGTCTGCTGGAGGAGTAAAAGGCATGTTGCTCCAAATCTTAACTTTATTTCCGGAGATGTTTGACGGTCCTTTTCAAAACAGTATTCTTAAACGGGCTCAAGAACAAGGTCTGGTTGAATTCCGGATCTGGAATTTCCGGGATCATACTACCGATAGGCACCGTACGGTTGATGATCTTCCTTATGGCGGCGGCGATGGTATGGTGTTAAAACCGGAACCGATTGGGAGTTGTTTGAAAGCTGTTCAGGAAGGAAACCCACCGGCAAAGGTAGTTTTATTAACTCCACAGGGTGAGTTGTTTAAACAATCGATTGCTGAAGAACTTGT
>JAAYEK010000159.1 GCA_012728785.1 Bacillota bacterium | reverse complement strand
GCCGATGCGATCCAAGTTACTCCGGCATC
The DNA here is from genome assembly GCA_012728785.1 of Bacillota bacterium. Lineage (GTDB taxonomy): Bacteria > Bacillota > UBA4882 > UBA8346 > UBA8346 > JAAYHS01. The sequence continues at coordinate 16,425 of JAAYEK010000159.1, read as the reverse complement.
GGTTGCTATTTCTACCAAACGAATGCAAAAAGCGGGCTTGTTGGAAAAAACCGTTTCCGATCATAACTTGCGCAGTAATCAATTGGCGGTCACCCTAAAAGGGCGTGAATTATCCCAGCGCTACCGTTCCAAATTCGATGAAGTGGATCAAAAAATGTTTGCCGGATTTCAGGAATCCGAGTTGGAACAATTAGGCAGCTACTTTGAGCGGCTGATTATGAATCTTTCCCATGAAGGGGTTAATGAGATTGGGATGACTACCATCAAGGACATAGCCCAAGACCTTATAAAGAAAAGTAGTCCTAAAAAAAGAGGTTGGAAGGAAGACCATCATGATCAAAAAACTTCTCCCGTGCTTAGACGGGTATAAAAAATATGCTTTACTCACCCCATTAACTGTTATGGCCGAGGTATTCTTAGAAATATTTATTCCGTTTTTAATGGCCAAAATCATTGACGTGGGAGTTATCAATCGAGATCTGGCGTATGTTATGAAAACCGGAGCTTTAATGGTACTGATGGCCCTTTTTTCTTTGCTATTCGGCGCGTTATCCGGTAAGTTCGCCGCCATCGCCGGAATGGGTTTTGCCAAAGGAATCCGGAAAAAAATATTTAATAAGATCCAAGAGTTTTCATTTACCAATATCGATAAGTTCAGCACATCTTCATTGGTTACTCGCCTGACTACTGACGTCACTTACACCCAAATGGCATTTATGTTGCTCATCCGGGTACTGGTGCGAGCCCCGATTATGCTAATTAGCGCCACCATAATGGCATTTAGTATTAATTCGCGGTTGGCTGGAGTGTTTTTAATCGCCATTCCACTCTTGGGTATAGCCCTAGCGGTTATTGCGGCCACTGCCTTTCCCCGCTTCCGGGTAATGATGAAAAGATATGACGCCATGAATGGTATCGTACAGGAAAATTTAATCGCTATAAGATCTACCATTATTCTCCAATGTCGATGAGAATACGTGTATACAAATCCTTGTAAAGGATCCTGGAACTTAAAGCGAAAAGAGGAGAAGCTAAGAAGTTTCTTGTAATATGTAGATATATATGTTACCTTAGAGTAAAATTATCGTATAATAAAAAGAACTTTGAAAACTGTATAAAAAGGAATTTTATAGTATTACCCACCGTACCTATCAAAGAAAACGCTTATCGGAGAGACTAAAAATTATGCACTGGCCTATTATATGTAGATATTACCAGATGTCATTTAATGAGCGCTTGCGTTTTGTCCGAAGCACGATCTTTTGCAACTCAAAATACGCCTTACGTCGTAAGCATTATATCAAAGGCTCTTTCAGTGAGGGATGAACCAACCATTGAAGCGGGAATTTGTTTATCCTATGTCCAAAGGGCATAAAATATGCTCTGAGGCAGTGTCTTAGGAGCATATGATAAAGCATTAGTCTTCAACAAACCATTACAAAGTAAAAACATGTAAAAAACCTGTGTTCCGGAGGTAAAACACGAATGGAAAATGAAAGTTATATCAACAAGTCTATCAATTTGTGTGTGCCCGGCCGTCTATGCCTTTTCGGAGAACATTCCGATTGGGCGGGAACATATGCGGGCATCAATAGCAACGTTGAACCCGGTAAAGCCATCATCGTTGGAATTGAACAGGATATCAAGGCAACCGCAGAAAGATCAAAAGAGTTAAGAGTCCAGTCCGTCCTTCCCGATGGTACAAGAACAGAGGTATTTGAAGCCCCCATGAATGCAAGAATATTAAATGAAATCGCTAAAAAAGGTGAATTTTTTTCTTATGTAGCCGGAGTTGCGGCATACATCGCCGAACATTATAGTGTGGAAGGAGTTACCTTAAATTGTTATGAAATGACGCTTCCTATGAATAAGGGTCTTTCCTCCAGCGCGGCTATCTGTGTATTGGTGACAAGGGCATTTAATAAGCTTTATCATTTGAGTCTCAACCTCATGGGGGAGATGGAGGTGGCTTACAGGGGAGAACTACTGACACCCTCCCGGTGCGGAAGGTTGGATCAGGGCTGTTCCTTCGGCAGGCGGCCTGTCTGTATGACATTTAAAGGGGACTTGATTCAAGTAGAGCACCTTAAGGTCGGGAAAGAATTATATTGGGTTTTTGCAGATGTAAAGGGATATAAAGATACAAAGAAAATACTCTCAGACTTAAACCAATGCTATCCATATCCCAAAGATGATCAGCAAAAAAAGGTTCATGAGGCATTGGGAACCGACAATTTAAAGATTATTACCGATGTAAGGAAGGCAATGGAAACCGGTGATGCAAGAAGGATAGGCCAGCTGATGGATGAAGCCCAGAGAATATTCGATGAAAAAGTAATGCCCGTATCTCCTGAAGAATTAAAGGCGGACAAGCTTCACACCCTATTGAAGGATCAAAGAATACGGAATTATATCTGGGGCGCAAAGGGGGTGGGTTCTCAAGGCGATGGATCGATTCAATTCATTGCGAAAAGCAAAGAGGAACAGAAAAATCTCATAACGTTTCTTTCCTGTGCTTATGATATGGAAGCGTATACCCTTGACATCAAACCGTACAATAGTATCAGGAAAGCAGTATTCCCGATCGCAGGCTTTGGAACAAGGATGTATCCGGCAACAAGACAACAAGAACGGTAAAAAAGGAGCTTTTTCCGGTGGTGGATAAAGACGGACTTGTTAAACCGGTACTCCTTATTATTCTTGAAGAACTATACTGTTCGGGCATTGAAGAAATTTGCCTGATTGTTTCCCGGGAGGATAAAAAATCGATTGAAGCTGTTTTTGATAATGAACTTTCAGATGAACACAGGCATAAGATATCTCCCGCAATGCTGCAATATGAGAATAAAATTCGAAAGATTGGAGGAATGATAACCTTTGCCTATCAGAACGAACGTCTCGGGTTTGGACATGCAGTATACCAAAGCATGACATTTTCAAATAATGAGCCCGTTTTACTTGTTCTCGGAGATCATTTGTTCTCCTCAACCTCAGACAAGACCTGCGCCGCCCAGGCGATTGAAGCCTTTGATCAACATGGTGGGGAGCTTACTGTTATGATATGCGAAATTCCCGTATCGCAAGCCTCCAATTACGGAGTTGTGAGTGGTTCATGGCTGGATCATAACGAGAACCTCCTGCAGACCAACGATATAGTAGAAAAACCAACACCGGAATATGCAAGGGAGAATCTTTCAGTAAGCATGAAGGATGGGGGGGAAAAGGTTTTCTCTCTGTTCGGTCAATATGTATTAACCCCTGATGTTTATAGAATCCTGGGCAGAAACATAAACAAAGGGAAAACTGAAAATGGGGAATATCAATTGACCTCTGCACTCAAGGAAGTAATGCGTACCAAGGGAATGCTTGGTTTTGTACCAAACGGGAAACGTTATGATACTGGAAATCCATCAGCATACATGCAGACCATAAGATATTTTTGAAAAAAAGAAAAGAAAAAGCAGTATACAGAAATATAGAATGCCAAATCATTCGTTTTCAGGAGGGGAAAATGAAGGAGAGAACGTCGCTTGTTTCAATAGTTTCGCCTGCTTTTAATGAAGAACAGGTAGTAAGTGAGTCCTATCGCAGGTTAACAAAGGTTATGCAGTCTGCAAATATCGAGTATGAGTTGATCTTTGTGAATGATGGAAGCGTGGATCATACAGGAAAAATACTGGCTGAAATTTGTGAAATGGATTCTCATGTACGGCTGCTGGATTTATCCAGAAATTTTGGACAAATGGCATCTATTACTGCTGGTATACAGTATTCCAGGGGTGATGCGGTGATTATCATTGATATTGATCTTCAGGATCCGCCGGAGGTCATTCTTCAGATGATTGATAAGTGGAGAGAAGGTTACGATGTGGTATATGGAAAAAGGATTAAGAGAAAGGATGAAACACTGTTCAAAAAGGCAGTCTCGAAGCTTTTTTTTATGGTTCTGAAGGGGATGACCGATGTTGATGTTCCATTGGGTTCCGGAGAGTTTCAGCTTCTTGACAGGAGAGTGTGTGATTGCTTGCTGAAGCTACCGGAAAGAAACCGTTATATAAGAGGCCTGATAAGCTGGGTTGGATTTAACCAGACGGGTGTGGAATTCGTTCGGGAAGGAAGATATGCGGGGAAGACAAAGTATCCCCTGAAAAAACTAACCAACCTTGCCATAAATGGATTCACCTGTATGACCTATAAACCGATGCGAATATCTGCCTATGTGGGCTTGGTATCGTTTTTTCTGTGTTTTGCTGGGATATTAATCTATATGGTTAGTTCTCTGGTACATCAAAGAGGCATATCCCTTGTAGAATTGCTATTGCTTGTAAACCTGTTATTCACAAGTGTTATTTTTATCATGCTCGGTGTGAAAGGTGAGTATTTAGGAAAGGTTTATGAGGAAATTAAAGGAAGGCCGCTTTATGTGGTTAAGGAAATTTCAGGTTTTGAAGCAAATGATGAACCGATCAAAAAGCATGCTATGAAATGAGTAAGGAGGAGTTTAGGATGACTATTGAGAAAAAATATTTGTGGATGGTGTTCCTGGGTTTAGGAATTGTCGGATTCCTGATAACATGGTTTTTGCTGCCCCATCGCTCTGAAATTGACAGCATATGGACATTGGTTTTTAAAATGGTCATTTATGGATTTATTATCGGAGCCATTGCATTTTTCCCGAATCAATCAAAATACGGCTATTTGTTGGTGATTGCGCCCTTCTTTGTTTTTCTGGGCTTCATTATTCCCAAAATAAGCTGGTTTGGGTTTACTGGAATAATCCCGAATGCTGATTACAGCTTATCCGGAGAATTCTATACAATCTTATATCTTCTTCTTGTCCCCTTGATTAATTTTTCAGTTTCCTTTGCATATCGTATGGGAGGAGGTTCTTCCGGGAATACCCTTAAAATCTCCTTGTTCGGAATTATTCTGTTGTTTTCAGGATATCTGGATATCCTGTGGCATATTGTAAACCCGGTGGAGATTCCTGACCGGTTGCTTTATGCACATCACATTACTGTCTTTTTTGGAAGAACCGTAACCTTTACGGAGGCAATCATTTTTGCCATATGCCATTTGCCTTTGCTGGTCGCGGTATTGCTGCTGCCTTTTGATAAATGGATCAATGCTGTTTTTTCGTATGATGAGAAAAGAAAAAAGCCCATAGAACAAGCAACGTGATCGAAAAGCCCCCGAAGCGTGTTTTGCAGTACAAATAAACGGTTTTTCGTATAATTCACGCAAACGCTTGAATCTGAAACTGGTTCTTTGCAAGAGCATACTAAAAAGATCAATGAGTTAGGTGGCGATAGGATGGAGAGTATTAAAAAGGTAAGTATTATTATAAATACGAAGGACAAGCTATCAAGGCTCCGGCTTGTGTTAAAGGCGCTGGAATGTCAGGTTGACTGCAATACCGAGGTCATTATTGTGTTTGATGGCTGTTCCCGGGAAACACTGGACGGGTTTGATGCTGTGGAACTGTCGTTCACTCCAATAAAGGTTATCAGTACAAAAAACATAGGCTCGGCCGCCGCAAGGAATAGAGGTGTTATGCAGGCCACAGGCAAGATACTGATCTTTTTGGATGATGATCGGATTCCGGTACCGGATTTTGTTTCACTGCATGTGGCAGCACATGCACAAAAGTGTGCGGTTCTTGGGGAACGAATGGATATGTACATCTCGGAGGAAGAGATTGAGCAGCTTTATGAATCAGGGGCAATATTGGAAGATTTTCATGGCACGGTTATTCATAATGCATATAAAGCTTTTGATTCCAACGATACTTTTTTTCGAAGGTTGATGTTCCGAATTCCCAGAAATCCTTTGTTATGGCTGATGTTTTATACCGGGAATGTATCGGTGGAGAAAGAAGATATTCTCAAGGTTGGCATGTTTGATGAAAATTTTTTTGGATGGGCTGTTGAAGACATGGAGTTGGGATACCGCATTCAAAGGGAAGGGATTAAAATAACAAAAAACGCAGCCCTGAAAAACTATCACATTACCCATGGGTATGACCCTCAAAAGCGAAAAATGGAAATAAGGAGGAATGTCCAGTACTTTATCAATAAGTATAGAAAGAACCTTTTTATGAAAGCAATCCTGCATATTCTAAAGATTATGATAGTTTTACGGGTATCCCGGCGCAGCAAGATGAAAGCATCTCTGAACACCGGATAAATCAGGCAAACGAATCCGTTGCTGTAAATATGATACAAGGCTGGTATGTATAGTGGATATGATAACAAAAGTATGGAACGCCGCATTATGCCGGATAGATAAGAATAAAGGCAAAAGCAGATTTACGGATAAAGCAATAGGATTTCTTGAGGGAATATTACTGAACAATGCGATTTTAAGCTTTGCCAAAGGCCTCAGCGCAGTGACTGTGTTTAAGGCAGCAAGCTTTATGATGAGCATTACCGTATCCGTTATTATTGCCAGAACACTAGGGCCTGAGGCTACCGGAACAATCGGCGTAGTACAGACGGCTGCTAATTTTCTTATCATTCCAATGGTGATGGGCGTTTCCGCATCGGCAAGTAAATATTTTCCGTCGGCGGATGAAACCGAAAAAAAGGAAATGATGAGTACGGTATTGCTGATGAATGTCCTGCTTGTCATTATTTTTTCCTTTGCCTATCTATCCATAAGCTCATTGGTAACGGATACATTGAAACTGATCGCGGAAGATCTATGGCAATATTCAATTGTTATTGCTGTTATTATTAACCTGGGTTGTATTACGGAAGGCTTTATGCGGGGAAGCAAGTCCTTTTATCAAATTGGCTTGTACCGGTTTGTTTCTCTGGCGGTCTTTTTGCTGATCGTTATATGGAGAGTTCTTGTAAACAAGAGCATAAGTATGCATCATTATTTTTCGGCTGTATGTGTTTACCAAATGGTATTTGCCATATTGGCGTTTCTGCATTTACGCATCAGACCCACGGCGTTTTCCCACAAATATGCGGTGAGACTGTACCGATACGGTATTGCTACCATGTTTTGCTGGGCTCTGACAAGCATTGTTTCGGGAATTGATATTTTTATGGTGAAATACTTTTGTTCTGCCCGTGATGTGGGGATTTTCTCAGCTTATGTACTCAACGCGAAAACCATTTTTAATCTGCTGTTCTTCGATATGTTTTTGATTGTATTTCAACCGACAATTGCGGACATTGACAAGACCTATTTAATTCAAAAGCTGGATAAATGGACGGTAGTATTATTTCCTGCTTTCATAACCGGAGCTTCTTTTTTGACGGTTCTGGTAATCCTGCTTTTTGGCAGCCAATTTCCTTTAAGGCCGGAATACATTCTTTTTACAGCGCTTGGAATGGCTTTGTCGGGATTATGTCAGTTATATGGCGCCATCGTAGCCATGGAAGGAAATCATGGCGTAAGGCTTTGTCTTATATCAACTGCTTTGACCACACCCGTTTTAGCCTTCATCCAATATTTTTGCATCCGCTTCAACGGTATTGATGGTGCAGTTCTGTCCTATGCGGCCATTCATCTTTTGAATTTAATTTTCTTCAGGCTGCTGATTAAGTATAAGTTCAATAAAACAGCCAGAAATAAAGGATTTGGAGGTTGAGCATGAGAAAGTACAGTTTTGTAATACCCGCATACAACTATAAGGAATATTTGGTTAACTGCCTGGAGTCCTTAAACCATCAAATCGGTTTTGGAGCAGAGGATTATGAAGTGGTTGTCGTTGACGATGGTTCAAATGATGGAACCCGGGATATCATTGAAAAAATGGATTTTTCCTTTCCTCTGAATTATATCTATATTGAAAGAACGGAGAAATCCTGCCGGAATGTTGCAAGAAATACCGGGTGGAGAAATGCCGGGGGTGAAATAATCATTTTCCTTGATGCGGATATGATCCTGCAGAAAGACTTCCTGCGGAATCTGGAGATGTGTTATGAAATGAGCCATGAAATTTTTGTGGTGGGACTTCGCTTTATGCTGCATGAATCGGTATCACATGACCAGATAAAGGATGGCTCTGTATTTAGCAGGCTCGGCAGTACCCAAAAACCGGATATAAAATATTTGGAGGAACGGCATTTCCTTTTCCACAAAATATCATACAACACAGCATCCTTTCATAATCCATGGATTTATTTCTATTCCTGTAATGTCTCCGTACCGAAAAAATATCTGCTTCTCACAGGTGGTTTTAATGAGAAGCTTCATGGCTGGGGATTTGATGATCAGGAATTGGGGTACAGGCTGTTTAATGCGGGATTAAGAATGATTATTAACCAAAAGCTTGAGGGGTTGCACCAGTTTCATGGTGAAGTCTACGGGGTGTCGCCAAGCACCCAAAGAGTATTGGAATGGCACAGAAACATTCATCATGCATACAAGCTCAATAAGGATATACGAAAACAGATCCCCAAGCTGAAATTGATTGTCTGCTATGCCCTAAAAAAAATAACCTGGATGAACAGAATAAACCACAAAGTGCTCCAAAAACATAGGATACAGATAAAAAACAAAAATCAGATCGAAGCCTGTAAAGAAACGGTTAAGGCTTTGGCAGCGGCAAAGAAAAATGAAATCATGGTATATGATCATGTTGAAGATAGTGACCTTCATATTTGGATCCAATTTTTAGGCAGGACGGAGAGCATCGTTAAATATTTTCCTGCTTCAAGAGTGATGAGTGAGGATAGTATCAAGAAATATGAAAAATATCTGAAGAAGACTTATCCCAAGGTCAGAGCGATTTACCTCATAAAAATGGCTTACAAAGCTTTCATTCACGCATGATCAAGGAGGCGGGGCAATGATGAAGTACAGTTTTGTCATACCATCATACAATTATAAGGACTATCTGGTGAATTGCCTGGAGTCTTTAAACCATCAAATCGGTTTTGGAACGGGTGATTACGAAGTGGTTGTCGTAGACGACGGTTCAAACGATGGAACTTATGATGCGATACACAGTAAGAAATTTTCCTTTCCCCTGAATTATATCTATATTAAAAGAACAGCGAATTCTTGTAGGAATGCGGCAAGAAATACCGGGTGGAAAAATGCTAAGGGTGAAATCGTTATTTTCCTTGATGCGGATATGATCGTCCGGAAGGATTATCTTCAGAATTTGAACCAGTGCTACGAAATGGACAATACTATTGCAGTTATGGGGCTTCGCTTCATGTTAAGTGAGCCGGTGTCACTTGAGCAAATAAAGGATGGAGCAGTATTTAACATATCAAATCCTACCTCAAAACCAGATATGAAATATTTGGAGGAACGGCATTACTTTTTTAATACATTATCTTACAACGCCGCATCATTTGACAATCCATGGCTTTATTTCTATTCATGCAATGTCTCCATCCCCAAAAAACAGCTGCTGCTTGTGGACGGATTTAATGAAAACCTTCCCGGATGGGGATTTGATGATCAGGAGTTGGGATACAGGCTGTTCAATGCGGGAGTAAAGATCATTATCAACAAACAAATTGAGGGGTTGCACCAGTTTCATGGTGAGATATACGGAATGCCATCCAATGAACAAAAGATTTTGCAATGGTACAGGAATGTGAATTTAACCTACAGCCTGAATAAGGACCTCCAAAGGATTGCGCCAAAGTTCAAGTTATTGTGTTGCTTTGCTTTCAAAATGGTACCCTCCATGAGCAGAAGAAAGTATGGATTTAGAAAAAAGCATATTCTTAAAGTGAGAAGTAAAAGCAGTGTGGAAGGGATGAAAGAATCCATAAAGTCTTTAGCGGCCGCACAAGGGAATGAAATCATTGTATATGACGAGCTTGAGGATAGTGATCTTCATATTTGGGTTCAATTTTTAGGCAGGACTGAGAGTCCTGTAAAATATTATCCCGCTTCAAGATTTTTCAAGAAGGATAGTATAGAGGAACACAAAAAATATTTGAAGCGGACGTATCCGCGCAATAGAGCATTGTACCTTGTGAAAATGGCGTTGAAGGCTTATGCTCGTACATGACTGGATATGACTTTCTCATAAAGGTTATCAGGTGTATCACAAATTTTTTGGGTTCTCCTGCAGGGTATGACCTATGGAGAGGGAGGCTGGCTGTGAATAAACTTTTTAGCTTATACCAAAGGCTCAGAGAGAAAAATTCTGTTTTTTACTTGGCAATATACAAGTGTAAATGGTTTGAATCATTACTGTATCGATTTTATATCAGTAGATATACCAATAGAAATATAGCGAATATGAATCAGCTGTATCGTATAATGGCAGATCAACAATCAAAGGACATCTTAAAATCACTGGCAGATACGAGAAAAAAATGGTTTATTCAGACTGAATATATAAAAAGTAATGGAGAACAGTATTTTTGTCTTGAGGAATTTGGCGTAAAACCTGGTGAGGATGAGGTATTTATCGATGGGGGAGCCTATATTGGCGATACCCTCCAACACTTCATTGATTTCGTCAACGGCAAATACAAGCATTTATATTGCTTTGAGCCGGACGAGAGCAACTATATGAAACTGAAGGAGCTCGTTGAAAGTAATCAATACAAGAATATATCCTTATATCCAAAAGGATTATGGAGGGACTGCAGCGTTTTAAACTTTGCCGGAAATCAAGCGTATTGTTCGAGTATTATTGATACAGGAGCTTCGACCGTGGAGACTGTGAGCTTGGATGCGGTAATACCTCGGGAGGAGGTGGTATCTTTTATAAAAATGGACATAGAGGGGTCAGAGCTGGCGGCTTTAGAAGGCGCTAGCCGAATTATTGAACAAGATCGCCCAAAGCTTGCGATATCTATCTATCACAAGCCTGAAGATTTATGGGAGATTCCCTTATATCTTCATCGAAATTATCCTTTCTATCGGTTTTACTTACGACACCATTCCAAGGATTCATGTGAAACCGTTCTATATGCAATCAGTGGTAAATAATGGTATAAAAACCATTAAAAAGGAGCAAAATGTTTTTATTTTTATGGAAAATAATTAAAAATACTTTTTTCGTGTTAATCATAATTATTTTATGATTATCTTTCTTTTTTTCTGTATACGTTTTTTCATCAATAGATAAGTTATCAAACACGCTCCTATCATTTTCTTTATCTGCTACAATCATTTTTACTATCATTGGTAAAATATTTAGGGGTTCCTGAAAAACTGACAAACCCTTATAAATACGGGTAAAACACCATGAAATTGGCAGGACAAATGCAAGGAAAACGCGAATAAACCAATAAAATCCTTGCATTTGGAGACGAAAATGTATCGTAAAACACAGCAACTGTCAACCGATTTTTTCATGGGCTTTGATGGCGAGTTCGACCCAACCAACCGATGGGTGGTTCTGGCACTTATTCCCTGGGACTAATTCGAAGAACGATATGCCTCGCGATTCGCCAGCTCCAGATTTGGACGTATGGCCAAACCGGTCAGAATGGCGCTGGGCGCGTTAATCATCAAAGAACGTTGTGGATTCCCCGATGAAGAACTGGTTGAACAAATCAAAGAAAACCCGTACTTGCAATACTTTATTGGACTTACCAAATTCCAAAAGAAAGCGCCGTTTGACCCGTCGTTAATGGTTCATTTTCGCAAACGGTTTAGCGCCAAGATCCTCCAAGAGATTAATGAAATTATCTGCGGCGTCCAACTAAAAAGTCATGTATGATACCAAAACTCATCGGATCGACAACCGAATTGTCAGCATCAGTCAGCCGTATGTCCGTCCGATTGTCCGAGGTAAAGTGGCCTCCGATACTGAGTTTGGGGCTAAAATTGCTATCAGCCTGGTCGATGGTTATGCCTTTGTTGATAAACTTAGCTGGGATAATTTCCATGAAGGCATTGAACTTAAAAAGCTTATTGAAAATTACCTTCGTCGTTTCGGAGTATATCCCAAGTTTGTTGCTGGCGACAAATTATTCCGGAATCACGACAATATCCAATTTTGCAAGAAACATGGCATCCATTTAAGCGGTCCCCGTCTTGGCCGACCGCCGAAAGAAACTGATAAGAAACGGCGGCGATTGGAACGTTCCCTCGAAAAGATTAGAAACGCCGTTGAAGGCAAGTTTGGTGAAGGGAAACGTTGCTACCAACTAGGCCGGATTATGGCAAAACGCCAAGATACAAGCGAATCAGTGATTATGCTTCAATTCTTGGTGATGAACTTGGAGCGTAAACTCCGGGTTCTTTTATCGCAATTTTTCAAGGCGCTGTTCCGATTTGGAAAATCTACCGTTTTTGAATTGAAGTTGCCCTTTAATTGAAAAATGAGATTTATTCAGGAATCCCTATATACGGGGATGTTTGAGTTGGCGTAGAGTTTATGGTAGGCCATTAAAACCTTCACGCTAAAAGCTTTTTTGAACCCCCACGCCTAACGTTGGATTTTCTCATATAGAAAAATAACCTGCGAAAAACTTCTTTTCGCGGGTTATTTTTAATCATTACCACTCTACCAATTTGTTAAAAATGGTGCTGTACTATTTCAGACTCAAGAATTCTATTGTATCTTTCAACTTCGCAATTGGGTAGAAAGTTTAATATGAAGTCATAGTAGAATTTAACGCTTTTTACCTTAATGCCGTTAACTAACATATATTCACCGGAGCCTTCCAAGCTGTATGTTAATATCTTTTTCGAATCGGTTGAAAATTCGATATAAGCTCGTATATCAACTGAAGTCTGATTATCCAGTTTTAGTAGTTTTGCTTCACTTAATTGCCGCAGTTTTTCAATATTATGACTAAGTATTCTGGTATTTACCACTGCCTTATAACTATATAATCCATTAATAAGGTCCTTTTCTTTAAGTGGCGAATTTGTTAGTATATCAAAACTAAGATAATATATTTCCAGTTTTAATCTGTCTCGAACTAACAATTCCCAATCGATATTCTTAACTGCATTAAAGTCATCATCGGATATCTGTTGTTCGCCTATTGTGAACCCGTTGCTACTAAAAAATATACTTAAAATTAGAATAGAAGAAAAAATATACTTTATAGTTGTCATTACTATTCCCTTCTGCAGTATGAGAATAAACTGCAACATGATAAGACTCTCTTAAAGGAGTATATATTATTCTAATTCTTAGCCGGATCATTTGACGTTGGACCTTTAGTTAAAATTGGTCCTTGAACATCATCATAATTGCTTCTGGTTGGTTCTCCTAATTCATTGGCAATTACAGTCTCCGTTTTGGTCAAATTTGCTTGTTCGATTTCGGCTACAGTTTTTCCTCTTAACTCACCTTGCACATCTTGTTCAGCATGCCCAAGCTCATGAGCCAATTGCAATGCAGGTGTTTGTATTTCACCATCTCCAACTTCTAACCCTGCATTTGGGTTCCAATTAACTTCATTAAATACTGGATCATAAGAATCCGTCATCTCATCGTGAAAATTTACAGTAACAAGTTCACTACGATCCTCTAAATTGCTTATTAATTCCTTCCCTCTCTCAGATTGTTCTATATATTGCTTAGCTTCTTCATAATCTGATTTTTGCTCCTCTGTACCATTTACTTCAATTTTTAGCCCTGTGGAGTCAATATAATTTACCGGATCTCCCCCACAATACCGATACCAGTTCAACCCATCCCTCACCGGGTCTTCCGTCAACCACCGCATCGTCCTCGGGCTATAATCCCGATAAGCAAACGCATAAACTCCCAACTCCGGCTGATACCGTTGCCCGGTAAATCCGTAAACATTATCATTCCGCCCACTCCATCCGGGGAACCTATCCTTGAACCTGCCGTCATACGCCTTACCCCAGATATCATACTGGTACTTTTCCGCCACCTGTCCGTATTTATCGGTTAGCATTACAACCGAACCTAAAACGTCTTGGTGGTAAAAATTAATATCCCGATGATGGTCCCAGCCCCAATGATAAAAATGTGGTTTTTCGATTTCACGAGAAGCAACTATGTTACCATTTCCATAATAATATTCTTTGACTTGGTCGATTTCTCCTTTTACTCCGTAACGCCCATAATGTTTGAGAACAATTTGATACTCCGCCAATACGTTCAAGCCCAGTCCGTTATAGATGTAATATTCAACCTCATTCTCGTGCCCATAAGCTGGATCAATCTCTTTCTTCACCCTCCGGCCCAGAGCGTCGTAACCGTAACTGACATCGTTCGAGAGCTTCCAGTAATTTAAAGGATGCTTCAGTTGGTCGCTGGCTTTGATCAGCCGGTTTTCAAAATTGTATTGATAGTCGATAAAACTTTTGCCTAAAACTTCTTTTGTAAGATTGCCATTCTGATCATATTGATACGTCCTATTCCCAACTTGAGTCAACTGGTTCGCCGGATTATATTGATAGTCAATCTCGCCCCAGCCATTCCGTTTTTGGGTGATGTTGCCGTTCGGATCGTAGTCGTATTCCTCTTTCCAGAACCCTTTCCAAAGGTCGAGACGGCTGTGGCCTTCCCGGATCTTATGGTGCAGGTCTTCGATTTTTTCCCGGTTTTGATAGTCCAAATCCAGCCGATTTACAAACGGCCTCTTGTGGGAGCAGCCTATCTCAACCTCTTTGGTTTTACGGTGTTTATAACCATGACGGTTGCCTTGTTCATCATTCTCCATCAATGAATCGGTAAACTCCCGGATCTGTTTCTCCAGGCTCTCATGTTCGTCATATCGTAAACCCGGAACTTTAAACCTTACCTTAAAAGGTTCCTTCGGATCGGGGAATAGCCCATAAAAATATCTTTCCTTAAGATCCTCGGCCTTTTTGGCGTCTACGAAAGGATAATAAACTTCCTTGATCCTCCCCGCCGGGTCGTAGTTATAGGCAGTTACCTGGCCGTCCCCCTCTACCTGGAAGATCCGTTGTCCGCTAGCGTTATAGATGTAGCCATAGGAAGACTGAACCTGATCCGGACCCCGCCAATGATCTTTGTAATTAACGATTGACTCTACCTCGCCCCTGGCGGTGTATGAATAGATCGTACCGGTCCGATTGGAGTTGGACCGTTCGACAATCCGGTTCAAAGCGTCGTATTTAAACTCCACGATGTTCTTATCGGGCAAGGTCACTTTGGCCAGACGATTCAGATTGTCATAAGCGTAATACACCTTACTGGGAACACTCTTCTCCCAAGTCGTAATCTTAGTAGTGTTTCCCGCCTTATCGTAACTAAACTCAACCAGTTTGTCCCCGATTCCTTTCAAACCGATAGTCTCGGCTTTCAACAATCTGGAAAGTTCGTCATAGTAAAATTTCTCAGTCACCAAGTCATTCACGGCTGAAGTCATATTCCCCACCGGGTCGTAACTGAAACTCTTTTTGGTCCCGTCCGGGAAAACGCTCTCAATCATCCGGTTCAATTTGTCATAACCATAACTGATTCTATTTCCGTTAAAATCAATCTTGGCGATTAAGTTACCGTTAGGGTCTAAAGTATAAGTTTTGACCTGCCCCAAATAATCGGTCTCCTTAATCAGACGTCCGGCTTTATAAATATAAACCGTCGTATTCATAAAGCTGACTATATCCTTTCGAGTCGGTCTTTTGCAACTACCGGACCAATTCGATTATTGTAGATATATCAGGGGTTTTCTGTATTTTATATAGCATTGTTCACAGATTTAGATATTACATAATCTTAACTTTTTTATAATTAGCTATTCTTTACAAAATCCTTCCAGGATAGTGCTTTTCTTGGTATCAAATTATCTAGATACCAAAATAAAAAACTTCCCCAAATACATAGGGAAGCATTTTACTTGAATTTAATCAAAAGCCAAAAAGTCGCTCAAAAGGCCAATCCATCACTCCGAATTCAATTCTTCCCCAAAGCCATCTCCACAATCTCCTGAACCGTCTCCACCGGGACTACTTTGATATCATCCAAATCGGTAGGAACATCCTTCTCGTTTTCCTTGGGAACAAAGACTGTCTTGACCCCGGCTTGCCGTGCCCCATAGATCTTTTCCAATACGCCACCGACTGCCTTGACTTTACCTTGGATCGAAACTTCCCCGGTAACGGCGATATTCTGAGGAATCGGCCGTTTGGTTAGACAACTGACTATCGCCAGAGTGATTGCCACACCGGCCGAGGGTCCGTCAATCTTGCCGCCGCCGATTACATTTACATGGACATCAAAATCCGAAAGATCCATCCCGGTTATCAAACGCACCACCGAAGTGGCGTTGAAAACCGAGTCTTTGGTCATGCTGCCTGCAGTCTCATTGAACCTGAGCTTGCCTTTGCCTTTCTCAGGGGTTGGAAAACAGACAGCCTCGATCTCCAGCACCGAACCGATAAAGCCGCTGACTCCCAAACCAAAAATTTTACCCAGTTCGTTATCATCTGAGGCTTTAACGATAACATACGGGGATATTCGGCTGATTTGAAGGGTTTCATAAAGATCTTCCTTGGTCAACTCGATCTCTTCCAAATCAAATGACT
>JAAYEK010000158.1 GCA_012728785.1 Bacillota bacterium | reverse complement strand
TGAACGGTAAAATATGAAAGGGGTATCGCAAAACCGAACATCCGGATCGCAGCTAACCAAAATGCGGCAAATGGTTTCCCGATCCCTTGGAAAGTACTGGTTGAAATAATTTCTAATGCTAAACCCAGAAATGATAAGGTAACAATCCGAACTTGCAAAACGCTGCTCCGAATTACCGCTTCAACATTAGAGAAAAGTTTAAATAAATAAGGCGCGCCAATAATATAAAGCACTGCTAAAGCAAAGACACAAATAAAAGCAAAAAAAAGATTCGAATGATATATCTTTTTAAGCCGCTCCCAATTTCCGTTCCCAAAAGTTTGACCAAGCATAACCAGGGTGGCCCCGGAAATAGCATATACGGGCATTAATACAAATGAATCCAACCGATAACAAAGTCCCCAAGAATTCATCTCCGTCTGCCCGATAGAGCTAATTAAACGATTGAGGATCATAAAAGCCACCGATACGGAGAAAGTGCTGAAAACTTGGGAGAAACCGATATTACAGATCTCCATAATGATTTTTTTCTTGATCTGTTTCATTTTCGGCCATACCGATACCGATATCTTTCGAATAACAAAATAAGGGACGAGATATAACCCTGCTACACCCATGGATACAGAAGTCGCAAGAGCGGCGCCTGCCGGTCCCATCTTAAATTTAAAAATAAATACCGCGTCTAGAATTACATTAAAGATATTAGAAATAACCATGGCAATCCCAAAGGGTACCGTCAATCCTTTTCCCCAAAGAACTCCGATAAACGGCTGTCCTAAAAGAAGCAGTCCTAAACCCGGGAGCAAATAGACTAAATAATCGATCCCAGCCTGTATCGCCTCAGGTTCTAGTCTCTCTCCGGCAAGAAATAGGATAATTTGTTCATGACGCCAATAAAAAATAGTCAATGTAATTACCGTTAGGATAATCGCAATGAATAAACCGGAGTTAAAACTATTCGCCAATTTTTGATGGTTATCTTCACCGATACTCCGAGCTACCAGCGAGCTTATTCCTACCCGTAATCCGGTGCTTAACGCCAAAAAAAGGTTATAAATAGGTAATACTAACGATACACCACTGATGATTGCCGTTGAACTTCGATCAATGTTAGCTAAAAATAAGGTGTCAACCATATTATATAAAAACATAAAAATAAACGATACCAATATAGGAGTCCCAATTTTAACAGTGGTTCCAAAAATCGAGCCACCTAATATCCCAGATTTAGAATCCCCATTATCGGGAATTCCCTGGGAGTTGTCTCTCAAAACGGGTTGTTCAATAGTTTTATTACTCATTCTTTTCTCCAATCAACTGTTTAGCAAAACGCATTTCCTAGTTATAGAAACTTTAGTGGCCCAAAGATTAACTTAAGAGCGTAAATTTCGTCTGGCTTCTCTCGCATCGGCTAAATTAGCCCGCCGCTGCCGGCGGAGGACCGCTCTTTCGTCCTCAACAATTTTTGATTCAACTGTTGCATCAGAACTTGATAAATACTGTGCTAATAAATGAACGGTCGGATATTGAAACAAGTCGACAATAGAAAATTCTTTATCCGGAAGACCTTTGGATAGTTGTTGGAAAATTTGGGCCATTTTTACCGATGAACCACCTAAGTCGAAAAAGTTATCATGAATGCCTACTTTATCTACATTTAGATTTTCACTCCAGATACCGGCGATAACTTGTTCCAATTCACTTTGGGGCTTGATATATTCGTTATTTAACTCCGGTCGAATTTTTTCCGGTACCGGCAAAGATTTACGGTCAATTTTTCCGTTAGGTGTTTTCGGGAAGTTTGCTAAAACCATGAAAATCGACGGTACCATATATTCCGGAAGCTTTTCTTTTAAGAAATTTCGCAAATCAGTTACATTAGGGGTTTCATCCCCGGCCACAATATAAGCGACTAACATTTTCTCGGAAGGATTATCCTCACGCAAAACAATTACAACTTCACGTACGTCCGGGTGCTTGCTGAGTATTGATTCAATCTCCCCAATCTCGATTCGATGTCCATGCAGCTTAATCTGGAAATCAGTACGTCCTTGGACTTTAATGAGTCCATCCGGGAGATAATAAGCTAAGTCTCCGGTTTTGTAAATAAGGTCTCCTACGCCTTCCGGTTTAAAAGGATTAGGAATGAACCTTTCTTTGGTTAGAGTATCGTTTTGGAAATAGCCATGGGCTATTCCATCTCCACCAATATATAACTCACCGGCAACTCCGATCGGCGTCGGTTTTAAATACGGATCCAAAATATATACTTGAGTATTATCGATGGGACGGCCAACCGGTATATTGGCGGCTTCATTTTTAACCTGATAAATAGTGGACCAAATGGTAGTTTCAGTCGGACCATACATATTCCATACTTCTTTCACTAGCGGTAGTAATCTGCCGACCAAATTAGGAGGGAACGCTTCTCCACCGCATAATATTTTTAAACGGCTACTTCCTTTCCAGCCGGAATCCAGCAGCAGACGATATACCGATGGAGTAGCTTGCATGACTGTGGCTTGGTTTTTTTCAATCTCTTCCGCCAAAAGATTTCCAGCGATGGTCTTTTCAAAACTTACCAAAACAATCCTGGCTCCGGTTATCAAGGGTAAGAAGATCTCCAAGGCGGCGATATCAAATGAGATAGTTGTCACGGAAAGCATCACATCGTTTGGGGTTAATCCAGGTTGTTTGCCCATGGAATTTAGGAAATTAACCACTGCCCGGTGGGGAATCATAACTCCCTTAGGATTTCCGGTAGTACCGGAAGTATAGATCACGTATGCCAAGGCTTCAGTATCTACGCTAATCTCCGGGTTATCTTTTTTCTCTTGGGCAATTTCGTCCCAATCATCATCAATACAAATGACATTGCCTTCGTGGGGCGGTAAATTAGCCAACATCCTTTTTTGGGTAATAATCAAGGGCGGATGACCTTGTTTGGCAGCATCCGTCAGAATATAGGAGATCCTTTCCTTAGGGTAAATAGGATCTAAGGGTAGATAAGAACCTCCCGCTTTTAAAACCCCCAGCAGACCAATGACCAATTCCAAGGAACGGTCCAAGAAAAGGGCGGTTATTCCCAGATTGTCCGGATTTGAACGCCGTAAATAGTGGGCCAATTGATTGGCTTTTTCGTTTAATTCCTTATAGGTAAGCATCTCCCCGTTATAAACAACTGCCGGAGCATCACCGTTCTTTGCTACCTGCGCCTCAATTAAATGGTGTAAACAAGTCTTTTCATAAGCAACTTTAGTGTCGTTCCACTGATTTAAAATTCGTTCCAGTTCTTCAGAGGAGAATAAGGGTAATTCTGAAATGGGTTTCTCCGGACTTTCGATTATTCCATCCAACAGAATCAGTAAATGATTAAGCATTCCAGTAATTGTCTCTTCCTTAAAGAGATCGCGATTGTATTGGATTGATAAACCTAAACCGTCTTCAAGTTCGGCGGCGGTTAATGACAAATCAAATTGAGCGATTTGATTTTTAAGAGGAATAAGCTCCATTGAAAGTCCATCGATATCAATTGCGGCTTTGGTTTCATTTAACGCAAATGAAGCTAAAGTTGATAAATCCGTATCATGGGCCTTTTGATAGGAGAACAGCGCTTGAAAGATGGGTGAACGGCTCAAGTCCCGTTGAATTTGAAGTTTCTCAACTATTAGATCAAAGGGATATTCCTGGTGTTCAAAGGCTTTCAAAGTTATTGCTTTAACTTTGGATAGCAGTTCGGTAAAGGATGGATTATTATCAATTTTTAAACGAAGTGCAACCGGATTGATAAAATAACCGATTACATCGGAATAAACCGCGCTGATCCTACCGGCAGTTGGAGATCCGACAATAAGATCATCTTGTCCGGTATAACGCCACAAGAGAAGATAATAAGCAGCCAAACAGTTCATGTATAAGGTAGCGCCGGTAGTGTTACCTAAAGCTTTTAGCTTTTCAACTTTTGATTCACTTAATTTTGCAAAACAAGACCCGCCATTGTATGTCTGAACCGCCGGCCGAATATAATCCGTTGGTAAGTTTAAAACAGGCAGTTCACCGCTGAGATTCTCTTTCCAATACTCTTCCAGCTTTGGTTTCTTTTCAACTAATGCTTGTTGCTCATCAATATAATCAAAATAACTACTTTTAGGTGGCTGGAGATTAACTTGGCGTTTTAGGGATAAATCCCGATAAATTTGACCAAATTCCTTAATTAAGATTCCTAACGACCAAAAATCGGCGATTATGTGGTGAATCACCAATAAGAGAATTGACTCCCTTTCACTCTTCTTGAAGTGATAAACCTTTAATAAAGGACCCTTTTCTAAATCAAAAGGAGTTGCGGCTAGTCTGTTTAGCTCATCATCGAATCCTGTTAACTCCGAGTCAGTCAATTCCCGCTCCTCAAAGAGGAAATTATCTTGTCCTTTACATACTTGGACTAATTGAGAATTGTCAGTTTTAAACACCGCCTGAAGAGCGGGATGCCTTTTGATAATCATTGCAAAAGATTCTTTTAGATGATCCGGATGTAACGATTGATTAATTCTAACTGCATAAGCCAGATTATAGGCAACGTTTTCCTGATCCATCTGATGAAGAAACCAAAGTCCTTGTTGGCCTCTTGATAAGGGGAGGGGCGTGCCTGCTAAAAAATCTTTCAAATTTTTATTTGATTGAAGATCATTTTTAGTTAAGCTTTTATTCTTTTGCTGATCCTGGCCAATTTGATTGGCAATTGCTAATGAAAGTTCAGCTAAGTTCATTCCTTCTAAAATCTGAGACATTGGAATTAATACCCCAAAAACGGTTTCAATCTTATGTACTAAATCAACAGTCATCAGTGAATCAAACCCAAAACTACTTAAGGGCTGAACTTCATCCAGTCGGGTTTCGTTTATTCTTAAAATAGCTGCGATCTTCTTTTTTAAATATAATCCAATCACGAGCTGACGGTCCTCGGTACGGGGTAATAAACCTAAAGTGCTAATTATTAAGTCATCCGCTTCCGTTCTTTCAGCCGACGCGTTATCTTCCGCCACATTTTCAGCGGGCGTACCAGTAGAGGAAAACCCATCAATTCGACTTTCGCCAATTATTCGGAACTCATTGTTAAGATACTTTTTCTTACTAAGTTGTCGCTGGATTTTACCGCTGGTAGTTTTAGGCAAACTCATCATCGGGATTAAGACCAAGGCATAAACCTGTATTTCATGAGTTTCGAAAACAGCCGTTCGAACTGCTTGCCCTATTTCTTCCACATTCGGATTCCGGTAAGTTCGTTTTACTTCTTGGATAATAACCAACCGTTCGGCGCCATCTATTTCAATGGAAAAAGCAGCCCCACTCCCCGGTTGAAGGGCTTCATGACTGTTTTCCACTGTTAATTCGATATCATGAGGATAATGGTTTTTACCACGAATAATTATCAGATCTTTGACCCTTCCAGTCACATATAATTCACCGTCATTGATAAAGCCGAGATCTCCGGTGCGGAGAAACGGACCATCTCCAGCATCGCCAAGATAGGCATTAAAAGTCTTTTCAGTCTCCTCTTCTTTCTTCCAATAACCCTGGGCGACGCTCTCACTCTTGACCCATATTTCGCCGACTTGGTTTTCCGGGCAGATACAACCTTTTTCGGTATCTACTATCATCACTTTTTCATTTTGATAAGCTTTACCGGAACTGACTAATTGTTTTCCTTTAGGAGTATCGTCAAGTTTGATTTTATTTAGATTCAATTGCTCTTCGTCAATCGAGATGGCTTTTGGTAAATCGATCTTTTGGCCACCGGTTACAAAAAGCGTTGCTTCTGCCAAACCATAACAAGGATAAAACGCTTCCTTCCGAAAACCGGAAACGGCAAACTCCTTAGAAAACTTTTCAATTGTTTCGGGACGAACCGGTTCCGCACCATTAAAAGCCAGATCCCAACAGCTTAAATCAAAAGATTCACGTTCCTGCTCAGATATTCTTTGGATACAAAGCTCATAAGCAAAATTGGGCCCTCCACTACAATTTGCCCGGTAACGGGAAATAGCTTTCAACCACAGTAAGGGTTTTTCTAGAAAGGTAAAAGGAGACATGAGGTTAACCGGAAACCCGACAAAGATCGGTTCCATAATGCCCCCAATCAATCCCATATCATGATAAGGAGGTAACCAAACTACCGCCCGGGTATCTTTAGTGTTTCTGAAGTGTTGACGGATGATATCCAAATTATGCATTAAATTACCGTGGCTAACCATAACTCCTTTAGGGTCTGCGGTTGAACCGGATGTGTATTGAAGGTAACAAACATCTTCTCTTTTGGAAGCAGGGTATTCCCATTTTTGCACATAATCAGGGGTAATTTGATTAATATTAATCCATTGTAGCTCTTTTAAAGAAGGCTTTTTTTCAATCATCCGGTCCAGTTTGGATAAGAAAAAATCGGTGGTTAAAACTATTGATGCGCCTGCATCTTTTAAGATCGTATCTACCCGTTGGGCTTCACGGTTTACTTTTGGCGGGTAAGAAGGGACCGCAATCATTCCGGCATACAAACAACCAAAAAAAGCCATTATATAATCAAGACCAGGATTGAAAAATAACAATACCCGGTCCCCTTTGGAGCCAATGCTTTGTAAAAAACCACCGATGGCTTTACATTTTTGATCTAATTCTTCATAGGTAAGCAGTTGTTCATTTTCACCATCGGCTAAAAAGTTATAGGCAATGTTTTCGGGTTCGTTTTCTCCTCTCCAAAGCAATATATCCGTTAACGTCGTGAAGTTTTCATAGGGGTTCTGATCTTTCTTTGATTGAATTTCCATGGTTCGCTCTCCCTGTTCAAAGTTGAAATTATAATAAAAAGTTATATTAGTGATAAAAATGATAAAAATTGTGTTTAAATGTCATTAGATAGTAAATCCTTAGTTTGTACATTTAGTAACAAAGTAATGTAATTAAAAGTTTACCACCAATAATTCAAAAGCACAAGTAGACTATTGTCAATAATACTATTGTTTTCCACTGCCTCTAAAAATTTACCTGTTAGTATTTGATATGATTCTTATCACTAAAAGCTTTATACCCCCTCATATCTAATAATATTATTTTTTAAAAAAATAAAAAAATCCCCATTTTTATGTAGATTCGAGGATTTTTTTATGCTATATACGATCCGATTTAATCATTTCACAGCGGTCATAGCTACCAGCCCATAAACTTCCATTGCAAAACTAAAATCCTGAAAAACCTTTACTCCCCCATCTGTATCAACCCGGTAAACAACCCCTCAATATCCGCTGATAATCCCTTAAATACGAAGGATTGGGCAATACTCCCCTTTTCATAGGTCTTATATTTATCAATTTCATACTCTTCAAAACCATATACCACGATATTTTCTTGTTTGGGATCGACGATCCAGTATTCCTTAACTCCCGACAACCGATAAGTATTTAACTTATCAATCATATCCTTGCTCCGGGTACTGCTGGACAAAATCTCAATTACCAAAGTAGGCGTGCCCATATACCTTCCTTTTTCAGTTACATCATTCTCCAAATCGCAAGCTACCAGTATATCGGGCTGCATAACATCGGGTTCCTTAATCTCTTTTTTGCGGAAGTGTACATCAAACGGAGCCAGAAACACGCGGCATTTCTTATTCTTGAAGTATTCGTTGAAGATCAAGTGTAGTTTTCCCAGTATTTCCTGATGTCCGATATTTGGAGAAGAGAGCAAGTAGATCTCGCCGTTGATAAACTCCATTCTTAAAGTACTTTTTTCATAGATCTCCATAAACTCCTCATAGGAAACTTTTTTACCGCCATATTGATAATCCAAGGCTCTTTCCTTCACTAAAAAATATTGTTCGATATCGGTTATATAAGGGGTTAACCTGGCTACCTTAGCGCCGTTTTTGGTGATGACCACCTCATTTTGCCGTTCCACCTGATCCAAATATTTTCCTAAGTTTTGTTTAAATTCAGTCGCGGTAATGACGACGATGCCTTCCATGTAATCAACCGGTTTCATAGCAATCACCTCCACTACAAATATATCATTATTGTCTATTTAATGCAATAATATTGTGCGGTTGGTTTTAATAAAATGTACGATTTTTTTATAATGATAGTACGATTGATAGATGAGGCATAATCTGATTCATCCGACCTTTCGAAAGAATCATAAAACCCCTTGAAATAATGACTAAATAACGAAGAAAAGTGATCAAACGATTCGAAATAATTAGGAAACGACTCGAAATAATGGAGGAACGGCGAAAAAGAGTGATAAAACGGCAAAAAGAGGCCGAAAAATGGGTTGAGTGATATCTGTAAAAAATCCGCGGAGAGTCCTGAGGCTTGACTTTCTCTTTGCATACAAAATCTCACCTTGGTTCTGGCAGAATAATCACGGAACGGACAACTATTTTGTCTTTGATTTAGAAACGATAAGGTCTTATCTAATCATAAAAAAAAACCCCGAAACTATCATCAGGATTTAATTTTAGGCATTATTAATGGTGCGCCCGACAGGAATCGAACCTGTGCACCTGGCTCCGGAGGCCAGTGCTCTATCCCCTGAGCTACGGGCGCGTGTAATTATTGTATAATATCTCGTCTAAATTATCAAGCTTGAATTGAGGCCATTTATGTTAAATTATGTTCCGTCTTGAAAACCTATCTTTTCAGCCAGCCGGTTAAATCCTCGGCCTGTTTGAGCTGTTCCTCGGTTACACCCGGTTTTGGCCCCGACTGTAAGGGGTTCGCCAAACCTAGCTTAGTCCATTTATTCTCCGCTAAACTATTATAGGGTAAAATCTCCAAACGTTCAAGATTTGGATTTTCTTGAGCCAATTCACCGAGAGCTTTTAAAGCCTCGGGTTCATCCGTCCAACCGGAGATCAGTACGTACCGCAACCATACCGGTACGGATAAATGCGCCAGCCGACGCCAATTTTCCAAAACCTTACCATAATCATAACCCATCACCCGTTCCGGGTAAAGGGGATGTTTAATTGAGAACATTACCAAATCTACGGCTCCGGCTACCTCAATAAATCTTTCAGCCGAGCAAGCCCCGGAAGTATCCAATGCCACATGCCAGCCAAGGTTTTTGGCCTCCTTAATCAGTTCCAAAGCAAATTTCGGCTGGGCTAAAGGTTCCCCGCCGCTGATCGTCAATCCTGGTTCGGCCAGAAAAGACCGAAAACGCTCTAACCTTTTAATTAACGATTCCACGGAGATTTCTTCGCCAGCCAAAGGGTCCCAAGAATCGGGGTTTTGACAAAAGACGCATCTCACCGGGCAACCCTGAAAAAATACCACACTTCGCGTCCCCGGCCCATCAACTGTGCTAAAACTATGAATGGATTGGATTCTGCCCATCAATATTCTCCTTACATGCGTTCGTGAATGGTCCGCTCGATCACTTCTAGTTGTTGCTCCCGGTTTAGTCTGGTAAAGTTGACCGCATAGCCGGAGACTCGGATCGTTAAGTTCGGATAGAGTTCCGGATGTTCCATAGCGTCAATTAAAGTCTCCCTGCTGTACACATTGGTGTTGATGTGATGACCATGAGCGTTGAAGTAACCGTCAATCAATGCAGTAAGGTTTTTAATCCGCTCCTCCTTTTCCCGGCCTAAAGCCCGGGGGGTTATGGAAAAAGTGTAGGAGATCCCATCACGGCAAATATTATAGGGTAATTTAGCCACGGAACGCATCGTTCCGATTACTCCGGTGTTTTCCCGGCCATGCATGGGATTGGCCCCAGGCGCGAAGGCTTTTCCCTCTTTACGTCCATCAGGAGTCGAACCGGTCTTCTTCCCATAAACCACATTAGAAGTAATAGTCAGGACTGATAAAGTCGGAACTGCGTTACGATAAATCGGCTGTTTCGATAAGGAACTGTAAAAGTACCGTAATACCCGAACCGCTAAACCATCCACTCGGTCATCGTCATTACCGTAGTAGGGAAACTCGCCATCAATCTCAAAGTCTTTGGCTAATCCTGCTTCGTCCCGGATCGCCTTCACTTTGGCATAACGAATTGCACTTAAGGAATCAGCCACCACTGATAGACCGGCAACCCCAAAAGCCATGTGCCGGTGGGGATCAGAATCGATCAAAGCCATCTGAACCCGTTCATAGTTGTATTTATCATGCATGTAGTGAATGCAATTCATAGTCCGACTGTAAAGAACCGATAGCCAAGTCAAAACCTTCTCAAAGTTAGCCCAAACCTTCTCCCATTCCAGGCAATCCCCTTCTAGGGCCGGAAGATCGAGGACTTGATCACCGGTCTTTTCGTCCCGGCCGCCGTTTATTGCTAGTAATAAAGCTTTGGCTAAGTTTACCCGGGCCCCGAAAAACTGCATGTCTTTGCCAAGACGGGTTGCGGAGACGCAACAAGATATACCATAGTCATCACCGAAGATCGGCCTCATTAACTCATCATTCTCAAATTGAAGGGTTGAAGTTTCAATCGCCAGTTCCATAGTAAAATGGCGGAAATTATCCGGTAACCGCGGACTCCATAGAACCGTTAAATTAGGTTCCGGCGCTGTGCCCAAATTACGCAAAGTCTGCAACCAACGGTAATCAGTTTTAGTCACTAACGGCCTTCCGTCTTCAGCCATTCCTCCCAAAGACTCGGTGATCCAAGTCGGGTCCCCGGCAAAAAGCTCATCATATTCCGGAGTACGTAAGTGCCTGACTAAGCGCAGTTTAATGGTAAGTTGATCAATTAACTCCTGAGCTTCAGCTTCGGTCAGTGTATCTTCTTCAAAGTCTCTTTGAATATAGATATCAAAGAAAGGACTGTTGTGCCCAAGAGACATGGCTGCCCCATTTTGTTCTTTGACTGCGCAAAGGTAAGCCATATAGAACCATTGCACCGCTTCCCGGGCATTAAGGGCGGGACGGGAAATGTCACACCCATAAGCTTGCCCCAGCTCGATCATTCGTTCAAAGGCACGGACCTGGTCGGCGATGTCTTCCCGTAAGTGGATCGTAGTGTCGTCGATATTATCCATGGTGTATAATTCTTTCTGCTTCTCTTCCATCAAAAATGCGCATCCATAAAGGGGGACCCGTCGATAATCTCCGATCAACCGCCCCCGTCCATAAGCGTCGGGAAGCCCGGTAATAATGCCAAGTTTGCGAGCTTGGCGCATCGCCGGCGTATAGATCCGAAAAATGGCCTCGTTTTGGGTCCGCCGATAACGAGTGAAGATCTTTTTCATTGTCGAGTCCGGTTCCACGCCCCTAGCTTTACAGGCAGCTTCAACCATCCGCCAGCCGCCCCAGGTGTTGACTAATCTTTTTAAAGGTTTATCAGTCTGAAGTCCGACAATTACTTCGTTTTCTTGATCGATATACCCCGGTTTCCAGGCGGTAATCCCGGCTACCCGTTTAGTATCGATCTCCAGGACCCCACCAGCCTCCCGTTCCCTCTTTAATAAGTCCAAACATTCATCCCATAATCTCTTAGTCCGTTCCGTAGTTCCGACTAAAAAGTCAGCCTTACCGTTATAGGGTTGATAATTTCCCCTTACAAAATCAGTGACGTCAATCTGTCCGCGCCATACTTCTCCTTTAAACCCACGCCATGGATCCAAAAAAACTCCCCCTTTTACAGTGAACGTAAAAAACCGCCTAGGCATTAGTCTGCCCAGGCGGTCGGCAATGATTACCTTCGATACTCCCTAGTGGTTTAATCCACTTATCCGCCAGTCGTATGAAGGTTACTAGTAAAAGTGATTTTCTAAATAAATAGTAATCAATTTCATTAAAAGCGTCAAGTAGATTATCCCAATTTTAACTCTTTTATAACCCTACCGTTTCATCGACTATCAAATATATTGTGGAGATTACTTAGATATGATAAAATGAAATTGTCGTAAAACGATAAGTCGATCGATGGAGGAGCATTAATGGATACCGTCACTATATCTCCAAAATACCAAGTAGTAATCCCGCAAAGTGTGCGTGAAAAATTAGGAGTACAACCGGGACAAAAAGTTAAAATGATTCTTTATGAGAACCGTGTTGAATTAATACCTATTAAGCCCGTTCGTGAAATTCGCGGTTTCCTTAAAGGGATCGATACCACTGTTAAACGGGAATCCGACCGGCTATGAATATCGTTGATTCTTGCGGTTGGCTTGAATACTTCGCGGACGGACCGAATGCCGATTTTTTCTCCCCGGCAATTGAAGATATTCCAAACTTAATTATCCCTTCAATCTCCCTTTATGAAGTCTTTAAACGTATTCTTCAACAACGAAATGAAGGAGACGCTCTACAAGCTATTGCCGTAATGGCTCAGGGTAAAGTAATCGAGTTGGATGCTCCTTTAGCATTAAACGCCGCTAAACTATCAGCGGAACATGGCCTTCCCATGGCCGATAGCATTATTCTAGCTACTTCCAGGTCTTTTGATGCTGTGTTATGGACTCAGGATAGTAACTTTAAAAACATTGAAGGCGTTCGATATATTGAAAAAGTGTTATTATAGCACAACAAGGAAAATATAATGCCATAACCCAGGCGCCCAAAAACTTACTGCAACTTATAGTATGCAATTTTCAATTTTATTCGAAGAATAACTCTAGTCGTAACAGCCTACGTTTAACCTCTGCGATTATCCTTTCTTCTTCGAGATGATCTTCTGCTTCAAAAGTCACCGCCAGCCTGAGATACGATCCGGCATCATCCCACGGCACCGTAGAAATTAAGGCTTCTTTTATTAAAAATGATGCCGCTTCTTCGGCGTTGTCAAATATCTTTCCCGTCCTTGTCCCTTTGGGCGCTTTAACATAACAATAAAAAGACGCCTTCGGTTTTTCAACTTCTAAACCAATCTCCTTTAAAATCGGGACCAATAAATCAAACCGCCGCGAATATCTTTCACAATTGATCCGGGTCAGCTCCGGATGGTTTAAAGCGTAAACCCCAGCCTTCTGAATGGCCCGGAACTGTCCGGAATCGGTATTATCCTTGATTGTCCCATAAGCTTTAACCAATTCCGGGTTGCCGGCTAAAAACGCCAACCGCCAGCCGGTCATATTGAACGCCTTTGATAATGAGTGAATCTCTATCCCCACTTCGGTTGCGCCGGGAGTCTTTAAGAAACTTAAGGGTTGATATCCGTCATAAGTCAAAGCCCCGTAGGCAGCGTCGGATACTACTATCAAATGATGTTCTTTGGCGAATTCCACAACTTTTTGATAGAACTCTTCTGTTGCAGTTTGCCCGGTAGGGTTGTTCGGATAATTGATATAGAGCATTTTTGCCCTCTTCATGATCTCAAGGGGTACTTTCGAAAAATCAGGATAAAAGTCATTTTCAGGTTGTAAAGGAAGGTGATAAACCTTCCCGCCCGCATACTCCGTATAAGTGGCGATTACCGGATAACCAGGTACAGTTGTCAAAGTGACATCCCCGGGATTGATGAAACAAAGCGGCAACATCGCCAAGATCGGTTTGGAACCGATACCGTGAATAATCTGGCGATACGGGTCCAGTCCTTTCACTTGAAAAACCCTTTCCAAGTATCGAACCGCTGCTTCTTGAAATTCGGGAATCCCATTATCCGCGTAAAACCGATTCTCCGGCTTTGCAGCTTCCAAGGCTAATATCTCTACAATAGCCGGGTCGGCGGGCTGGTCCGGTTCTCCAACTCCCAAATCAATTAAGGGAAGTTCCGGGTGTAAAATCCTGGCCTCTGCCTTAGCCTGTTTAATGGCAGCAAACTTATATAGTTTTGTATCTTTACCAAAGTTGCGACCGCCAATCCGTTCGGCGTAGATCATTTGAATCCCTCCAATCGCTTCCAAAAACTTTCCGTGAATTCTCCCGTGAACACATGAGCTACCTCACCGGTCATCAATACATGCTTGTCATCTTTTATTTCAATATTAATGACTCCACCGGGCATTTTAACCTCAATTAGATTATCGACCAACCCCAACTTATAAGCTGCGCTTGCTGCCGCGCAACTGCTGCTGCCGGACGCTAGGGTATAGCCGGCGCCCCGTTCCCAGATCTCAATTTGAATATGATTGTGGTCAATTACCTTTAATAATTGCAGATTAATCCGATTAGGAAACAACGGATCATTTTCAATGTTCGGCCCCAGTTGCAAAGCTAACCCTTTGGATATTTCGTCAAGAGGTATGACACAATGAGGGTTACCAATCGATAAACAGGTTATCTTATATTCCTTGCCATCAATGTCTAAACGCTCATTAACTACTTCACGCGGCCGACCATTCACCGGGATTAACCTACTGTCAAAAGTAACCCCACCCATATCCACTTGGATCGTTTCACCTTTATCATCCAAGATCTCAACTGTTACCAAACCGCCTTTGGTTTGTAATTGAAATATTTTATCTTTTTGATAACCCGCATCAAAAAGATATCGCGCAAAGATTCTAATTCCATTGCCGCTCTTTTCAGCCTCGCTACCGTCAGGATTGAATATCTTTAAACCTATTACTCCCCGTTCAACCACAGGACCATAGAGAATTCCATCGGAACCGATCCCGAAGTTACGATGGCAGATTAATTTGATTGAATCTGAAGTTAAATTGATTTGGTTAATATTTGGGTCAATCACCAGATAGTCATTGCCCAAGGCATGATACTTAAAAAAATCATTTCTCACTTTTATTTACCTCAACTTTAACTAAAAATGTCCCTATTAAATCCTCCAATATCTCCCGACGTCGAATCAAGACCGGTTCACCACTGGTTTTGATCAACACTTCCGCCGGACGCAGCCGGTTGTTATAGTTAGAACTCATGCAATAACCATAAGCTCCCGCGTCCATTACTCCTAAGATATCCCCCTCTTCCATTATGGGCAACTCCCGGTCTTTAGCGATGATATCGCCACTTTCGCAGATATTTCCAACTACCGTGACTACCTCTTTTTTAATAAATCCCTCAAGGTTTTTATGATAAACCTCGATATCATGATGGGAACCGTATAAAACCGGCCGGGTCAAAACGTTAAAGCCAAGATCAGTCCCAATATATTTCGTGGCATAACTCTTTTTAATCCCATGGACTGTCCCTAACAAAACTCCGCATTCCGCCACCAAATAGCGGCCGGGTTCCACTTTAAACAGTGGCTGAGAACCATACGAACCAGTCCATGAGGTTAACCTTTCCTCAAGACCGGCTCCCAGTTCAGCTATATCCAACCTTTTCGCTCCGGCTTGATTACGGTAAGAGGTTCCAAACCCTCCTCCAAAATCAATAAAATCTAAACCTTCAAATTGGGCGGCAATCTCCAACAATCGCTCCACACCTGTTAAATAAACTCCCGGATCCATAAAGAGCGACCCGATATGCTGATTGATCCCGCTTAAAGTAAGTTTATATTCACGAAGGACTGTTTTAACTTCGGCTACTAAGTCGGGAGCTACTCCGAATTTAGTATTAGCGCCGCCGGTTACCACTTTTTCATGATGTCCCGCGCCCACGCCGGGGTTGAAACGAACCGCCACTTCACCGCCGGGATTGAGCATTCCAAACTTTCTTAATTGGGAAACGGAATCAACGCTCACTAAAATATCACGTTCAATCGCATATCGCATTTCCTCGCTGGAAACATTATTCCCAATATAGAAGATTTGGTTGGGTTTAAACCCGGCAGCAGTTAAAACGTGGATCTCTCCCGGCGACATAGCGTCGGCATCAATGCCTTCCTCCCGGACGATTTTTAAAAGTTCCAGGTTGGAATTGGCTTTACTGGAGTAATTGACTTTAAAATACGGATACTTAATTAATTGGGCCATTTCACGGCATCGTTCCCTAAGGATGGTTTCGTTATAAACGTATAACGGACTGCCATAAGTATCGATTAGTTCTTGAGGAGTAATACTGCCGTAAAAGTTAGTTTTAGTACTATAATAAGTATTCATCACAGGCCACCTCATGGATTAATTCATTTTTGGAGTTCGACTAGTTTTATTTCATTTGTTAAAGAGTTTTTAATTAAGTCAATCAGATTTTTATTTCTAGAATATAAACAGGCCGGTTCCGTCTGTTCCCCAATCTCTCCGGTTAATACATTGGCGCTGTCGGAGATGAGCCGGATCTGGCCGGGTTGTTTATGGATATAATGAATAATCGCGCCATCAATCTTGAAAGGTTCGGTGGTAATGATGACCACTTTTAGTCCTCTGGCGACGGCGGCCTCCAATTCATTCATTACCAGTTCCAACTCCCCAGGAGCGAAGGATAAATAAATCCTTTCTTTGGCTTGATCGATGATGTTTTTCATCTTGTTGACAATCTGCGTTTTTCCGGTAATCGTTACATATGGTTCGACGCTTATCTTTTTTTTAGGAATCTGCTTCTCCAGATAAATCAAGACTTCATCTGTTTGCCGCCGAGTATTGGCTACCAACTCTTCGATTGGGACCGGAGTATAACGGGCCACCTCCCCCTCGCAAAGATAAGCCCCGCCCTTTTCCACCAGCCCTGCTAAGGCCAGATAAACATTGGAACGGGGTAGGCCGGATATTTTAGCGGCTTCATATCCAGTAAGCTCTCCTTCCTGGCAGAGAGTGATATAGAGAGTTGCTTCGTGACGGGTAAAACCGATTTTACCTAGGGCTTCGATTAGGTCCATGGAGGTCACCTCGTTCCTTAGTGGTTCTATTTAGGACTACTATAATGCAAAACGAGAAATTTGTCAAGTTATGGTGACGTTATTCCTATTTTAAAAAAATAAAAACAGCCCCTTATTTCTATTCTCTCTTTCAAGTAATCGTCCATGTCAGTTACCTATGCGTAAAAATATCCTATTAAATATTTTCATTCATTATTTAATCGCAAAGGACCTTCGTAAAGTTACGTGGTTGACGTGGGATCGACTAGCAGATTCCATTCTAGATAACAATTAGGGCTGTCTATATATGCTTTTTTATAAAAAACTATAATAAAGTAAAATTAGATCTTCTAATTTACACTCAAGAGTTTTTTCTCCTAACATCTCTCCTTTAATTTAGTTATGAAGCGAATGCCTTATAATTTATGATTAACAAGGCTAGTCACTAAAGAACCTAATATTCTGAATTTCGATAAATACAGTCTCATTCTCTTGCAACATCAAACTACGGTAATATTCTCTATTATGTTCGGCGATAATCAATTCCCCGGTTTCAATTCGGATTAATTCAAGATTAATGCGCGGTCCTACAGTTTGAATATGTTCCACGACTACTGGTATTGATACGGATTCTTTTTGAACACGGCTAATACTCACTTCATGTGGACGAAAATATCCCTTCAGTGTCTTGCCGGGTCCTTGAAGGTTCTCAGGCAATGGGAACCTGGACTTGCCGATCCAGGCGGTCCCATCATGAATCTCAGCCTTTAGGATATTAAAGCTACCTAAAAAATTATAAACAAAAGAATTTACCGGATTATCGTATAAATCGGCCGGGATTCCGACTTGCTCAATCCGCCCATTATTCATAACTACTACCCGATCTGATACTTCCATTGCCTCTTCCTGATCGTGGGTTACGAAAATACTGGTTAACTGAATTTTGTCATGCAAATGCCGCAACCAACGGCGTAATTCTTTTCGTACTCCGGCGTCTAAAGCTCCGAACGGTTCATCCAGCAACAATACTTTTGGTTCAACCGCTAGAGCTCGGGCAAGAGCCACTCGTTGGCGTTGGCCCCCGGAAAGTTGCGCCGGATAGTGTCTGGCAAATTTTTGCATCTGTACTAATTGTAATAACTGAGACACCTTGGATTTAATAATTTCATTATCGAGACCTAGCCGACGCTGCTGGACTCGTAAACCAAATGCTACATTTTCAAATACATTCATTTGGCGGAATAGAGCGTAATGTTGAAATACGAAACCAACCTGTCGTTTTCGAGGGTCCTCTTTGGTTTTATCTTCTCCATGAAAGACGATCTTCCCTTGGTCAAGCGTCTCAAGACCAGCGATAATCCGCAATAAAGTCGTCTTACCGCAACCGGAAGGGCCCAATAGCGCCGTTAACTCTCCAAGAGGTATTTGCAGACTGATATCATCCAAAGCGGTAAAACAGCCATATCTTTTGGTTACCGCTATAATGTCGATGCTCATAATATTTTTCGCCTACTTTCGTTCAGATTCGACGCCAACGGCAAGTTCCAGCTTACGGCGGATCTTTCGTTCCATGAAGGTTTTGACCGCTAAGGTTATCAAAGCCGTTAGCGCTAACAATGATGCCACCGCGAAGGCCGCAGTGAAATTGTATTCATTATAAAGAATCTCAATTTGCAATGGCATGGTATCGGTAAGCCCGCGAATATGACCGGAAACCACCGAAACGGCGCCGAATTCCCCCATAGCTCTAGTACAACAAAGAATTATACCATACAAAATACCCCATTTGATATTAGGTAGGGTAACCATACGAAAAGTTTGCCAACCTGAAGCTCCTAATACAATAGCCGCTTCTTCTTCCTCGACTCCCGTGACTTGCATGAGCGGAATCAATTCCCTAGCTACCAGTGGAAAAGTAACAAAGATGGTCACTAATACGATCCCCGGTACGGCAAAAATAATCTTCAAATTATGCGCCGCCAACCAGGGACCTAATAAACCTTGTAACCCAAACACAGTTACATAGATCAAACCAACTACTACGGGTGATATAGTAAACGGTAGGTCTATCAAAGTAACCAGCAAATTTTTACCTGGAAAATTAAATTTTGCGATAGCCCAGGCTGCAGCCAATCCAAAGGCAAGATTAAGCGGTAAAACAATAGCCACGGTTAATATTGTTAACCGAATCGCAGCCAATGTCTCAGGATTTGTTATGGCGGCCATATAATTACCAATGCCCTTGGCTAATGCTTCACTAAAAACAATTACCAGTGGAATTACCAAAAAAAGCCCTGTATATATCAAAGCAATTAATATTAGACCGACGCGCACCGCCGGGGGTTCCTGACGGATTTTACTTTCAGCGCTAGATCCCTTAAACCAATCTGCCACTTATCACACCCCCCTATTGATATTTTCTACATCGCCATTGTAAATAATTAATGCCGAGCAGAAGAATAAAAGATACGGTTAGCATTACAACGGCTATCGCGGTGGCCCCGTCATAGTCATATTGTTCTAATTTACTTACAATTAAAAATGAAGTTATCTCGGTACGAAATGGTAAATTACCGGAGATAAAAACCACCGAACCGTATTCTCCTAAGCCACGCGCCAAAGCTAGAGCAAAGCCGGTGAGCCATCCCGACCTAAGCATTGGTAGTATCACCCTTTGGAAAGTTTGGCGACGATTAGCTCCCAAACTGGCTGCCGCCTCTTCAACTTCAGGGTCAAACTCCTGTAAAATCGGCTGTAAAGTACGAACTACAAATGGTAAACCGATAAAAGAAAGCGCTACCCATATTCCAAAGGGAGTAAATGCCACTTTAATTCCTAACGGTTCTAGTAATCGACCGAACCAACCATTGGGCGCATATAGTGTAGTTAGCGCAATTCCAGCCACTGCGGTTGGCATTGCAAAAGGTAGATCCACCAGCGCGTCAATGATTTTTTTGCCGGGGAAACGGTAACGGGTTAACACCCATGCGAGAACCATCCCGAAAATCCCATTATTCAAAGCTGCCAATAGGGAAATCCCGAAACTTAATTTATAAGAAGCGATCAATCTAGGGCTGGTAACAGTAGTAAAAAATTTCAGCCAACTAATGTTAAAAGCCTTTATAATAAAAATAATTAAAGGTATCATAACGATGATACTTATATAGAAAATGACAAAACCCATCGTCAACCCAAAACCAGGTAAGATATTACGTTTAATCAAAGAAACACACCCTTATTTTAGCTAATTTGTACTCAGCTAAATACCTTCGGAAGAAATTAGCCTTTCAATAATAAGTTGCTTTCGTTATTGCAATTAAAATTCAATTCAATAATTTCCCGGATTATATATTTGATCAAAGATTCCGCCATCGTCAAAGTGAATCTTTTGCGATTTTTGCCAACCACCGAAAACATTATCAATAGTAAATAAATTTACCTTGGGGAATTGGTACGCAAATTTCCGCGCCACAGATTCCATTCGGGGGCGGTAATAATGTTTGGCGGCGATGGTTTGGCCTTCTTCGGAATAAAGATGTTTAAGATAGGCTTCGGCAACTTTACGAGTTCCATGTTTGTCAACTACTTTGTCGACAATCGCCACCGGAGGTTCCGCCATGATACTCCAACTTGGCACTACAATTTCAAATTTGTCTTTACCCAACTGATTAATGGCTAAAAAAGCTTCATTCTCCCATGCAATTAACACATCGCCGATACCTTTTTGAACAAAAGTCATGGTCGAACCACGCGCTCCGGAATCAAGAACTGGCACATTTTTAAATAGAGCGGTTACAAACTCCCTAGCTTTAGTTTCACTGTTACCATATTGCTTTAAAGCATAACACCAAGCGGCTAAATAGTTCCATCGGGCCCCTCCGGAAGTCTTCGGGTTAGGAGTAATGACCGAGACCCGAGGCTTAGTTAAATCGTTCCAATCCTTGATACTCTTGGGATTTCCCTTGCGAACCAAGAACACAATAGTTGAGAAGTATGGGGCGCTATTGTGCGATAGCTTTTTTTGCCAACCCTTAACGATCAAGCCAGACCTACTGGAAATAGCGTCAATATCATAGGCCAAAGCTAAAGTGACCACATCCGCCTCCAAACCGTCTATGACCGAACGGGCCTGTGCGCCTGAACCGCCATGTGATTGTCGAATAGTCACATTGATACCGGTTTTTTCTTTCCAATACTTGACGAAGGCTACATTAAACTCCTGGTAAAATTCCCGGGTAGGATCATAGGAAACATTTAAAAGGTTAATACGCTGCGTTTTTGCAGCTAAACAGTTTGTCCCCCCGATTACAATTAGTGCAATGAGCAACAACCCCAACGCATTTTTCCAATTCATTTAATCATTCCCTTTTCTATACAAGATTCAAAAATTTCAGAGATACTAGATTAGACTTATAACCAACCATATAATTTCACTTTTCAACTTCCAACGTTAATTTATTTTCAAGGTACTCCCACACCAGATCTACCGATTCATTTATCGTCAATTGGTCGGTATCGATAATAATTTCCGGATTCAAAGGTTCCTCATAAGGGGCGGATATACCGGTAAAATCTTTGATTTCTCCTTTCTTGGCTTTATCGTATAAACCTTTGGGGTCGCGAATTGCACAAGTTTCAATAGCGGCTCTGACAAAAACTTCAACAAAATTATCTCCACCGACTTTTTGACGGGCAAAATCCCGCATTTGGCGGTATGGAGAAATAGAACCGACCAGAACTATTAGCCCGGCATCTTTAATCAGGGCGGCGACTTCGGCAATCCGGCGCAGGTTCTCAAAACGGTCGGTTTCAGAAAATCCCAAGTCATTATTGAGGCCATAGCGAATATTGTCACCATCCAGCCGGTAAACTGCTTTGTTTTGTTTTAATAACCGATACTCCAATTCTACGGCTATAGTTGATTTTCCCGATCCCGAAAGTCCGGTAAACCAGATTACCAATCCCGGCTGATTCAAGTTACGGCAACGATCCTTATAGGATACTTTTCCTTCATGCTTGGTTAAATTAGGACAAGAAGCCGGCTCCATTGATAAACTCCTTACTAGTTAAATTTAAGATAAACCGCTACCTATACCAACAAGCTTAACATTGTATTAAATACTATGTTAATTTATCTCCAAGTTAATCAGGGCTTAAAAATGATCCCTTTTCCCTGAAGGTGGACTTTTATTTTAGCGGCGGCTTGTTCTTCAGACGCAAACTCCGGTAAATAAATATCATAATCAATATCCGTGGTTATGTTCTTACCCACCCAAACAGTCACTATGTTTTTAGTATTTACGGTAGTGTTAATAACTTCCATGTTTTCTTTGGTCAATTCAATTGCGGTTACAATCAACATCATGCCGGATTCCAATATCAAGTTGGCTACTTCGGCCAACCGCCGTAAATGCTCCCGATTATCCGCCCCTCTTTGCTCCAAAATGCGGTCATCGACAAATCCCCCTTTAATATCGGCGTCTACACCATAAAGAATATTACCAATTCCTAAAAAGTAAACGATTTTTCCAACATCAAACAACATTCTCTCTAAGGCTTTAGCAATCGGCTTTTTTCCAACATCTCGCTGTCCGGTAATGATGATAAGAGTAGCCCTTTGATTATATCGTTCCGCCCGTTCCTCACTAGTAATTTTACTAGTCTCCCATTTATAATTGCGGATGAACAGATTATCACGAATCCATCTTTTTTCATCCGGCAATATCTCTAGTATAATTCCACCGCCAGCGATCTCATAATTATCCACAACCACAAACCGGCTGGTATAAATGTTATCCGATGCCAAATCGAAAGCAATGGTTTTCTCGAGTTTAAGGATACATTCAGCTACATCGTGCCGTTCGACCTGTTCCTTTGAGTTTACTTGTAGATTGGAAGCATCTATTATCCGGGTAATTTCCTCGATTTTCATTTCTACCTTGGCAGCGCCGATCTTTAGTATATAGGTTTTGTCCATTACCGCAGTTTCTTTCCCAAGCCAAAACAAGTTGACTTTGATTCGTGAAGAAACTTTAGGTTCCGGCTGTCCGGCCAAAGCCGCGATCTCGCCTCGAGTAATATAAATCTGTTCTTTAAGGGTAAATCCGGCGGCATAACCCGTTGATACTTCAAACGTTTTTCCCTTATTAAAAGCTTCAATAGAAGCGATGACGCTTTTTTTGCCGGAAGGATAAAACACCACTTCATCACCGACACAGATACGGCCTGATTCCACTGTACCGGCTACAATTCGCCGACCGTCATTATTCTTGGTAAACTTATAGACTCCTTGTACCGGCATACGAAATGACTTGTCCTCAGGTAATGGAGGGCACTGAAAACCATCAAGCACTTCCAAAACATTATAACCCTGGTACCACGGAATTTTAGTCGATTTTCCGGTAATATTATCGCCTTGCATCCCGCTAACCGGAATAAAGGTAAAAGGACTTATATCGATTTGATTTAAAAACTGCCGATATTCATCTTTAATCTTTTGAAATACCTTAAGATCGTAATTGACCATATCCATTTTATTTACTAAAACGGCAATCTGCTTGATACCAAGCACCGAAAGCATATATCCGTGCCTTCTGGAATTTTCCCGAATTCCCTCTGTGGCGTCAATAACCAGTAAAGCCGCCTCCGCTCTGGATGCTCCCGTAACCATGTTTTTTAAAAATTCAATATGTCCCGGTGCATCAATGATGATATAGTTACGTTTAGCTGTCTTAAAAAAGCAGCGAGCCGCATCAATTGTAATCCCTTGATCTTGTTCATCTTTTAACGCATCCAGTAAAAATGCATATTCAAAAGGTTTTGAGTTACGTCGACATTTTTCTTTGACTTGCTCCAGCTTTCCTTCAGGCAACGAATACGTATCCGCAAGCAACCGCCCGACAATAGTACTTTTTCCGTGATCCACATGCCCGACGATAACGATATTCATGTCTTCCATCACATATACCCGTCCTTCCTCAACTCTTCCAATCCACCGCCATCTTCCTTATCCTGCTCGCGGCCGGAACGTTCTGCGATGTTAGCGAATTTTCCGGTTTTCAATTCAGTGATGATTTCACTAATATTCATAGCGTTCGATTCCACTGGATGAGTACAAGGGGCGCAACCCAAAGAACGGTACCGAGTACCGGAACCCTGGTTAAAATATAACGAAACCACCGGGATATTTTCTCGATAGATATATTCCCAAATATCCAGTTCGGTCCAATCAAGCAACGGATGAATTCTGACATGAGTACCAGGCGCGAAATCGGTTTTATATTGATTCCAAAACTCGGGTGGCTGGTCTCCTAAGTCCCAGTTACTACTCTTATCACGAGGTGAAAAATAACGTTCCTTGGAGCGACTTCCTTCCTCATCCGCTCTAACGCCTACAATCACTCCGGTGTATGGTTCAATATTTTTATCGATTTCATATTGTCCTTTGTCATGGTTTAATCGGTAACGGGGCCAACCGCCACTCAAAGTATTAATTAAAGCCTCGGTTTTTAAAGCTTTGCAACACTGAAGGCGAGTAACTGAACCATCGGGAAAAGTGGCTTTTTCTTTAAGCACATCTTCATTTTGGCCGTAAATCATGTCCAAATGCCATTCCAAAGCCAGACGATCCCGGTAGGCAATCATTTCTGGAATCTTGTAATGAGTATCAATATGGACCAATGGTATGGGCACATGGCCAAAAAAAGCTTTTCGGGTCAACCATAATAAAACTGTGCTGTCTTTGCCGATGGACCATAACATGCAAAGGTTTTTAAACTCGCTATAAGCCTCGCGCAGAATATGAACGCTTTTATTTTCTAATTTGTCTAAGTGATCCATGTATCTTCCTTCTTGTTATTTTAATTTTCAGCCGCTATTTCAAACCATTCCTTCGTATCTACGGCTTTTCATATAAATCTATTTTTTAATAATTCCATATATCTGTTCGCAAGCCCCTCGATAGTTGTTCTTTTATGAACATTCCGGCTATAGGACCATCGGATCGTTAATTGAGAGTTTGCAATTGCGGAAATGCAATTAATCAAGGTAAACCGACGATCTTTCGGATTATCTCGTAATCCCGTTGATTCTTTAGCGATTTTAAACATTGATTGTTCGTTTTCACGTTTTCCCATAAAATTAAATAAAATCTCTTCTTTCCTAAAAGACAACAGCTTTTCGGCTAATTGTTCATCCCCGTGTAAATTCGTTAAAAGGCAGAAACCATAACCTTGATTGGGTATGACCGCGAGATTCCGTTCAAATTGTCGAATCATCTCCTCTGCCGTAGACGCATCATCTATCTTTTGTAAAACGAGCACTCCGCTCATGGCAAACCAGCCGACGGTATGGGAGAGATCAAAAGCGAGTTCAGGGATTATATTTCTTCCGGAATTAACTACATTAATCTCCGTCCAAATTGAGTTCGACCACTCAGTTAGAACATCCATCAAAGTCAATAATAATACATTAACTAATTGTGTTTGATATGTTTTGACATTCCCCAATAATACATTTGTTTCTTCGGTGCTCAGAGAGAGAATTAATTCCCTTTCGGATTCTACTAGATTGTTTTCCCTCCCATCAGGATAATCCACCGGAAAGTACGGGACCTTATCCCAAGGCAAATTCAACCAATAATCTATCTCTTTTGTTAACGAGGAAGATTTGGCGTATTCATTTAACCCAATGGCATACTGCTTTAGTGATGTGACTTTCGGTGGCAATTGAATATTTCGGCCGTTTACCAGAGATTGATAAACCTTTTGAAAATCCCTGAACAAAATTTCTATGGATTGATTATCCGCAACCAGGTGATGAGAGGTTAAAAAGAGACGCTGGGGCTTGTCTTTCCCTAAGTGGAAGAGAGCTACCAAGAAAAGCGGACCTTTTTGCAGATCAAATTTGTTTTGCAAATCGTTTGCTGTTTTTTCGATAGCTGATTTTTGCTCTGTTTCTGACAAAGAAGACAGATCATAAAAATAAAAGGACTGCTCATTATCGGGCTGTACAATAAACTGCCGCCAAGAAGAATCCTTCTTTATAAAGCGTGCGCGAAGACCATCGTGATATTCGATTAGCGTTTGAACCGCCTTTTCTAAATATTGAGGCTCTAAAGGTGCCGTTGTCTCAAAAAGCATGTTTATATTAAAACGATGAGGCTGATGCCGTCCTTCGGTCTCCATAATCTTCAAATACCAATATTGATCGCAGGTTAATGGTATTTCGCCGGTAATATCATTTTCAATTTTGACAACGGATTTGTCTTGGTTTTTTATTAATTCGGATATAGTCGGAAAGTTTGTAATTAATGACGGATTCAGCAAGATGTTTTCCTCTTTGGCTTTATCAATCATCCGTAAAGCTAAAAGAGAATCACCGCCAAGATTAAAAAAGTTGTCGTTAACACCAATTTTATCTATATTCAAAACTTCTTGCCAGATCTCTGCTAATCGTTTCTCCTCATCCGTAGTAGGAGGTGTGTATTTTATAATTTGTGTATCCTGAGAACCGGCCCGATTTTGAGCCAATTGTTCACTATGGCGCATAATAGACTGAAGAACAGGCGCCTCGGATATAGGCCTATTTATGGCGTTTAAAAAAGTTTCCAGAAAGATAAGATAATGAGCAACAATCTGCTTAATGGTGCTTTCTTCAAAAATCGATGCATTATAAGCAAGAGCACATGCAATATGGCCCTGTCTTTCAATCATCCCCAAACGAATCTGAAAATCGACCTCCTTTTCCAGTACACTTTCAAAGGGTTCCAATCGGATTTCGCCCAGATCATAATCAAACTCATCCTCATATCTAAAAGTAAACATTACCTGGAAAAGCGAAGTGAAACTGATCCTTTCTCCCGGTATCTTCATTTTTATATACTCGGTGATTTTATCGAAAGGAAGATCCTGATGTGCCACAGCATCATTAACCTCTTTATGAGTGGATTCGATAATTTGTTTTAAGCTCAGTTTTTCCATTATCTTTATCTGTAAAGGAACCAGGTTGGAAAATAATCCGATTAACGCTTTTAATTCCGGTCTGTTTTTCGAAGAAACTGAAGAAAAGATCAAAAAATGCTCCTGTTTAGTGTACATGTATAAAAGGCAATTTAAGGTGGTTAAGAGTGTAACAAATAAAGAAACTTTTTCTTTTTGGGAAAGCAGCTTTAATTGGGCCACTATTTCCGATTCAATATTAAATTTGTATGTATAGGCTTTAGTAGCCCGAGTTATAAGTACTCTATCGGCGGGCAATTGCAGGGGAGCAATACTCTCTTTGAACCGTTCGCGCCAATAGTCATTTAAAAGTAAATAGGATTCCCCTATTAATCGCTGTCTTTGCCAGCTTGCATAATCGGCGTACTGCATGGGTAGATTGGATAAAGAAGGCTTCAGTCCTTGTTTTAATGACTGATAAATATTCCCGAGATCCTGAATGATAATCGGCCACGATTCAGCATCGATAATTATCTGATGTATTATTAAAATCAGAATATACTTTTGCGCCGCCAGTTTAATTAAAACAGCACGAAAAGGCAGCCCTTTTTGCAGGTCAAAAGATTGTTTCCGTTCTCTACTAATTATCTGTTCCAGGCCAGTTTTATCAGGGCCAATCGCGGATTGGTCAATTGTTTTTAACTTGAATGAAAAAATAGGCAAGGCGACTTGTACAGGTTTTTGATTTTCAACAAAAAAAACGGAACGTAATATTTCATGTCGCCTTACAACCTCATTCAAGCTTTTTTCCAATACCGACTCGTTCAATTCGCCGATAATATAAAAGGAATTAGATAAGTTAAACGATGTATTATCGGGATTCAATTGGGTAATGGACCAAATTCTCTCCTGAGAAAAGGATAAAGGAGACCTCTTCGCCGCGCGGATCTTTGAAGCTACCATCTTTAAAAGCAGGGCCTTTTGTTCATCTGTTGTAAAATTATTGTTTTCTTTTTTATTCATTAATTTCATCCCTTATTATATCAATCACGCCGGTATAACTAAATTAAGGAACTAATAATAGTTTATGTCGCGCCGCCGCTTTAACTTTTTCCGAAGTAAAATTCAGATGATAATACTCTTTATTGAACCATAAAGGTAACGCATCCTTACGGTTTGGATGCCATAAATTTTCAACTTGCCCCGAACTATTAACCATAAGCGAATTATCTAAGGCGCCCAAATCGACAATCATCCGTTGTGATGGGCCATGATTTACTTCAAAAGAAACACCCCTTGTAAATCCCCCTTCACAAACAGTAAATTGGTCTCCGCCAAAGGGATATGTTTTATCATTAAATAACATTTCCACCGGTGGAATTCCACAAGAACCCAAAGGCCAATGTCGGAAAGTCATCGTATGTACCTTCCCCCAGCTCCAATCATTGATATCTTCACCCAGTTTATTAGTGTAAAAGGTTATAGCATCTTTAAAACTTTGTTTGATTATATCATCCCGGTTTTCTTTTTGCGGTGTATTCACATTATCAAAGAGAACATCATTTTTATCCTTCATAAGATTCATGATTAATGGTACGGTCTGGCTCGCGTGGCGTTGATAGTTTCCTGATATATACTTGGTCGTTAATTCATCCCCTAATTCATCGCCCACAGTATTTTTAACCATATTTAAAAGCCAGACCTCATAAATACCTGCTCCTACACTGTCTGCTCTCACATAATAATCCCATTCCTTGATCTTCTGTAACCCGAGTTTCTCCAGTTCATTATCGGGCTTTAT
Organism: Bacillota bacterium; assembly: GCA_012728785.1. Taxonomy (GTDB): domain Bacteria; phylum Bacillota; class UBA4882; order UBA8346; family UBA8346; genus JAAYHS01. The sequence continues at coordinate 2,532 of JAAYEK010000158.1, read as the reverse complement.
TTCAAGTAAATATGGACAAAAAATCTCGGCCGGTATGGAAAAGAATTGAGACTGAATGTTTTTCATATCATCCATAGTCAACTTATCCGAAGCCGCCAACATATCAGATATCCGTTTTGCTCTAAACCCGGGGTACCAATCCAGAGTAAGTATATAGGGATAATTATCGGAAATTATTTGATTATTAGCCGTGGCCACATAACCTTTAACAGGATTATAAGTGGCAGGCATATCCTCGAAAGGTATAAAACCGGTCCATTCGTTTTCTCCGTTCCAGCCCGGCACAGGTAATAATCCATTATGTTTTTTTCTACGGATAGGAACTTTGCCGGAAGCTTGATAACCAATGTTACCATTTATATCAGCATAAACGAAATTTTGACCGGGATTGTCCCATAAACTGATAGCTTCTCTGAACTGCCGCCAATTTGACGCCAAATTCAACTTAACAACAGCCGCAAAGAGCATATTACCTTCTTCAATAGCCCACCGCATGGCAAGAGGTGTTTTGGAAACATCCTCACCCATAATCGATGGCAAGATGGGGCCATGTTTTGTCAGGAAGATATCGAATGGAACTTTTTCACCGCCTTTTACATCGATAACCTCTTGAATAACATCAAGATTGAGCCATTGGCCATTATATTTATATTTGGTTGGGTGTTGTTGATCATCAAGTTCTTCGATATATAAATCCTGACAATCCGGACTAAGGTTCGAAACACCCCAAGCTATCGATTGATTATGTCCGACGATAATATTAGGGACACCGGTTAAAGAAAAACCGACACAGTCAAAGCGTCCTCCATGCAAACCATTCTGATACCAGATAGAAGGCAAACCCAAAAAAAGGTGCATATCTGTGGCTAACATCGGCTTACCACTTATCGTACGGCTGCCATGTACGGTCCAACTGTTGCTACCCCAGCCTTCATCTGGATCGCCGATCCATTGATCATAGATTGTACTGACGGATACACTTTCTTTCGGTAGATTCTTATAATTCTCCACCTCATTTGGGATAATTAACGGATAACCTTTCATCCGAGGCGGAAACAATTGAGATGTTAATTCGGGACCAATTTGGGCGATCATTTTCGAACGTAAATATTCCAACTTTATATTACCGCTTAACCAATATCCCATTAGATTACCAAAGGACAGCGTATCAATGGGTGTCCAATGCTCGGGTTTTACCCTAAAAATATTAAACTCAAGGGGTAATTTATTTTGATGGGTATCGATATATGCATTTACACCTTCAACATAGGCTAATAAAATATTGCGAGTATCATCATCCAATTTGGTCCATGTTTTTTGAGCAATTCTTCTTAGTCCGAAAGTTCGTAATAATATGTCGGAAGGAACCACTTTTTTACCAAGTATCGAGCTAAGTCTCCCATTCCCCTGGGCCCGATTTAATTCCATTTGCCACAGTCTATGTTGCGCATGGACATATCCTTGCGCCATAAACAAGTCATGCTCATTTTGAGCATAGATATGTGGAGTCCCCCACTCATCCATATGTACGGAAACTTTATCCCGTAAACCGGGTATTTTTATTGTTCCATCCATTTTTGGCCAAGGACGTATTATAAACCAGAATATCAAGGCAATAACTATCAAAATCAAAATAAATAACCCTATGCCTGTTTTGATTAAAATTGATGTTTTTTTGGCCATAATATTCTCTCCCTATGTATTAATTTAATCCGTTTCGATACTGTATTGCGTCCTTCCGGACTCAGCGGTAATAATGACGACCACATTAATCAGATCATTTTTCATCCGCATTCTCGGAAATTAACTCATCTAATGTATTAGCTACTTCGTCTTCAGATAAATTCATACTACTAAGAATGCTATCATCAATGGACTGTTCTTCTCCAACCTCCGGCAATTCATAACCCAGTTGAGCGGCGATTGCCATAGTCGATTCATCGAGCGAATGAGGAATCTTAATGTTTTTCCAAACATCAGCCAGTTTAGGATCGATTTTGTTATGTAAAAGAATATTTGGATCTCCCAAACCACTTATCATACGTTCTTTTTTACCGTCATAGGGGGTTAAGATCGTATCTTCATATGGAATTTCCAAAAAAGCGCAAATGTTCTGCATAATTGCTTCGGGATTCTGTACAAAATCCTCGAATCGAACCCAATGTATCCGCTCTTTATCGATCTGATTTGAGAAAGTGAGCAAATTTCTATTTGATATGTTCCAAACAGTTTCAACAACAACCCACGGATCGACATCATTCCTCATAAAGAGACTTCTGGAAAAAAGTTTATCCAAACGCAATTTCAGCATGGACTCCATAACCGAATAGGGATGACGATATAACAAAATATATTTGGGTTTATCGAAGATTTCTTCCGCATAATGAAGAGTTCTCATATCCATACAATAGGGCGGGCTTTTATCGATAAGCATTTTGTCGCCGCAAAGCTCCTGAAACTTAGCGTATAATTCTTGTACGGTGATATTCTTATCTACAAAATCATCTAATATCTTCCAACCTTCATCCACTC
>JAAYEK010000157.1 GCA_012728785.1 Bacillota bacterium | reverse complement strand
TTAAAATTTGATTATCCGAAATTTGTTTATCTTTATTATCAATACAAATAAATAAAGATTCAATCCTAACATGGGATGATTCCACTCATATTTTACATCTTGTATTATGAAATGAGCAACTATCAAATTATTAAAACCTGTATGAAATTCGTTCATGTAATAAACACCTTGAATTCAGACAAGTTGTTCGCTTCGGCAATGACCCGTTTGGGTGAAAATTTGTAAAGTCCCTTTGGCGTCATTAAGCCAAAGAAATAAAAATCGAAACATAAAAAGAGGGCTGGGTTATACTTCGAAGTATTTACCAAGCCCCATAGGGGGGTTAGAATGCTTTTAATACCTAGCTGTGTTCACCGATGAAACGAAATCGTGAAGGACATGGACTTCGCTTTTCCCCCTCCTAACTACTACGTCTTGTGTCATCCAGACACTATAGCGTATTATCTTCGAGTCGGAAGGCAAATTCGTTGCCCGATAAAAAGCCGGTCGGGATCAAGCCCCGGATTGGCTGCCAGAATAGCATCGACTGATATGTTATTACGGCGGGCAATACTGAATAAGGTATCTCCCGCTAAAACAGTATATAATACTCCCGGGCAGACAGTTTGGAACGCTGGAATGCAGATTTGCTGCCCAATAAAGAGCCGATTGGGGTCAAGCCCCGGATTAGTCTCCAGGATTGCCTGGACAGTAGTATTAAAACGGGCGGCTATACTAAACAACGTATCTCCGGCTACTACTGTATAGAAAAATCCCTGGCAAGGGGGAGGTTGAGGTACTGGTATACAGATCCGTTGCCCGACAAAGAGCATGTATGGGTCAAGCCCAGGATTGGCCTGCAAAATAGCCTGGACTGTGGTATTAAACCGAGTCGCTAGCGTAAAAAGAGTATCTCCCAGGACGATTGTATAAACAAAACCGGGACAAACCGGCGGTTGTTGTGTTGGTATACAAATTTGCTCACCAATAAAGAGCCGGTTGGGGTCCAGCCCAGGGTTGGCTCTTAAAATCGCCTGCACGTTAGTGTTAAAACGGGCCGCTATGCTAAACAAAGTATCACCGGCGACAATTGTATAAAAAAATCCCGGACACGGCCTGGGTTGCGGCGCCGGTATGCAAAGAGGCAGCCCCGGACGTAACCCGATAATAATCAGAAAAGGATTTTCCCTACGAATCAAAGCTTCAGTAGTCCCAAATTCCCTGGCAAGACTCGCCAAGGTGTCGCCGCGCCGGACTATATAGACGGTGCCGCGGCACCGTACCGGGAAAGGAAGCCTAATTCTTTCCCCAGGAGTAATTTGAGCCAAATCAACCCCTGGGTTTTCATTTACCACGACTTCTTGGGTGATTTCAAAAGCATTAGCAAGAGTCTCCAAAGTATCCGCCGCTTCCAGTTCCAACTCGAAGAAATCGTTATTAATGTCACTGCTCATTAATTCACCTCCAAATTCTTTGGAGAACTTGGCAAACATAGTTCTCGTTAACACATGCTATGTGCATACTTCTTAGGAGGTGATTCCTATAATAAAAAAAACCGCCATAATAACGGCGGCTCGTTTCATCATTTGGACTTAATGAGATTCGTTTTGATAAAAAATCAGTTTTTCACAAACTTATTGACAAACCGATCCATCGGTTCGCTAAATTCCTTCAAATCTTCCTCCAGCTCCATTAGATTAACTGTCTCGTACTCGCCTCCTCTGAATACTGCTGGACAGATCTCTAATACCGCCTCACTAACCCGGATCAGAAAACCAACTAATTCAATTTCATTAGCTGATACGCCAACCTCTTCATCAAATTCATCCGAACCTATAATTAAATATTGGCCGCCATCGGCGCAAGGAATCGGCTCCCCAACATTGATGTCGCTGAAAGGTAAAAAAATAATTTTCCCTTGGAATAGTAATTCTTGAATGGAATCGCGGTTAATTGCATCAGCTTCCAACTTAAGGGGCTCGCCGTCTTCTGAAAAATAAACCACCTCCGGCCATATCTCCTTCAATCGCAAAAAATTAAATATTACCCCCATAAAACCCATTAAATCAAAACGGTTTAAATCGATTTTGATTTCTCCCATAGCGCCTCCCGTTTTTTGAGTATTCATATATATTATAACTGATCAAAAAGATAAATGAGCAAGATTATCCTGGAGGATTCAAACATCAGTGTCCATTTGTAAAGGGGCTGATCAAAATTTCTTTTGAATCAGCCCCTTTACCTTAATACCTAATAAATTATATCCACTTATTTTATAAGACTTCAATCCACCATTTTATTTGGCTGAATTAGCGCGAATTAAGTGACGACGCCATAAGCGAAGGTACATGGATAATTTTAGTAATAAAATAACAAATTGTGCTAAGATGGGTCGATGTTATAATTTCGGATAGTTTGATAAGATAAAATAAAGCTCGAAAGGAGCAAAAAAATCATGTCAAACACCCGACAAAAATTTGATGAAGAGTTTAAGAAAAATGCAGTTCGCTTGAGTT
>JAAYEK010000156.1 GCA_012728785.1 Bacillota bacterium | reverse complement strand
TCAAAATATGATTGGAGGGTGTTTCTAAAATCACCCGCTAAATAGGCCGGTACTTTCTTATTAAATGCCCCTACCATAACAAAACCGATATTACTTTGATCAATTCGACCGTCAATTACTTCTTGGATGTAAAATCGGTTGTCGCTAATTGACATTGGTTGCGCTGGCAAATTAACTGTAAATAAATCATCAGCAATGCAGGGGAGACTCAAAAAGAGAAGTAATAAAGTTAAAACGAAAAAACAGATTTCCGGTTTAAATTTCATGATGGACATTCCTTTCTTTTTAAAATTTCAAGCGATACCATTTCGCTATCACTTAATTCCAATCATGACTGATTATGTTTTACTATGTGAAATTATTTCTATAAATTTCAGTAAACTCCTTTACAAACTAAAGGAAGAAAGAAGAAACAATTAACCTAATCAATCTCTACAATCCAATCCTAAGAATCAATATATCTATCAAATTTTATACGTTATAATAATTGTAAAGTTGTAATAAATATCTCATTAGCATGAGGGAAGAACATGAAGATTAAATATGCAATCAACGATTCACCTTTTGGCCGTTTATTAATGGGCGCTACCAGGCAAGGAATTTGCGCGGTGAGTCTGGGTGATAAAGATCAGGGTTTAGTTGAATTTTTATGTCTGGAGTTTCCTGGGGCGGAACTCGAGGCCGATCAGACCGGGCTGAAAGAAACGGTCGGTATTATCTTGGATTACCTCTCCGGTCGCCAACTCCATTTAGATTTGCCCCTCGATATCCGGGCCACCACTTTCCGGTTGAAAGTCTATGAAGCCTTAAAGGCTATTCCCTATGGTGAAACCCGTTCTTATGAGGAAGTGGCTCAAGCTATCGGTAGTCCTAAAGCGGTCCGGGCGGTGGGTAGCGCCTGCGCCAATAACCCGGTGGCGTTGGTGATTCCTTGTCACCGGGTGGTTCGGAAGGACGGGTCCCTTGGGGGATATAGGTGGGGGATGGGAAGGAAGGTAAAGCTGTTGGAGATGGAGCGGGAGAATGAAAGCGGCTTTTATCCTTCCAAAGTCGATTAAGGAGAGTTATTGCCGGAGGGTACGGAGAAACGAACAGGTTATTGCAAGACATGTAAAATGGCGGCTTGCGCCGGTAAAAAGGGTATTGATTTTTGATTTTATTGAATGCCATGATTATCCTTGTGAAGATCTCAAGAAGTTTCAATCTGTTTATGCCCATCGTATTGAGCTTTGGCAATCACAAGCCCGTATTAAAAAAGTTGGTTATGAAAAGTGGCTTGAAGAAATGAATGAATATTTTTCCTGTCCAGAATGCGGAGCTATAAATTCAGCTTATGATTTAACATGCCGTCAATGCGGAAAAAATCCCAGTTGTAATTATGTTGCAAAAAATATGGGAGAGATAAAAAATCAAAATTCGGTTAGGACATTAGTAAAATAAGTGTGGTATTGGGTGGTAAATTGGCAATGAAATAAAACGCTGGTTGTCCTTTTTCAAACTTCGAACTTCAGTCTTCACACTTCATAATTATTGGCTCAGATTATGGATTATAATATTATTAAAGAATTGGCGATTTTTTTTGATGTGACGATCGACTTTTTGTTGGGAAGAGATGAAGATAGTTTCGAAGCACTAGCGGAATGTTAATATCTTTGCCAAGCGAATGAAAGGCGGGAAGAGTTGGAGCCAACAAGGAGCCTCCAACATATCGAAGATTATCGCCCTAAAAATCGGGAAGGATTTCCCTGAAACAATAGCGGCTTTGGTCTCTGGCAGACTCTCAGAAAGGCTGACAGAGCGTTTCGAAGAAACCATAAAACCCATAAAGAATCCAGTCAAAAAAGCAAGAAAATCCATATACCCTGTACATCAAGGAAAGATAGTATTTATCGGCCTTAAGCAAACCAACGGAAGGGAAGCAATAAAAAGTATGTTTGATTTGAGACCATTCAGCGAAATGGTGTGCAGGTTAATGAAGTATTGGCAAGATTTAGGGCTTGTTTTGAGCAATAAGATTATTACATCACCATACCAGAATAATGCCGATTTGATTTTTTTTCATATTCCTGCTTCGCCGCTCCGACCTTGGCTAAAACCGAGATCCCGTTATCGACGGTGATTACCGAGCCTTTTTTGATCACGTCAAAGATTAAATCGATTTCATTAAAGATCGGGTCCGGGTTTAGATGAGCGATAGTTGCCAAAGCGGTCATGGCGCCCCAGATTAGCCGGTTGTTTTTGCCGGTCAGTAACTTGATGAAGTCGGTGGTATAGGCGGATATTAACTCCGGCTGCGCTTCGCCGATTTCATAGAGCACTTTGATACTATCGTTCCTGATGGCCGTATCGGCATTGAAAAGGCAGTCAACCAATTCCTGATTGGGGGTTTCGTCGTTTCGGCCTAATGAAGAAGCCAGTTTATGGATTACTGTCATTTCAACCTCCATATTAGGTGATTCGAAGTGATTATATTAGTTATTATTCAGATGTTTAAATTCCGTTCTAAGACTCTGATTATAATATCATTTTAAATTTGACATAAGGTTGTCAGGTTCGGATGATTTAATTTAAGAAGGTTTATATTTATTTGGAATTTCTTCCCGCGCCAGTTTGGTTATTTGCCTGATAAAATCGGTTTTGGCCGCTGTGTATCCGTCCCGATCAAATTCATAATTCTGTTGCAGTTCCAGCTTAAGCCGTCCGTATTCTTCAGCCACATCCGGATGAGAGATCAAATAATCTCTAAAATAGAGTTCGTCCCAGTCGCCGCTGTATCTTACATGAAGGTGATAAGCCTGACCCTTGAACCCTTCGGAAGTATATCCTTTCATGAACATCATATGAGGGGGCGGATTATTAGGTTGAGGGCTGTAAAGATAGCCTAATTCTTTGATGGCTGTTATCAGTTGCTCGAGATCGAGATCGTCTTTTATTTCAAGCAGAATATCAATGGTTGGTTTGGCCGGAAGATTAGGCACTGCCGTGCTTCCAATGTGGCTTATTCGGATAACGTTATAGGTTTCTATCTTCGTTTCAATGATCGTTTTTTCTTCTAAATAATGCTGTTTCCAAACCGGATTGGGTTCGGCAATAATAATCGGAAACAGCTTCCAAAGCTCTTCGTTGGTCATCTCGTCCAAGGATTTTGTCATAATAACCTCGCATTATTATTAAATTCTAAGATGGGCAAAAAGCCCATCCTACTTCCAAATCATATTGTAATCAGTTTTGCGTCACTCTGTAAAACTTCGGTTAAGGGCGTACCCATTTCGTTGATAACCTAAATAATTTCTCTCACTTTAAGTTAACTCCTTTTGCTACTTAGAAAATACTTTAAAACCTATTCTCCCGCTGAGGCGCAAAGGCGCAGAGGAAAACCGAATTCACTTATTCCATTCTCCTACTAAAGAAGGGTTGATTTGTCCTCCTTTTTCGTCCTAAAAACATACCTTGGATAGATGTATTAAGTTTTCAAAAAATTTATAATTGACTTAAATTGAATCCGCATTGCATTTTGTATCGAAAGGAGCAGCAAAATAGTTGACGTCCCACTAGGGTTAGGGTGGTGGGCTGAAAACCCATCC
>JAAYEK010000155.1 GCA_012728785.1 Bacillota bacterium | reverse complement strand
GGTCTAATAATCACATTAAAGAAAGAAAATCAAATTGAGTCAAAACAAGTAATAGGGTAATCATTATTGACTGGATAGAAATATCGATTTTTTTGAGGGGGATACTGATGATTAAGAATAGTAAATTATTAATAGATTGGAATATTTCTGATAATGATATTTTTCATAATATGAATAGTCATGTTGATGAAATAGATACCCAACCAACCATTATGGACAAAGCAGGGGTTGAATTATTGATAAAAAAAATCGGGCGGTGTTCATTTCCGATTATCCATTTTAAATTTGGCGGGGGAGTTCCATTGTTATTAGGGTTAGGTTACTTTGAAAAAATTGCCGGATTTCAAAAGCAATGTTTGTATGAAAAAGAATATACCAACATTTTTCAAATCAATAGCGCTTTAATCAATGAGGAAATCATTTCTTTTGCCAAATCAAATCGATTCGGTTTTTCGATTTTGATTGATGAAGTACAAATAGTTCATAGAATAAATGATATATTTCAAAGCGAATTAAAATTTCCGGATATTATTTTCGAGAAAATGCAGTTGTTAACCAAAAATGATATGAAATATGAGCTCGTTATGACTTGCAATGATGTAATGATCCCAAAAATTGATGGTGTTTATCAATTTTTTAAATCCCTTGAGGGTTTAGCAAGTGTGGATTTAATAATTCCTAATCCATCCAGCCAGAGTCTGATGACGAAAGGCGGTTTGAGTAAAATAATTAACGGCCTTTTTGATCATTGGTTTAATGATTCAGATTGTAAATTTGATATTAAAATCCTAACAACATTGGTATTAAGTATGATAGGTCTCCCGCAACCCAACTGTATTTTAACAAAAAATTGCATGAGGGAGGCCACTACTTTAGTGATCGTTCCCTCAGGAAATGTCTACCCATGTAATAGAAGGGTAGTGAGAGAAAATTTGTTGGGGAATATTGCTTTTGATGAGATTGACCATTTAATACTGAATAACTTTGAGCGGGAAAAACAAAATCGCTTAGATTTAAAAATGATTCAGTCCTGCCGTTTTTGTCAATGGTACTTATCCTGCCATGGCGGATGTCCAGTCCATTTTAATCAAAGGACGAGACAAAACGAGTATTGTGGAGAGTTACAAAGCATATTTGGGCATATCAAGGCTGTACTTAAGGAACGGGCAATTATGGATGACGATGAAAATATTTTTATCAATGATGAAAATTCAATCGCAAATCAAGGGTTAAAAAAAGCCATTGTAGGATTTTATTTTTAAAAATTAAATAAGATTTGAAATTCCGTTTTATAACATTTCTAAATAAAACCATTTTAATGGAATATAAGTTTGAGGGCATAGGAAAAAGAAAGGGGGTGTATTCGTGACAGAACTTAAAGTTTTAAATAAAAAAGCGCTGGAAGTCTAGACTAATAATATATACTTTGCTGAAAATAGAAATACTTATTATTGTGATACTTATGTTGGTCCGTTACCTGGCACTGAAGGTGGTCCGGGTGGCGTTGGGGTTGCTCATGGTTGGTAGTTTCTGAATTGTATTATGTAACATTATTATAATATTTTTTATTATAATAATGTAGAAAGATTTTATAAAATAACCCTATGCCCTCATTTTAATATTCCCAAAAATAAAGGTAATTGGTGATTTATTATTATCTTATCTTTTAGTTAAAAGGAAATGAAAGGATGAAATATGAATGAGTTTGAATAAATCAAAGATATATTCATTCAAAAATAATCACGATAATTTATTCTTGTACTCGGGGTATACCGGCTTAATTTTGGAATGGAATAATCGGATTCAAAACTATCTTGAAAATAAAGAGTTTGATGAAGAAGTAAACAATTATTTACAAGGAAAATTCGGGGAGTCTCAAACAGCGGCATCTTCATTTTCGATAAAACCTGTAGTAAAGACCTTAACCTTGTTTGTTACCAATCAATGTAACTTAGCATGTTCCTATTGTCATGAAAAAGCTTTTGAACTTCATAATTCAAAGAGTTTAGATATAGAGACTTTTAAAAAAACCGTATTATATTTTTTGGAAAATTTTGAACACCAAAATGTGATTAACATTTGTTTTTGGGGCGACGAACTATTATTGAATTTACAATTAATAAAGGAGAGCGTGAATGTTTTAAAAGAAATTGGTGATCGTCAGGGAATCAATTTTAAGTTTTCTTTGACCACTAATGGGACGTTCCTTAATGAGGAGATAATTGACTTTTTAATACGATATAATATTAGTGTTGAAATAAGTATTGATGGGTTGGAAATATTACATGACTTACACCGGAGATATTTGGACGGACGAGGTTCATACCAAACGATTATTGATAATGTTTCCAAGTTAGCGGCATATTGTGATGTTTCTGCCCGAGTAACTGTTACCAATTATCAGATAGACTTAATTGAGATGTATCAGAAATTAGAAAATGCGGGATTTTGTGCAATGAAAACCGAATGCGTTGTCGACCATAAATTGAAAAATTCTGAAGAAGAATTCCGGTATTTCGCAGATAATCTGCAATTGTTTGCTGATTATTTTATCGATAATATTAAACAAAGAAAAATTATATACTATACCGATTTTTTAAACGTTTTAAGAAATTTCCATTTTGGAGCATTTCCTAATTTTTTTCCATGCAGTGCCGGTTTGGATAAGTATGCTGTGAATACGGATGGGTCAATTTATTTTTGCCACTATTTCAGTAATATTCCAGAGTTTAAATGGGGAGACGTTAATCTTGGATTTGACCGCGAGAAAAGAATTCAATTTTTAAAAAGTCACTTGGTGATGGAAAGAGGAAAGGAGAATTGTGATAACTGTTGGGCGCAGCGAGTATGTGGGGGAACATGCTATTATGCATCCTATGTTGAATCTGAAACAACTAAATCGATTAGTGATAATTATTGTAGATTTAAAAAAGAAATATTTAAAAAAGCATTATATATTTATACATCTCTGCTTGAAGAAGAGAAAGTCTTTTTAGATAATACTTATTTATCTGGGTGATAAGTTTTGGAAAAAGTTAAAGAAGCGCGAAGATATTTTGAAACCTCTTCAGAAAATCAAATAACAGAAATTTTTTTCTATCCAGAATATTACTCTTCTGAATGGGATACAGAGTGGCTTGAGCAATTTAGGGCATATTTGCCTTCGAGTTTTGCTTTAATTAATCGATATATTGAGCTCAAAAATATACCCCCCATTATATTTATATCTCTAAATTTTAGACAGGCTTTTATAGCTGAAAATTCATTACCACATTGGATTAAAGGAATTTTTGACGGGGTAAATATTTATTTACTTATAGATCACGACTGTCCTAGATGGCGAGAAATTATTAATCATGAATTATTTCATGTAGCAGTGTTTCAAATTTCTAAAAATCAGCCAGTGATTCCAGTTTGGTTAAATGAAGCAATGGCTTATTATTTGGGGCATAATACTAGTTTTCAATGTAAACAATTATGTCATTTATTGAGGACTAATTATGAATCCATCAAAAATTTAATGCTTACGGACCAATTAATGAATAAACATGAGAACTCGTATGACATTGTGAGATCATTCGGTGGTTTTTTTGGAGAAATTTACCCGGCAGCATTAATTAGGATTTTTTTTAATGAATTAACACTCCAACCTAATTTTAAACTAGTATTTGAAAAAGTTTTTCAAAAAAAAATCGAAGATGCCATTGACGAATGGTATTGTTGGATACAAGTTATTAACAATAAAAGTAAAAAAAATAATAAGATCATAGATCAATTAGGATTTTTAAATAGTTTTGAAACAGCCCTAGCTATCTTAGCAATTATTGTTAAACGTGATTATCAATTAATGTTGATTAATTCATGGAATATTGATTTAGATTTCCATAATCGAGCAACTCTATCGGAAAAAATCGATTTCTCATTTGACGATACTTTAAAAGCCTTAGCTTATTATCATGGGATTCACTTGACTGTGATAAAACCATTTTCAGGTGAAACGGCTTTAGAATTTTTAAGGTCTGAGCTTATAAATTATCGTCCGGTTATTATATCAACTGATACATATTGGTGCCCTTGGTATATTGATTATCAAAGTCGTCATTGTCCGCATTATTGTTTAGTTAATGGTATTAACGAATCCGCACAGTACTTAACATGTATAGATAAGGAGACTCTTAAAACGGAACAACAAGTAGGGGTGATGCCATTTTCTAATTATGAAAAAAGTTTTGGGGAAATCTATAAATATGAACTTTTACCGGAAAATGATTTCTACCAGCCGGAAGAAGTGTTGGGTGAGATCTGTAAGCGATTCATTACAAATATAGAAAAGCATGCAAATGGAAAACGGGCTCAAACTACTCAAGTAGAAGATAGAACTTTTACATCTAAGAAATTTTCATGGAAGCTGCAAATTCAATTTAATTTCAAGAGGATTAGCGATCTTGCAAATATCTTAGATGAATCTAAGAGCTTGGGAGAAGAGTGGGCAGGTTATTCGAACGTCAATGAAGTACCATTACTTAAAAAATTAACCGTCATTAGCAATGGGCGTTATAAATTTGCGATTGAATTAAACTATCTGGCAGAACGTTTCAATAAAGAAAAAATCGCCGAATTTGCCAAGGAAATATCAAATATCGGTGATGATTGGCAACAAGTAAAACTATTGTTAGTACAATATTTCCAAAAACAATCCAAGGATTTGTTGGATAATGTTGTCGGCCAAATACGTCAAATAGCCGAACGGGAAGCAAATCTATCATTGTTACTGGATGAAATATTTTTCTGAAAACTAATTTTCATTTGATAATCAGAATTAAGTAAGGGATTTGGTAGAGTATATCTTCAATTGTTGTTAATATTATTTAAAAAAGGTATAAATGAAACGATTCTACACAATTGTATTGGGAATTATATTTTTATTTAATCTATCTTTTGCTGATAATAATTTCACTAAAATTTCAAATGAAATACCAGGTATATGGCCTGTTTATCAATATCAAATCGGTAAAAATACTTATGTTGAAATTAATCTAAACCTGGAAATGCTTTTTATTGCCACGGCAACCTGGTTCAGTTACGTTTAAAAATGAAAGAGCTTTTATAGGATGTAAAGTAGATAAATTATTTTAATAAAATTCATGGTAATAAATTGCACTAAAACAAATGTTCTGGAGATTTATCTTGAAATCTAAACATTACTACTGCATTAATCATAATGAAAAAGCAATGACCGGCCTTGCTTGTCTTGCAACAGTAGCTAAGCAACATGGGTTACATGTTTCAATCCAAAAGTTGCGGCAAATATCATGCTCCGACCAGAATGGGGCTAGTGTTTCCGGACTAATCAAAGCGGCTCGGCAACTAAAGTTTAGCGCTAAAAGCATTAAATTGAATCAAGATGAGCCGCTTTCGAAGATCCCTTTGCCGGCTATTGCCCAAATTGTTACCAGTAGTAATGAGTATCGCTATGTGGTTATCCATAAGTTTGATCGTAAGGGTATTTTGATTGCCGATCCTCTTGCCGGATTAAGCTATTATCAACCAGGGCAGTTTTATTCTGTTTGGTCCGGTACGGTTATAATTTTAACCTTAACCAATCAATTTGAACGAGGTAACAAAGAAACTAGTTGGGTGTCGCGTTTTTCATATTTGATAACCGGTCAAAAGAAGTTATTGCTTGGAATATTCATGGCTTCTTTAATGTTAACTCTATTTGGAATCATTAGCGCATTTTATTTTAAATATTTAGTAGATGATATCCTGACTAATGGTTTAAAGGATACTCTAATTATCGTAACCATCGGTCTAATTATTGTGAAAGTTTTCAGTCAATTAATGACTTTATTAAGAAGTCAATTATTATTATATTTTAGTTTAAGGATTGATTTGGACCTAATTTTACAATATTTTCAGCATGTATTAAAATTGCCCGCCAGTTTTTTTGGTTCCCGACGGGTCGGAGAGATCATATCGCGGGTCAATGATGAACAGAAAATTAGAAATGCTTTATCAAATGCAACTGTTTCGGTTTTATTTGATTCGGTGATGCTGATTTTCGGGGGGATTATTGTTTTTGCGCAAAATAGCAAACTGACATTTATGACCTTGATCTTTCTACCTATTTATCTAATCGTGGTTATAGCCTTTCGGAAATCATTTCAAAGCACTAACCGGCGACTAATGGAACAATCCGCAGAGTTACAGTCCCAATTGGTTGAATCATTTTCAGGTATAGAGGTAATTAAGGCAAACAACTCGGAAGGACGTTTTCATTGGCTAATGGAAAGTATATATGTTCAGCTCATAAGATGGGCATATAAGTTGGGATGGATGACCAACTTACAATCGTTTTTAAGAGGGCTTGTAACAGAAGGGATAACAATTCTAGTTTGGTTGGTTGGCGGGCTTCAAGTTATCACGGGAGAATTGACTTTAGGCCAACTAATGGCCTTTAATTCATTGTTACTATATTTTATGACCCCGATTCAGAACTTAATTAATTTGCAGTCTACTTTTCAAGAAGCATATGTGGCGGCTGATCGTTTGGTGGAAATTTTGGATCTTGATATTGAAAAACAGGATGAGGCTCATAAAATACACCTCAAAAAAATTAATGGAGAAATCGAATTTAGTAATGTTTCTTTTCACTATGGCGACGGCAATCTGGTTTTGAACGATATTAACCTTCAGATTCATGCCGGAGAGAAAGTCGCTTTGGTCGGCGAGACCGGCTGTGGTAAAACTACATTGGTAAAGCTTTTATTAGGATTTTATAGCCCCGAAAATGGTGAAATTACTATTGATGGGCATAATATAAAGGATATCTGTTTGGAAGATTTACGCGAGCGTGTCGGTTATGTTCCCCAGGAGAGTTTTTTATTTAGTGGAACCATTCGAGAAAATATCGCCTTTTGTTCACCGGACGCTTCATTGGAAGAAGTAATTGAAGTGGCCAAACAAGTACATATTCATGACTTCATTGACGACCTCCCTTTGCGTTATAATACTGTCATTTCCGAGAGAGGGAGTTCATTATCGGGGGGGCAAAGGCAAAGAATATCTATTGCCCGGGCGATATATAAACGGCCTGATTTGCTGATTTTGGATGAAGCCACTAGTAATTTGGATACAATAACCGAAAATGCCGTTCATAACACGATCGATAATATTACCCAAAACACCACTACTATTATTATTGCCCATCGTTTAAGCACTATTGTCAAATGTGATCGAATAATCGTGATGGATAAGGGGAAGATCCTTGAATCCGGGTCTCATGACGATTTGTTACGTAATAAGGGTCCCTATTACAACTCATGGCAAGCTCAGGTTGGAGTGCAAAAAGAAATAGCCAGTACAGGAGTTTGATTTATGAAATATATAACGATAAACTATAGTGAACTTACCGATAGCCGGGAAGTGTTGAATAACGAAATTCCCTCCTTCATCTTGATCTTTATTTTCCTTATCTTTTTTATGATAATTGGAATATTTATCTGGATGTGGTTAGGTGAGGCTGAAGACTTTGTGATTGCTCAAGGCCGTGTGTTGCCTTATAAAGATAGTAGCATAATTCGGAACACAATCGGAGGTTATATTAAACAGATAAACTTTAAGGATGGTCAATATGTGAAAAGCGGGGACCTTTTATATACGATTGAGAATGTTGCCTCTATCGTTCAAAAAGATAATATTGATGCTCTGATCAAAAAACTCAATGAAGAAATCAGTTATTTAGTTGACTTGGAAAATAGTATTAGGGGAAATAATAATTTATTAAGTGAAAACGCTTCCGAATTTTATTATCGTTTTTTAGTATATCAAGCAAATTATCAACGATTATCTAATAATTATCAACAATTCAAAGAGGAGTATTTTAATAAAAAGAAGTTATTTCCCGATTGTATCTCTGAAGAAGAATTACGAAAAGTGGAAACTGCATATGAAAACTCCTTAAAGGAGTTTGAAGCGTTAAAACTGCAAACTTTAGCAACGGTACAAAATGAATTGGGAAACAATCGAAAACAATTGTTAAGTTTACAAAATTCACTAATGGGTGTGGAACAAGATCTTTCTTTAACAAAAGTAACAGCGCCGATTGACGGGATGGTTCAAATTAAGCAAACTGTCAATCCGGGAGAATTTATCGCTTCCGAAGTGGAAATTTTAAAGATTGTTCCTACCGAGGAAACCAACTATCGGATGGAAATAGCGGTTGAAAACCGTAATGTGGGGCTATTAGAAATCGGGCAGAATGTGAAATATGACTTTCAAGCGTTGCCGTTTCAGGAATATGGGTTCGGCAATGGAGAAATTGTTTATATAACCAAGGACATTATTCAAGATACGGATATGATTTACCGCATCGAAGGAACTATTATAGAGTCACAACTGATTAACAACAGAAAAGAAATAGGAAAAATTAAGCCTGGGATGGTATGTCAAGCCAGAATAATTGTTCGAAAGAAGAAAATTATTTTTTTAGTTTTAGAAAAATTGAACTTGTTCTTTGGGAAGTTTGGAACCTAAATTTGTTTTATTCAGAAAAATTATTGTGTTTAGTTTAAACTGAGGGACCACAATCTTAAAATTCTGTTCTCTGAAAACAACTGCCCAAAGGAACTTCCAAACCTTTAAAAATCAGGGATTGTAACGTCTCATTCCCTTTATTGACGCGATACTCCTTGATGTCTTGTTCTTCAATTTATTTTGATTAAAAAGTCTTCTTGATCTGAGGAGATTTTTTTTCAATTTCAGATGATTATTAAATGGTGTATTTATTTCCCTTTAAAGAACGAGATTTTCCGTTATTATTCGACATTAACTTCTGATATCTTATGTTAAGATAATATAAATACTAATATCTGGATTAATAAAAGGTAGGAAAAGCAAATGCGTAAATTATATCCAATT
>JAAYEK010000013.1 GCA_012728785.1 Bacillota bacterium | reverse complement strand
TTGGCGCGGACGACGTTCAGGCGGCGCCGTTTGTTTAGGCGCTTCCTGCGATACTGGTTTACTAGGTTCTGTTGCGGTTTGTGGAAATCTGGTTTGTTTTTGGCTTGGAAAATCAAGCCGCGCTTGTTCGACATATTTATCTTCAATAGTGCTCATATGATTGCGGACATTCGCGCCTAATTCATTTAAATAATGCAATAACTCTTTGGGTGATTTCCCCAATTCCTTACATAATTCATGAACTCTAACCTTATTTATGGTGCTCACCCCCATCATTGAATAACGAACCGATTGTGTCGGCAAATTGCTTCGAAGTAATCCCGATTACGCCGCGCCCCGGGTTGCCAATCCAAAGGCTTAATTCGGAAAGAATACCGTAACAATGAAAACAAATCCGGTTTTCTTTGCATAAAAAATTAAATTTGGCAATAGTTCTTGCCGAAAGATCGGCGGCGCAAACAACTAATTTAATTCGTCCCTTCTTAATTCCCGCCTCAACTGCGGCGCTACCGGAGACCACCGCGCCGGCTTTAGCGGCAAAACCAAGTAAGGTTTGCAATCGTTTCATTTAATTAAATCTAAAAGTTTAGTCTTTAAATCTTCTTTTACTTGAGTAGTTATTTCAAATTCTAAAGCCTGCCCAAGTAAACTCCCTTTAAATGCTTTTTCCAAACATTCGACACTTGGGCAAATATAAGCTCCCCGCCCCGACTTTTTACCGGTGGGATCAACAATCACCCCTCCATCGGGAGTCCTAACGATCCTTACCAATTCTTTCTTTGGTCTCACCGACCTACAGCCCAAACAGGTCCGTTGGGGAATTTTTTTTACTTTCAAAATCATTCCCCCTTGGTTTTTTTCTTAGTCTTAGCTTTCTTTAGTTCTTCGCCAAATAGCTGTCCAATAGTGAAACCGCTTTCATCCGGGTCCGAACTCAAGTTAATGTCCGGGTCGGATTTCTTGGTTTTCTTTTCTTTGGTACTATCGCTATCTTCCGGTTGGGGCGCTTCCCGTTTTTCCAAAACATCACTGAAAAAGTATCCGTCTTCTAAAGAGATCGGTTCGTCATCCATCTCAATCCTCTCCAATTGCTTGGAGACAGCTTTATTCTTCTTGGTCTTTTTCTTGACGATAACCTTTTCTTCCTCTTCATCTTCGGTATCAATCACAGATTCACTTTCTTCTTCCAGCTCCGTTTCGAATTCACTCTCAGCTTCAAAGTCTTCGGCTTCCAGCGGATACTCATCCTCTCGATCAAGAACTTCATCTTCCGCGGGTTCCTGGTCAAGATCCCGGAAACCAACTTCTTCGTAAACAAGCCTTTCAATCTCCTCGGATTGCTCCGATGCTTGGGTCTCGCTTTTAATATCAATCTTCCATCCGGTTAATTTAGCAGCTAAACGCGCATTTTGGCCTTCCTTGCCGATGGCCAGGGAAAGTTGGAAATCCGGTACAATCACAATCGCCGTTTTTTTGGAAGGCAGTAATTTAACATCACTAACTTTAGCCGGGCTTAAGGCATTAATAATAAATTCAATCGAATCAGTATCCCAAGGGATTACATCGATCTTTTCTCCCTTCAACTCCCTGACAATCATTTGGACCCGGATACCACGAGCGCCTACGCAAGCTCCTACCGCATCAATTTGATGATCATGGCTATAAACGGCAATTTTGGAACGATGGCCCGGTTCACGGGCTACCGACTTGATCTCTACGATTCCATCTTGAATCTCCGGCACTTCCAATTCAAAAAGGCGCTTTAGCAAACCGGTCCTGGTCCTGGATAGCAAAACTTGAGGTCCTTTGGTGGTCTTTTTAACTTCAACCACATATGTCTTGAGCCTCATTCCCTGCTCGTAACGTTCATTCCCCATCTGCTCGTTGGCAGGAAGAATTCCTTCAATCCGGCCCAAATCGACAAAAATATTGCGTTGTTCGAAACGCTGCACCACCCCGGTGATTAAGTCCCCGACCCGGTTAATGAATTCATCATAGATTAGGCCTCGTTCCGCTTCCCTTATTCGCTGAACAACAACTTGTTTGGCAGTCTGGGCCGCAATTCTACCAAATTCTTTAGGGAAAATCTCAAATTCAACTAAATCTCCCAATTCATAAACGGCATCGATTTTTTGAGCATCTTCCAGGCTTATTTCATTCTTGTCGTCTTCTACTTCATCAACAACAGTCTTATGAGTGTACACATGAAAAGCGCCGGTAGCAGAATCGGTTTGGACTTCGATACTTTGCGCGACCTTTTGATCCCTTTTGTAAGCGGATGCCAGAGCGGTTTCGATGGCATCGAGTAAGATCTCCTTACTAACTCCTTTTTCACGTTCAATCTGCTCCAGGGCTTCCATAAACTCGTGATTCATATCTCTTTTTTTACCCCCTTTGTTACCCTATATTTCAAAAATCAATTTTGCCTTGGCTATTAGATTCCGGGGAATTTCCAAGACATTCGATGCGTCGATTTTCAAGGCCACCTTAAGTTCCGAATCGTCCCCAACCATCCCCATTAACTCACCGCGATATGTCTTACAGTTATTAATAGGCTTAGACAATTTAATTTCAACCATTTTCCCGGCGAATCTTATGAAATCGCGATCTTTTTTTAAAGGACGTTCAATTCCAGGGGAAGATACTTCTAATAAATATTTTCCCGGAATGGGGTCCTTTTCATCCAAAACCAGGTCCAGGGCTTCGCTGAATCGCTGACAATCTTCAATTCCGATTCCATTATCATGGTCAATAAAGCAACGGAGGACCCAGTCCGGCCCTTCTTTACAATACTCAACCTCCAGTAATTCATAACCCAAATCGGTGGCGACTTGATTGCCCAATCTCTCAACTACAGTTTCGATTCGTTCTTTGGCCAAACTCAATTAATCCCTCTCTTATAAGAAACTGAAAGAGTGGGTTTCCCCACTCCTTCGACGCGCAATGCTTTAAATTAGTTTACCACAATTATTCCAATTTGACAAGTAAAGTCTCAAATCTTTACGCGTCATTAAGAGGAGATCCCAATTATATTTCCCCTTCCTTTGGCGCAAAGGTTTATTCAGCTTTTTCAAAGTCGGATAACCCTTTGACATGAGACCTTAATTCCTCCATTTTACCCAACTTCGCTAGGGTATGAAAATAAGCCCGGTTAATTTTGGCATCGTTTTGATGCAACTTAAAGGCCTGGCGTAGCAAAGGAAGACTCTTTAAGTTATTCCCTTTCTTCCAATAATACAATCCTAGTTCTTTTAGCAAGGGAAAACCCGGTTGAAATTTTAAACCCCTTAGCCAAAAAGCATTTTGAAGCCATTTTATTTTAACACGGCTAAAGGCAATTCCCCACAAGTACCAATAGTACCAAAGTTCCTTGCCCTTCCGGTAAAGTTTGAATAGATTTATCAATACCAGCCAATGTTTACCGGCCTCCCATAATCGTTTTAATTTCCTAATCCGGGCTTCCGTCTTAATTCTGGGATTGTTCAATTGATTCAACAACTGTAAGCTTTGGCGTCTCACGGTATTATCAGGCGCTAACTTTAGCAAATGTAACAAATTTTCTTGGGCTTCATCATATCTTCCCAGTTCCAATTGGGTCGCTGCTAAATTTTGATAGGTTTGAAAATGACTATCGTTTTTAAGAGCAGCTTTTTCCAACCAGGCAACCGCTTCTTCATATCTTTTTTGTCTTTGAAGAAAAGAACCGTAATAAAAAAAAGCCCCCCACCATTCTTCATCTGCTTGGACCGCCTTTTGATAATAATCTTCCGCTTTTGGAAGATTATCTTTTTCTTCGTCGAGCAAAGCCAAGTTGACCAAGAGATTGACCCGGGAAGGTTCCAGCTCTATTGCTTTTAGCCAGGTCTCCTCCGCCAACTTACGTTCGCCTAATCCGGCATAGATAGCTCCCTGCAGGTCTAAAACCGTAGCGTTATCAGGTTCATAGGAGAGAGCCTGTTCAAGGGCTTGTAAAGCTCGATCAGTTTTGGCGATACTATTATAATACAATGCTAATCGGATCCAACCTTCGCTGAATTCCGGAAAAGAAGTAGTCAGTTCATTTAACAATTGACCGGTCTTTTCATAATTCCCGATTTGGTTGTATATTTCAGCCAGCACCAATGGAATCCGTGGATGTTTATCGGTTATTTGCCGTAACCGTTCCAAGATATTGATGGAAAAATCAAAGTTATAAACCAAATCATTTTGAATTAAAAACAATAATAAGATGTCAATAGCTTCGTTAAACTCAGGATCGTAAGCCACCGCTTCCAATAAATTTTCCAAGCCTTCTTCGCGGGATTGAGGGGTTTTAGCCTGGGCCAATATCTCCAACCCTTTCCGGAAGGACAAAAAAGCCTCCAAGGACTTTGTGTAAATCCGGGGAGCAGAAGAATCACTCTCATTTTTCAAATAGGAAAGTAGATCCCGGAAACAGTTTTCCCACTCACCTAAAAATTTTTCTTCCGGGACTTGAATCTGGTTTCGGTAAACCACTCGTTCTGCCTTAGGATCGTACAGGACCATAATCAATGAAAGATCCCGGTCTCCGCTTAAGCTACCCGAAAACCATAGTTCTCTTTCATTATTCCATCCCGAGATCTGCTCCGGTTGATAGGTTTTTTCCTCCCAACGATCCAACTCAAGCTCCAGGTTTACCTGGGCTTGAATTTCAACCGCATTCAACCGTAATGCAGAAAGGTCCGATAACCCCCTCGCCAACAACGGCAGAAATTTAGGTCCGAGTTCCGCTTTAAAAGGTATTACCTGAATCAAAACAGCCTCCAAGTACAATTTTAGAGTTTATAATTTCAATTTACAATCTGTCTTCCTAGTCTTTGAGCTTTCTTATTTTTATATAAGAACCCTAACACAATGATCTTAGTTAGTCAAGAGTAAATGGCTGAAATGATAGTAAAGCCCAAATTGCAAGTTAAACTGATCCCTAAAACAAAAAAGGCGCTTAGATGCGCCCAAAATCAATCAAACATAGTCAGATACCGACACTAACTTGATACTTTGAAGTGCCGACGATCTTAACCGGCACCGCAAACCATTCATTGGTTTTGATCAAATAGGTTTTCCCAATGATATCTTGCCGTAGCATTGATTCAATCATATCATAGGCGTTCTTGCCGATTCTTTCCTCATAATCCGTAGTATTATAATTATTAAAGGTATTGATAATCGCCGCTTCAATAACCCGGTTGAATTCGCCCCTAACGGCATCAATCATTTCCACAGGCAAGCTCACCTGACTTTTGCCAAAACCGATTGTCAAATCATCTAGCCCTCCCAAATTATCGGTTATCTCTTGGGGTAATTCCTTTTCCAATTGTTCCAAGACTTTGGGAATTTCCCGTTTGACTTCGGATTGGATCTTTGCCTGCATTAGTTGAGCGATTTTTTGAGGATTGATAGCTACCTTTAATCCTTGTACTCTAACTACTAAAAAAATTGTAACAAAAATGATGAAACAGCCCAAAAAAACTCCGGTAAATACTCCGCTCCAGTAACGGTCCTTATCAAATGAGGTTTTGGCCTGCGCCCCTTTAGACATAAGAATCCCTCCATTACAGACAACCTGTCCTTTCATAGTATGCCAAAAGATGGAGGAAATATGAGTAATAAATCAAGGGAATAAACTTCAAAGTTTTTGACAATAAAAAAATAGCGGTAAATCAGTGAAATCTGTTTAATCCGCTAAATTCTGGTCATAAAATGGCTCCCCGAGTTGGGCTCGAACCAACAACCACTCGGTTAACAGCCGAGTGCTCTACCATTGAGCTATCGAGGAGTGAGAAAGATTATTCAATTGACGTTCTTTATAATAACACAAATCAGCTTAGAAAGTCAACTGGATTTTGAGAGAATTTTTTTGTAAAAAAAAGCCACGGATACATTTATAAAAGGATTTATCTATTGAAGAACGAAATATTCGTATACAATTGGAAGCCATCGAATACAGTCTTCAAACCCATGAGGGCTTTTCCGGTTCGGCAACTTGCATGCTTGATAATAAAGGGTCCAGGGACATTAAACTCACCGGGCGGAATATGAAGCTGACCGATGAAGCGACCAGAATGGAAAGAACGATTTTCACCCGCTGTCACCGGCCTAAGCCGGAATATTTCATAACTCCCACCAGTATTGTTCATGAAGGCGATCGGGTTAAATTATGGAATTCGATCGTTTTTTTACACGGCATCCCTGTCTTTTATCTTCCTTATCTTTCTTTCCAGGTTGGCGGCAGCAGAATGCCCAATCTTGAACCGGGATACAGTGGTGACGTTGGATTTTACGTTACTTATTCTTTTGAGACACCCGTTGAAAATGGTCATAAATGGTTTTTTAACGGAGTCTATAAGACCAAAGACACTTCCACTTATAGCGCCGGTTTCGGACTATATAAAAATAATCTTAGTAACCGATTAACCATTAATTATAATAATCCAATAATCAGTGATGATTATTGGTCGATTAACGACACCTTTTCTTACAATATGCCGGTTACCGCTTGGACTATAATCCAAATCCTCTCATGACTTTAAGTTAACTAAAGGTTGATCCGCTATCGACTTTACCGGAGGGGAATTTTGAATCTTTATTGAGTGATTACGATTACCGTTTCGGTTCCAACTATTTATATAATATTAGGGCGCCGTTTAGGAAGGATTACTCTTTTGGTCTGGATGGATCATATAATTCAACCCAAGACTTATGGATCGAACGAAATTACCGGATCATCAGGGAGACTTGTTGTTTTTACCTATCATTTGGCTGGGATGATACTGCGGAAGATTATACTTTTTCGTGGTCGATTAGTTTATGAATTCTATCTATTTATGAAATGACTATACTAGAATATTTTTAGCCATAAACCGTTTTAAGGCATCACGGTAATGAGGTACTTCTATTCCAACCATCCGAAGGCCTTCCTTCCCTAAGATGCTATATTGCGGCCTGGGAGCGGGGCGATTTAACTCTTCGGTTGTAATCGGTTCTACTTTGACTTTTTCTTGTCCCGTCAATTCCAAGATTTCTTTGGTAAAATCGAACCAAGTACAACTACCTTCATTGGTCCCATGATATATTCCATATGCTTCAGTCCGGATCAGGCGGTCAATAATAGTCGCCAAATCCAACGCGTAAGTCGGAGAACCCAGCTGATCATTAACAACCCTTAAAGTATCCCTTTCTTTAGCCAGTTTTAACATTGTTCTAACAAAGTTGTTTCCCACATCCCCAAAAAGC
>JAAYEK010000154.1 GCA_012728785.1 Bacillota bacterium | reverse complement strand
CATAACAGACAAATTCATCGGCTTGATACCTATTTAAAACCTGACGGAGCCGGTAAATTGTAGAATGAAACAAATAACCGGATTTATCGGGCTCCTCGTTTGGCCAAAGGTCCTCAAGGATTCTCTCTTTAGTTACCGGTTCTTTAAGATGCGCCAAATAAATTAGTAAATCGCGAGCTTTTCCGGTCCGCCAGTTAATGGTAGTAATATCGTTTTGATATAGAATAATACGGAGTGGCCCGAGGTAGTTAAGATGCAAAGGTATCTGAGTCGCTTCGCCGGCCCTCTCCGCTCGATCTTTTTTTATTCCGTACTTTACAGCCACTGTTGATGCCAACTCGGCGACTTGAGGATGGGGATCGTCGATCAAACGGCGGATGATCGGTTCAGCCTTTTCACCCATTATTTCTACAATCGGAATAATCACCCTTCTGCGAACATCCGGACTCGAATGTGAAGCCAGGTTTTTTAAAAGTTCTTTGCAAGTCTCCCCCAAACGTGTCAGCACCCGGTTGATAAAATTAATTTCAATCCCCGCTTCAATTCCAAAGCGTAAAACCGGTTGGAGCAAGTGATAAAAAGTAATAAAACTTTGAATATCGTTCAATCGGGCGGCTAGAGTTATAGCCTTAGAAGCATAGTCCGCCACAGCTTGTGGATTTTGTTTACGAAAGTACAAAGCGGCCAATCCTTCGTACGTATTGCATAAAGCTTTTTTAAAACCCATTTGCTCCAAGGAGTTGACTGCTTGTAACAACATTGTTTCAGCCTCGGGAATTTTCCCGATACCTAAAAAAATCACTCCTCCGACTGTATGACAATTGGCCCAGGCTAAATTGGGCCCTTTTCCAGCCGTCTTCAAGGCCTCTTCCACTTTGGCTTCGGCCTCGGAGAAACGTTTTTGTAAGTATAGGCATTGAGCCAAAAAAATCAAATTTAAAGTCAGATAGAAAAATTCGCTTTTATTTTCCTTACACAGAGCAACCGCTCGTTGGTAATATTCCTCGGCTATTTTATACTCGCCAAGATCTACGTAAATTCCTGCAATTTGAGCGTATGCCGAAGGAAGTGACTCGATCAGGCCATAAGTTTCTTTAATCGATAAACTCCTTTTAGCATACTCTAGAGCCCGATTAAACTCTCCCCAATCTTGATAAATTGTTGAAATTGAATCTTGAGCGTAATAACCCGGCAATACTCGATCCGGAGAAGCCTCCATTCCCTTTTTATAAAACTGGAGGGCCTTTTGATAATTACCTTGCAAATATTGGATAGTTCCCATTCCTTCCAGCAAATTAGCATTAAGATAGCCGTTGTTCAAAGGTTCCACTGTCTTTAATGCCATGGCGATGGTGGACTCAGCTTCTTTTATTCTTCCACTCAGGTAATAGGTAAGCGTTTTCTCAAGCGGCAGATCAATCCGTGGCTCAGCTTTCAAGTCAATTAGAGATTCTGCCTCGTTTAATAATTTCAGACTTTCCTCTAATTGGCCCCGGCAACGTAAAATCCTGGCCTCTAAAATCCGGCTCTCGACTAGACCACGAAATTCTTTGGCATTATTAAATAAATCGGAGGCTTTTTGGGCCCATCGTTCCGCCTCTTCCCGAAGTCCTTGGTGAATTCCAATTTGGGCCCTATAAAGAGACAACCAGGGGTTGGACGCAATTTGTTGATAAGTAAGGTGTTTTAGCCAGCGTGCTACCGTCTGCCAGCGTCCTTGATGCATAGCTGTTTTCCCGGCATTTTCAATCGTGGCCAAAACCTCGTCCATTGAATCCGCAGCCAAAAAATATTCAATCGCGTTTTCGCCATCTCCCAATTCCCTAGCGATGAACCCCGCTTTCCGCAACAGTCCCCCTCGTTTTGTGCCTAAATTACTTTGCAAAAATTCGCGAAATAATTGATGACAACGATATACTTCAACCGAACCGCTTAAAGGAACAATAAATAATTGTTGCCGGGCCAAGCGCTTCAAAATTTCACCGGAGTCGGACCTTCCTAACAGTAAATCACAATAGCGGGGAGTAATTTCATCAAATATTGAAGTAGCAATTAAAAAATCTCGTTCTTCCTTAGTAAGCTGATTTAAAACCTCAGTTGCCAGGTACTGATAAATATCCTGCGAAGCCCGTTCATTGAAAGAGCTCAAGGCGCCGTTTGAGAAGATACTACAGAGTTTTAAAGCAACCGGCCATCCTCCTGTCTTGGCAACCATTTCCTCAACCAGTAGATCGGATACGGCTATTTGATGATATCTCAAGTATTCCGCTATTTCCTCCGGTTCAAAGCGTAATTGATCAACGCCATATACCGCCAGAGAATCGCTTATTTCAAATTGCACCGTAGCAAAGGGGAGCGGGTTCCGGCTGGTAATTATCAAGTGGACCTGTTCCGGAATCTGTCTTAGCAGCTCTTGAAGGAATTCATGAATCACCGGGTCAGTAATAACGTGATAGTCATCTAGGACCAAATAAAACTCCGTGCTGTTTTCCACCAAAGCATTGATAAAAATCGCCGCCAACATCCGAATTTTTTGAGTGACATTACCCTGTTGGATAAGGCCCAAAGCCTCCCACCCAAAGTTGGGAATTCGCTGTCGGAAACCGTTAATTAAATAGTTGAGAAAAACAGCCGGATCGTTGTCATATGAATCCAAATGGTACCAAAGATATTGTTGGTCAAGTTTTTTCAATAGCTGCAACGACAAGAGGGTTTTACCATATCCCGCAGGCGCAACCAGCAATGACAGTCTTTTGCTTTGAACTTGGGCGGCATTAATTTGGTCAGAATAATCTCCGTCATCATACACCAACCTCAATCATAGGCCTGAATTAAATGAAATTCGGGATCACTTTTTAATATGGCGGTTATTTAATTTATGAAAATCTTACTGTATTAAGATTGTAATTAGAATGATAGAAAAATCTTACCAAATCTCTCTTAACAAAATATAAACAAAAAAGGAGCCGCTTTACGCTTCCACGTTAATATTTTCTATCTCACAACACCTTTTCCTGCCTTAAACCACTAAAGTGGTTAGTTTTTGGTTATAGTTGATCGGTTATTATAACTACAACTACAATGTTTATCGATTTAAGTTAGTGGTTTATTTATTTTTAAAAAAGGAGTTAAAAAATGAAAAATCCAAAAATCCAATTCTATAGTCTAATTTGTATCCTGTTATTGATTGTGGTATCCGGCTGCGGCGGCAGCGGCGGTGGTAGTAACAATCCCCCGGGTGGTAACAACCCGCCAAGCGGTCCAACTGCGCTGAATTGGCAAAGCCTCGACACCGGCTTAGCCAGCAATATTGCCCAAGGATTATCAAAGATAGTGGTTAACCAGGGTATTCCCTTTATCGCTTGCCGTTACTCAACCAATGATGTCTCGATCCTCAAATATGATGGCAGTTGGATCAATCTATATCGCCAATACATCAACACTACTCTCGAACCCATGGAGGGTTCACCCAGCATAACCTTTGATGTTTTTAATCAGGTCTATTTAGCATGTAAAGGTACTGCCTCTGGCGCCCAAGGGATTGGCTTTTGGAAATATGCGGATACTGACGGTAAGTTTGCTGTAAGAACTATGACAGGTGGAGTTAATGCAGTAGAACCATTTTTATCTCGTAATAGTAGTATTCTGTACCTTTTATCTCGGGACAGTAGTACATCTTCTCTGACAGTAACCTCACTTACTATTGGAGCTACATCTTGGACTGGTTTATCTGACTTTGGCGGAACATGTGAAGCAGCCGATTTGGAAGTTTTTAACGATTATCCATATATTGCTTTTAAGTCTCTCGATACAGGTGATTTATTTGTAAAAAAATATTCCGCAAATGACGGTGAATCTGGTGCCTGGGACTCAGTCGGCTCACCCGTGGCCACCGCCATCGGCGACTTTGCATTTGATATCGATTCCACCGGTATGCTCTATACTATCTTTACCAACGCCTCGGGGCAGGTAGCGGTGAAAAAATATAATACTGGTACGACCAATTGGGAAACTGTCGGCCCGGCGGAGTATCTTTTTTCAGGAAATGCCGATAACGTAACCATCTTTATCGCTGGGACCACTCCCTATATCGCGTATCGGGATGTTACAAACGATCAAATCAAAGTCCGAAAATTCGCCGACAATGCCTGGCTCGGACTGGGTAGTTTCTCCTCGGAAGAGGAAGGGGTATCACTGCCGACGCAGCTGGATTTATCATTATACGTTGACGGCAATGTGGTGTATGCCGCCTATATGAGATCCGGTCACAATGCTACGGTAAAGAAGGGACAATAGTTATTACTTGGGTAAAGGTCCAAATATTTTCATTAAAACGGGGTTACCTGGTCAAAACCAGGTAACCCCGTTCTATTCATGGAATTTTGTTATGAGCCCATTGTCAATTTTCTTTATTAAATTCTTCCCATGGTTCAAATACTAATTGATTATCAGACCATACTGCAGGGAAACTATAACCCGGACCTACCAAATATTTCTGAATCTCCCATATTCGCTTTCCTTTAGAATTAAAATAAATCCGATGCTCCATATGAGACCCGTTTACTGCTCCACCTTTAATAAAAACAAATCTTAAAATCTTATTTTCATAATAATATGATAATGATAAAGCAGAATCATCTGAACTTGCTTCCTCAACATATTTTCTTGCCACATTATTCTTATTGACATAAATTGCCTTCAGCACAGGTTTATACGGCTCTTCATATTCATAGATCTTTTTATGTTCTATAATATTTATTGATTTAATATCCGCTTCAATAGCACTATAAATCTCTCTAATCTCCTTAATTTCAGGATGGTCAATCCAATTAGATTCGGTAATTTCAGCTTCCTTCGATACAGCAATATTAGCTTCATTTATTAAGCAAAGTAAAACAAGCATAAATATTTTACTTCCCATTATCTTCACTCTAATAACCTTCTTTCATAGGCCGTGTCCACGATGGACCGTTAATAAAGTGGTCGGCATACCTTATTTTCTATAAACATTTCCAATAAAGACATCGTCTTACATGATTTCAAATGAATTATTCTAATACTTAAAAACTGTAATGAAAGCGAGAATTTTTGATGGAAGGATAGATTTACCGCTGGTCTTATTTCTGGCGCTTTAACTTCTATAGTTCAAATTACTTATGGTTTAATAACAAAAGCCTTTGGATTAACTGATAGAACTTTTACAAATTTTGCTAGAATATTTATTATGTACAAAGAATATCATGGTGTTATTCCGTTTTTAATTGGAGTTTTTACTCAAATAATTTTAGGTTCTTTACTTGGAATATTCTTTTCTTTTCTTATAGAAAGAGCAAGCAGTAAATATTTATATATCAAAGGTATTACAGTAGGATCAATCGCTTGGATAATTTTCGGAATATCCGGAACAATGTTTAAATTACCTTTATTTTTTGAATTACCCCCAAATCCAGCCGTAGTTACTTTTGTTGGCGCTTTAATATATGGGTTCTTTATAGCTTATTTCCTAAACCTTCTTATAAAACTAAACTAACCTGATTTAAAATCTCTTTAAAAAGCCGTTCCCACGGATGGGCCGGCTAAGCGGATGATATGGCGACTAACATATGCCGGTTCCCTGCGTCCACAAGCTCAGATAGATAAATCTAATTATCATAACTTTTTCATTAATCAGCAGCCCGGATGGGTGCGGAAAACAATTTGGTCTACTTTTCTTCTATAAGCTCTAATTCCAAGTCCTACAGCTAAATATAAAACTGAAGTAATAACTCCAATGATTGGTGAAATAAGAATTTCTTTTCCTGTTACGATGGTGATATAACCTGATATAACTAAAGGATTTACCAGCGAATCCTCCACCATATGTAATAATACACATGGCCAAATAGACTTTGCTACCCTATAAAGTTCAATAAACAACACCGACCAAAATAACATTGTTATAATAGCAACACCGGCAAATATAACCCGGCTTGCTGGTAGA
Organism: Bacillota bacterium; assembly: GCA_012728785.1. Classification (GTDB taxonomy): domain Bacteria; phylum Bacillota; class UBA4882; order UBA8346; family UBA8346; genus JAAYHS01. Next base: position 24,169 of record JAAYEK010000154.1, on the reverse strand, counting down.
ACAGTCTGTATATTTGCCTCCGACAGAAAGACAAGGTAATATGGAATATGCCATACTCCCCAGACACAGCCGACAATAAGATATATCTTCCAGTCACTTAAATTTAATTTGACAAGTTGTGACGTTAGATAGCCACGCCAAACAGTCTCCTCAAAGATGTTTTTAATAAAATTGATTAACATAATACTGCAAAACGCCAAAATAAGTGGTTTAAGATTAAGTGACGACATGTCAATCCATTTTGTTGCAACTCCAATTATTAAAACAATTACTGTTATAACAGGAAAAATAAAGATGGATGCCAAGTACCATTTTATATTTCCTTTGAAATTCAACTTGAAACCAATATCATTCCAACTGGCCTTTGAAAATAAAATGATTGCAAATGCAGTTAGCATAGGCAATACCAACCATATCGCCATACCAAGAGAATCACCTTCAGGTTGATCAGTAAGGATTGAGTCTACAAGAACACCGATCCATCCGCTGATAATAACAATAACTATAAACACAACAATATTACGAATAGAATTTTTATTCATAGAAACCTCCGCACAAAGTCAATCTAAATAATCTTTATTACATATGATAAGTTCAATCAACCAACATTTCCTTGATAATACTTTTCACTTCGATTATTTCTTCTGTAGTTAAATCCCCAATCTTTTCACAAAGCCTTGTTTTATCAATTGATCTAATCTGGTCCAATACTATCCAACCATCTACATCATTCACTCTCAGTTTAACCCGGGTTGGATATCCTTCTCTTCCTTTGCTTGTCACTGGAGCTATAATAATTGTACGAAGATGTGTGTTCATTTCCGAAGGGGAAATAATAACACATGGCCTTGTTTTATTTATCTCTGCTCCTCGGGTAGGATTCAGATCTACCCAATAAATTGAATATTGTTCAATGCTTTGTCTCATCCCAAGCCTCCAGGGTTTCATCATCCAAATCATCTGGAACTACCAAAGTGTCATCATTGTTTTTATGCATCAGTTCAAAAGCCTCAGCCCAGCCTTGACGAGGATTCTTGATAGGTTTAATGATGATACAATTATCCTGAATTTCTAATTCTACTTTCGAATCTATTCCACACTGTTTTAAAACCGCTAGAGGAAGCCGAATTCCTTTAGAATTTCCGATTTTAATAATGTCCATTTGCATTGTATATTCCCCTTACTTTGTTATTACTTTGTAATTACATTATACCAATGAAATTTAATTTATTCAAGAAATTTTTTACAGTTTTTAATGGTTTTGACGATCCTTTATACTTTCATGCTTTAAACCCGCTCATGAATGAGCGGTTCTCGCGGGCAATGTCATTTTTTTCCCAGTTTAAAACACGGTAGGTAAATTGCAGCTAACGTTTGGCACTCACGATGTCGCTGAGGCTTAGTGACACTTCGACTTAGCTCTGTGGATGTGGCCGCGCTCGCTTCATGATTCCGCTTCATTGAAATAGCATCATGATTTAACCTGCTTCTTTGAATAACATCATTGAAAACCGCGGCCCGCCAGCTGCAATATGTTGTTATACGAAGCCACACGCGCCCGCGAAATAAGAGCCGCATGGATGCGGCGGCCTTAAGCAAGCTCATTTAAATAAGTTCTTTTTTCAAATAGTAACGAACAAATTCATTTGGATAACCACTAAGTTCTCCAAATACACAATACCCAAGTTTCTTATAAAATTCTAATGCTTGAAAACTCATTGTATCCACATGAATCAAATTACAATTATTTTCACATGCAATTTCTTCAATTTTCCGCATGAGTTTAGTACCAAGTCCTTTATTTCTACAACTCTCATCTATCCATAAAATATCAATACTACAACATTTCCAATACAGATAACCTAATAAACCACCGTTTATTAGGTTATCTTCTCTTAATATCAAGTTTACAGGTTTAGATACTGAAAAAGGTATAGACGAAGTGAATTGAAGATTATAACTTTTTAGTTTTCCTTTAACAAATTTATTATCATCGTTATTCCACTCATCATAAATTATTTTTAAATCAGTAGACATAAATAGCTTCCTCAAAAGATCTTTAGGTTTACGCCGCACGATGCGGCGCTTCTTTTGCGTGTGGTTTCGTATAACGTCCCCGCACTCAAGATGTCCATAAGACTTAGTGACACTTTGGCTTAGTCTTATGGATGTGGGCGCGTCAACCACTTGACAAAACGTCATTGATTCAACGTCGTGAATTGACAGCATCTTCGAATCAGCTTGCTTTGACAAACCGCGCCCCGCCAACTTGAGTGCGGTGTTAGCTGTCGTACTGTCAGCCCTCAGTTGAAGGTTGCCAAGGAGGGCAACCACTCTCAAATGTTAACTTGCGTAATGTGGTATTTTCTTTTCTTCCTCAAAAAATTTTTCAATACCAAGTTCTTTTAATTTATTGTTTTTCCTTATCCACTTTTCTTTTAAACCATCAGGAAATCCAGTTTTAGCACACGGAAAATCTTTGCATTCATAACAAAAATCAATATTCCGATTTTTTGTGCATTCCGGAACGATACAATTTGAATCCATACAATGATCTACTCTACAACCATTACATTTAACATTTGCTAGATATTCTAAAACTTCTTTAAAATCATTATATTTTCCCGAAATAGGCCTGGAACCAGGACAACTTTCTAAAAATGAATCATAAGAACCCAAAACATATAAAAGTTTCTTTGCTGATTCATTTATTACTCCATCTTTCATGGCATCACATGTAAAACAAAGTAGTCCACAAGGTGCAATCAATCTTAGCAGTTCAATTTTCTCCATGTTTTCACTCTCTTTTCAATGTTTTAAATTAGCGGACACGATGGCCGCCGCTTTCGCAGTATGGCAGCTAACGTTTGGCATTGCCGACGTCGATGAGCTTACAAGGCGGGCATTCTTCTTCGAATCTACCCTCCCCGCCGACTCGGTTAGCAAATCGATGTGGCCGCGTCAGCTCCATGATAAACTTTCTTGTCCGACATCATGAATTGACTTTCCGCGGCCCGAAGCGGCAATGCCGTGTTATGTGGAGTAGCGGCATTGGCATCATTGATTAGCCAACAATTTAATAGACTCTCTTAATGAATCGACTGTCTTGACTTCAATTACAACTTTTATATCATGCCTTTCGCCAAATACAAGCATCCCCGCAATATCAATTTCACCACTAAAAAGTGGTTGATGATCCACTCCATCTTTATAATCATGCAAATGCATATGACGAATCTTATTTTTATATCTTAAAAGAATATCCTTTTCTTTAAAACCTGTTTTAGCATCATGTCCAACATCCCAAGTAAAGAATACTTCTTCAAGGGACAACTTCTCAATTATCCCTGTTATAAATGAAAGGTGAAAATTACCGCTGTTCTCAATACACAACGTTACGCCTTTATTGTTCGCAACCTTCAATAACTTACCAAATGAGGTCATTATATTTTCTAAAAAGAGTTCTTTGTACTTTTCATAAATCCAAACCCTTCGATCGGGTAAAGTAAAATAGATTCCCGAATTGATATGCATATTAATTAAATTAATTCCAGCTTCATACGCCCAAGTTATTGCTTCGCAACAACGCTCTATATTGCCCTTACGAATAGATGGATGAAACAAAGCCAAATCAATTTCTTCTGGCAAATGTAAAGTAAATTCTATGTTCTCACTTTTTGATACTTTTTTTACCAACTCTGAAGTCAATCTTTCAGGGCAAAACTCAGGCATATTCATATTTAATTCTATAAATGAGAGCCCCAATTCCTTACACAGTTCAACCGTCTGAATAAAATCTGGCACTTCGATAAGTGTTGGCATACCAATTTTCATTTGCAGTATTCCTTTCAATGATAGACATCGAAGTTCTACCTTCAAAACCATGCCGCTATTTCACATAACGTTGGGGGTTACCGACGCGGCTGAGAAATTACATAGCTCTTATGTTTTCGAAGCCGTGTGGCGCGCCAACATCGTGAATTAACTTCTTGGAATCAACTTCATGAATCAGCTTTCTCCTTCGAATACTCATCTTCGAATCACCGCGCCCGAAGCGGTAAACCGTTGTTATACGTAGTGCCTGCCGCCTCACTTAGCCGAACCACGGACGGTGAGGCGACAGTTATACTTTCAAAGCATTTTAATTTCTTTTTGAATTGTTTCCTTACCGGTTTTTACTTCAACTATTATTGTATTCTTCTGAATGTTTATATCTTTTATCTCAGTCATCAAGTATTCTCGTTCTTCCCATGACTTCAAATCTTTTTCTTCAGGAAAGATAGGTCTCGCTTTTTTGTTGTACAAATCCAATTCAAAAAGCCTTCCGTTTCCATATATTTCTGAAGTACCTACATACAAATACTCGCCATCTATGCTCCAAGCAAAACTGTTAATGTCTGCACACCAGCTTTCTTCTTGCCAAAAACAATTGGAGAATTTCCAGGTTGCATCAACTGGGCCATTATCTTTAATCTTATAATAAACAACACCCATATAACAGCCTTGAGCATCGTGATCAAAAATCATTACTTCAAAAGGTCCGTTAGGTTGCTTAATGAGTTCACCACGGTTATATCCAATTTTCCATAGATATTGTTTTTTGTCAGTCGCCGCAATTGATATAAAGCTGTTTGCAAGTAGCAATAATAAAAGCAACAAAATAATTATCTTTTTCACTAAGCCACCTCCAATGTTTTTATCTGCCCGCCAGGAAGGCGGGCACTCGGCAGGCATTACGTATAACGTCCGCATTTACGACTCATGTCATTTACACTCCAACAGTTTCCCCATACACGACATATTACGTTTAAATAATCAACTGAGAATCACATCTATTAATTCGCTATTAATTCCATTTTCCCCTGTTTCTTTATCAAATTCGCCCTCCGCTTCATCGGCCACGAATTTTAAATCAATAGTTATCAATGGTTCAAACTGTAAAATAGGCGGATGATTCTAACCATATTAAAAACAGAGCCCGAGTTTGATTCCATTATTTTACGTAATTTTCTAAAGAAATGGAACCGCCCTCAAGGCCGGACGGATCGTCCGCTTACCCAACAACACCCATTACCGGCCCATCGGCAAAAGAGACGGTTCCATCGATACGGTCGAAGTATAACATGGCACTGTTCGGAGTTTCTCTAGAAAAATGTTTTGATTTCACTAGAGAAACTTTTAAATTAAGCCAAGGGATTTAAAGATTAAGCCAAGGAATTTTGGAATTTCTCTAGAGAAATTTTCAAGTTTCTCTAGAGAAATTTTTAGATTTCACCAGAGAAATTTTTAGATTGAGCCAAGCAATTTATAAACTGTGCCGGACAATTGTTTTTCTGCCCGCTGATGATCAAATTAAGACTCTAACCATTGCTGATTAGAGTCTTTTAAGTCATGATCCATATTGATTTAATTTACTTTCCGTAGACCTCTAATTCCCAGAGGGAGTAACCGTAAGCAGTTGCCCGCCGGTTACCATAGACCATCACATACCGTCCCTGGGCAGCGGTGTTAATCGTATTGGTCCCGCCATTACCGTAACTGGTGCTGTAAATATTGGTCCAGTTATTACCGTCGCTGGAAACGTAAACTTGAAAAGCTCTGGCAAAGGCCGTTTCCCACTTGAGAACCACCTGGCTAATCTGATGTGTTTTCCCTAAGTCCACATAAATCCATTGGGGATCAACCCCTGGCTGGCTGGCCCAACGGGTCCCCGCATTACCGTCAACAACCTTGACTGCAGTTCTGGCGCTGCCTTCTACTGAAGAAGCAACTGCAGTTTTGTTCAAAGCCAAATTAAGACTGGGCGAAGGTGTCGGAACCGGCGCCGGGTTAGGCGCTGGAGCCGGGGCCGGAGCAGGGTTTCCAGTTTGCCCTTTTAACGCCAGATCCACTGCCTTATTGGCGTCCACCAAACCATAACCGTAGTAATTGTCGAAACCGGCCGTTCCCAGATCAGTGGTTGCCTGGTCGATAACTTGGGTAACCTCAGCCGGGGCAAGACTCGGATTAGCTGCTCTCACTAAAGCCGTTACCCCTGCAACAAACGGCGTGGCCATGGAAGTGCCGCTCATCGAGGTGTAACTGTTGGCGTTTCCCTTATAAGAACTGATAATATTGACACCCGGGGCTACCACATCCATCTCCGGACCGTAATTGGAGAAAGAAGCCCGTTGATTATTACTGCTAACCGCTCCTACGGTAATTACACCGTTGCAATTGCCTGGAAAAGCGACTGCGCTATTGCTATTACCGGAAGCCGCCACTACGCTGGCTCCACGGCCAATCGCATAATTAACCGCATCCTGCATCGCCTGGCTGGAACCGGGCCCGCCCAAACTCATGCTGATAACCTGCGCGCCATTATCGGCAGCGTATTTGATGCCATTGATGATACTGGCGTAATCCCCGGAACCGTAGTCATTCATAACTTTAACCGGCATGATTTTAGCGCCGCCGGCGACACCGGCGATTCCCTTGCCATTGTTGGTAATAGCGGCAGCAATCCCCGCCACATGAGTCCCATGACCGTGACCGTCCACCGGGTTATTGTCATTATTGATAAAGTTATATCCCGGAACGATACTGGCTTGTAAGTCTTCATGACTAGCATTGATACCCGTATCCAATACGGCGATGGTTACATTGCCTCTTTGGGCGGGATTAACCTTATCCCAAGCCAAATCAGCATGAATATCTTGGGGACCCCATTGCTGTGTGTAATAAGGATCGTTGGGCGTTTGAGTAATATGCGCCACGTAATTAGGCTCGGCATACTCCACATTGGAGTTCTTGGCTAATTGGCTCAAGGCGGTAAAATATTCTTGTTGATCACTCAATTTCACCAAGGCGAATCCCAGCTTTTCATTGAGGGTGCTGACCTTAGCCCTGGTATTGCCGATTGCTTTAGTGACTGAATTAAGTTTTTCAGTGGTAATCTTACCATTTTTATATTTGACAATGATTTCAGTGGGATCGATCTCCCCCTGTTCAATAATGCTGGATGAGGTGGGAGCGGTAAATCCGTAATAAAAAGACTTGGCAGTCTGATATATTACAGCCCCGGATTTGCTATCTTTTACAATAACTATTTTAGAGTTTTCAGGGGCCGGGTCAGTGGATTCAGCCGATACTGCGTGGGGAAAGGCCATCAAAAAAGCGAGCAGAATCAGGAAAGGGTTTCTGAGCAACACTCTTTTCAAGAATTGCATATTAAACCTCCTAATGATAATGAATGAACGAATCTTTACTCAACAAATACCTGGCAGTTGACTTAAAAATTCATTTTGTCATTATATCGCTTTGATTTTCTTTTGTAAAATGTAATTCTAAGCAATGGTATCAAGTATTTCCAAACTAGATGACCTCTAGGGCTATTCGCTTCATCTTTTCCGCAGCTTTCTCCGGATCATCCTTGGCAAAGACCGCCGATACCACCGCGATTCCTTTGATCCCGCTCCCTTTTAACTGCAGGGCATTGGCTTCATTGATACCCCCGATGGCCACCACCGGAATCTTAACCCTCCGGGTAATTCGTTGTAACTCAAGATAATCCACATAATCAGCGTCCGGTTTCGTTCCGGTGGGAAAGACCGCCCCCGCCCCCAGATAGTCGGCGCCATCTCTTTCGGCCTGGACAGCTTCCTCCTGATTGGTGACGGAAACACCGAGGATCTTCTCAGGCCCCAACAACCGCCTAACAATGACCGGGGGCAGATCCCTTTGGCCCACATGGCATCCGGCGGCATCAATCGCTAAAGCTATATCCAAGCGATCATTAATAATCAGTGGAATCCGATAATGGTCTGTCACTTGTTTTATTTTTAGCGCCGTTGTAAAAAACTCTCTACTGGACAAGTCTTTTTCACGCAGTTGCACGATGGTCGCCCCACCCCGGATCGCCGCTTCCACATCATCCGCGAGCTGTTTGCCCTTAAGCCAAGCCCGGTCGGTCACCACATAGAGTTGCAAGTTTAGTTTTTCCAAGTTTGTTACTCCTTTATTGCTAATTGCTTTCGTTCACAGTCCCAGTTAACAGATTCAAACTTTCCTTCCCTTAAAATATCCTCCGGTGTCAACCGGTCAATCTCATCGATCAACTTTACCTTGTAAGCACCGATCCCCTCATTGGGACTTAAACCGGCAGCGGCTTTTTCTCCAGCCAAACCCATGGTAATCAAACCGGAGCAGGCGGCTAGATAGGAGTCGGAGGTAACTCCGGCGTAACAGCCGATTAAAGAGGTAACCATACAACCGGTCCCGGAAATTTTGGCCAGTAACGGGCTGCCGTTATCGATCAACCCGGTTCGGGAACCATCGCTAATAATATCCTGAGCGCCGGTAATAGCTACAGTGCAACCTAACCTTTTCGCCAATTTCGAAGCAATTTCAGATCCGCCGGCGCTGTCGTCCGCCGAATCTACCCCTCTGGTGCGAGAATCGATTCCGGCTATCACTTTAATCTCCGACATATTACCCCTTAAAACCGCCAGTTCAATTTCTTGGATGAGCCTTCCGGCAGTATTGGTCCGTAAAGCGGTAGCCCCTGCCCCCACCGGATCCAGCACCACCGGGATTCCGAGTTGATTCGCTTTTTTGCCGGCCAAAAGCATCGCTTCGATTGTCCGGCTATTTAAAGTACCGATGTTGATGACCAAAGCCGAGGCGATCCCGACCATCTCTTCGACTTCACCGGCATCGTCGGCCATCACCGGCGATCCTCCCAAGGCCAATACAATATTGGCGCAATCGTTAACTGTTACATAATTGGTGAGATGATGAACCAAGGGTCTTTTATTTTTGACATCTCTTAAAAGTTGGACGATGGCTTTAATGTTTTCCATTGTAAAAACCTCTTTCTGAATATCAAATTAATTGTCCCGGTGCAGACCATTACCGGCAATGTCGCCCCCAGCGCAAAGTGAGTTTTGATCAAAACGACATATAACAAAATACCCAGCACCCATATTACAATCGCTCCCTAATCAATGAGGAGGTTATCATCCTTCGAACTTCGCATTTTGATTAAAAAGTAATCGGTGAGCAAAACGGCAAATAGTGGCGCAAAAATCGAGCCAATTGCATATAGAAAGTTTTGATACTGCTCAAGTAGTAAATTACAGAATGAAAAGAGATAAGAACCATACCGGCCAAAAGAAATCGTTATGTAATTCATTATTCATCTATAATTCCCGCTTTCCGATACAATTCATAGAAATGATGGGTCGGCCCGACTCCCTTGCCAATCTCTAAAGAATGCCTAATGGCGATGGTTAAATAGGCTTTTGCATCGCGAACCGCATCACTGATTGTGCGTCCTTGGGCCAGATTAGCGGCGATTGCCGACGACAAGGTACAACCTGTCCCATGGGTATTCTTGGTGGGTATCCGCTCCGCGGTTAAGCGCAGGTGCTTGGCACCATCAAATAGCACATCGGTGGCTTCATCAGTCAGATGCCCACCTTTGAGAAGAACATTGGCCGGTCCCATTTGGTAGATAAGTTCAGCCGCTGCTTCCATATCTTCCAGGCTTTTAATACTCATCCCGGTCATGATCTCCGCTTCCGGAATATTGGGAGTTACAATAGTCGCCAGCGGTAACAAATGGTGGATTAGCGCTTTTACCGCATCAGGTTGCAATAAATGAAACCCACTCTTGGAGACCATCACCGGATCAACCACCACCGGATGGGCTTGATATTTTTGCAACTGCTTGCCGATAACCTCGATAGTTTCAGTCCTTGACACCATCCCCACTTTGACAGCATCGACTTGGATGTCCTCATAGATGGCTTCGATCTGTTTTTGGATGACTGCGGTTGAAATATCTTCTACCGCCAAAACCCCTTGGGTATTTTGGGCAGTCACTGCGGTGATCACGCTCATTCCAAAAACACCGTTAGCGGAGAACGCTTTCAAGTCCGCTTGAATCCCAGCCCCGCCGCTACTATCGGAACCGGCGATGGTTAATGCATTTTTCATTTCGACATCCCTCCTTAACCGTGTAACCTGCAGAAAGTTAATCCGTGTAAATCCCGTCTAATCATCTCCAAAATTTTAAAAAAGCGCAACCGGATGGGTTGCGCTTCGATACCTTAATGATACTAGGCAATCACTTCCCTCCGCTGGTATGATCCAGATCAGGTTTGAAGGGTTAAAGGATTCATCAGTCCTCAATCTCAGCCGGCCTTTCCGGCTCCCCTAGTGCAAAATTGAATATGAATTTTTAATACTTATTTATCATAGCATAAAATCAAAAAGTATGGAAGAATAGCCGTTAATCGGCGTAATTATCGAAGTACCCTTGAATCAATACGATCGGAGTACCCTTGTCCCCGCTACCACTGGTCAGATCCGCAAGGCTGCCGAGAAGATCCGTAATTTGCCGCGGAGTTGTACCCTGCGCGGCCATATCGGCAGTGAGATTTTGTTTCTTCTCACGAACCATCTGTTTCATCGTCTCATCAATGGCGACTCCAGGTTCTTCAGCGAGCAGACAATCGGCTAGATATTTAATTTTCAACTCATTAGGGGTGCCTCTCAGACCAGCTGTAAAAGCCGGCGCCACTACAGGATCGGCCAATTCCCAAATCTTGCCGACAGGGTCCTTAAACGCGCCATCACCGTAAATCATTACTTCAATCTCTTTGTCGGTCAGTTCCGCCACCCGGGCTTGCACTGCATCAACAAAGGCCTGTCCGTCGCGGGGAAATAGTTTAACCATATCGCCCGCAGCCTTATTAGATCCAAGCAATCCATAGTCAGGGTTGTATCCCCCGGTCGGGCTTGGCCGGGTGCAAATGTCATCCAAGCCAAGGACCTTTTCCGCTCCGGCTTGTGTCAACAACCTCTTGGTTCTAGCCCGATTGTGAATATCCGCAGCCAAGACATTACGGGTGAACCGCAAAATCCCTCGGGGATCATTACCAAAGTAGACAGTGATGTTATCGTTCACTGCCATATCCTTATAGATCTTAACGTAATCTAAGCCAGTAAAGGGGTGTTTAAACTCAGCGCCGATGATCCGCCGGTAATCAGTCTCAGTCAGCAGGTCAGTATAAGGATTAATCCCCGCTAAGTCCATCTGATCCTGATCCATCAAAGCGTTCCCCACTTCATCCGAGGGGTAGCCCAGTAGCAGATGAACTTGGGTAAATGCCCGAGCGATCGCCGCTAGGACCATGGAAAATCGGTTTCGACTCAAGATAGGAAAGACCACTCCCATCTCTTGGACGCCAAAACTCTCTCGAAGTTGGTTAGCGATCTCATCTATAGTCACATAATTACCTTGTGCTCTAGCCACCAGTGATTCGGTCACACAGAGCACATCTCGGTCATTGATGGCAAATCCCTCTATCCGGGATGACTGCACCAGGCAATCGGCGACAATGTTTACTAAGTCATCTCCCTGTTTCACGATAGGCGCCCGCAAACCACGCGCCTGGGTACCAACTGTTCTCATCTTCTTCAACTCCTAGAATTGCATATGCACACCTGATTATAATACCAGATGTAACAATTGAAGTAAAGTTTTTCACGCTGTTTATCGCTTGAGAATGTAAAAAACCGCCATTATGGTTGCAAATGGCGGTTTTACTAAATTTATCTTATACCTTAACTCTTTTCATCTAAATCATTCTTAAAGACCTCGGCAACGGAGGTGACCATCCCTGCCAATCCTTGGATCTCCGAAGGGATGATAATCTTGGTCGCCTTGCCGTCAGCCGCTTTAGCAAAGGCCTCCAAAGACTTGATTGCAATAACCGGCTGAGTTGGGTTAGCTTCGTTCAACATTCGTAACCCTTCGGCAGTCGCTTTTTGCACTTTCAAGATGGCTTCGGATTGGCCTTCCGCTTCTCTAATCGCCGCTTCCTTTCTAGCTTCGGCATCTAAAATGATTGATTGTTTATTTGCTTCCGCTTGGAGGACCACTGCTTCTTTTTGGCCTTCAGCCACTAAAATAGCTGACTTTTTCTCTCCTTCAGCCCTGAGGATCGCTTCCCTTCGTTCCCGTTCGGCTTTCATCTGTTTTTCCATGGCGTCTTGAATTTCCCGGGGTGGTAAGATGTTTTTTAGCTCCACCCGATTTACTTTAATACCCCAAGGATCGGTGGCTTCGTCGAGAATGCTCCGCATCTTGGAATTGATTGTATCGCGGGAAGTTAAGGTCTGATCCAGTTCCAAATCACCGATAATATTCCGCAAGGTAGTTGCGGTAAGGTTCTCAATGGCCGACATTGGATGATCCACACCATAGATATACAGCTTAGGATCGGTTATTTGATAATAAATAACAGTATCAATCTGCATCGTCACATTATCCTTAGTGATCACCGGCTGTGGTTTAAAATCAGCAACCTGTTCTTTTAAAGACACTATACCCGCGATCCGATCAATAAAAGGAACCTTTAAATGCAAACCCACGTCCCAAGTAGTCAGATAAGCCCCTAGCCTTTCGATGACGAATGCATACGATTGAGGAACCACCTTGATATTGCTAATAATAATTAAAAGGCCGACAATTGAAAGAATTATCACATAAATACTCATAACCCAACCTCCTTTTTTTAGTTTTCAACTTGTGATACAACCAGTTTAACACCGGTAATTGCAGTAACTTCAACTTTCTTCCCAACTTCAATCCCTTTTCCATCTACAGGGATTGCCGACCATATTTGTCCTCCCACCTTAACTTGGCCGGTCCCTTCAACCGGATTAATTCCTTCGATTACTAATCCGTTTTGACCGATAAAACGGTCAGCATTAGTTTTAACTATCTTATGGCTTAACCATTTCTTCAGCAATGGTCTGGTAATAATTAGTAAACAATAAGATACAATCAAAAAAACAAACAATTGAAATAAAAACGGTAAACCGACTAAAGCGCATACCCAAGCGGCTAATGCTCCAAAAACCAACCAGATCGTAATCAGCCCGACTGTGGCTGCTTCGACAATAGCTAAGACAACCGCCAATCCAAGCCAAAATGCTGGGTCAGATATTCCAAATATATCGATAATAATCACCCCCTAAAATTCTAAATAAAAAACACTTTATTAAGCCGTCCCCAATATTTACTAATCATCCAATATTTAATATTATTCATAATTCGTGAAAAAAGTTAAATATCCTTTAATAGTAAGATATATCACTGTTCGATCTTCAATTCTTTATCGGTATTATATCCTCTCTTGCTTCATAAGATCAAATGAATATTACAGGGAGACCTTTACATGTTTTTTTATTTCAGCCGAAAACAATTAATCATTTTCTTGGGATCTCTGGCCCTAATCCTTTTTTGGCTGGGCAATTCCCTTTGTTTTTTATGGCTTCAATGCACCGCTCCGGAACTAACCATTCCAGAAAGCGAAGTATTTTGTTTGGTTGATGATCTTTTTTATTTGCGCAATCAAGCTATTCTCCAGGGAAACTTGCCGACCCTCGCCGGGCTTTATGACCGCAGCACCCGTAACGGTACTTGGGCTTATGAACATCAAGTAAAAAAAGAAAAATACCTTCGAAATTGGCTCTATAAGCAAGGAGCCAAATTAACAGCCATAAATTCATTAATCCAACTCCGTCGGGTCCAACCGAGAAAAGATGGCGTTAGGGTTACTCTTTTAGCGTCCACCGAATACCGTTACATTTATCAAAATGAACCATCCATCGTAAATCGGATGCGGATTGGAACATACCACTCCCTAGAACTCCTCCACAAAGAAGAGCAATGGCTGATCAGCCGCGAATGGTATACTGACCCTTTTGCCGACGCTCTAGCCATGGAGAAAGGTCAAGCTGAAGCCGACCATTTATTTATTTCTTCACAAAAATTCCGTGATTTCTCAAACCTGAACCAGCGCCGGATCAAAGCGGTGGCTTACGCCGATAAATACTGCGGAGCCGCCGCCAATGACGAACAAGGTTTCAAATATAACTCTAAATATACCAACTACAATTACTCCGGAGGAGATTGCGCCAATTTCGCCTCACAAGTGCTTCATGAAGGAGGCGGTTTCCGGAAGACCTACACTTGGAATTATGGAAAAGGAGCCAGCCGGGCTTGGGTCAACGCTCAGGCCTTTAACCGCTATATGTTAAATAGCGGGCGAGCTTCACGGATTGCTCACGGGACTTACAGTCAAGTATTAAAATCATCCTATGAATTACTTCCCGGAGATTATATCGCGTATGAGAAAAAAGGGAAGGTAACCCATATCTCCGTGGTTACCGATGCCGATTCGAAGGGATACGCCTTAACTAATAGTCATAATGCCGACCGGTACCGGGTGCCTTGGGATTTGGGATATGGAGATCGGGGAATTAAATTCTGGTTGGTAAGGGTCAACTATTAAAGTGTAAAGAAAACAAGATTAGTCCCAAACTTTGATGCAATTATCCGATTTACACTTGGCGGCGACCTTTTTTTTGAATGGTTTATAGACAACTAATTCGCTCCCGCAAATCGGACATTCGATGGTGGTATTATCACCGGAATGTAATTGTTTTACCGATTCCAACAATACTTCCATCACTCGGTCCATTTTATCTTTTTTTGACTCTTCATGATTTTGGGTCAATTTTTAATGCTCCTTTAAGTTAAAGATATCATCTTATTCCGACTAATTTAAATTCGCCAAGAAACACCAAAAACCTTTCCAAAAAATAATTACTTAATATTTAACCCAGGTTAACTCAATGGATAATTGGCTTTATTCAATTATCTTTTCTAATTCCGCCAACAAATCGTCAACTTTATAAGGCTTGATTACTACGCCGCTAAAACCATATCTCTTATAATCCGCAATTACCGGATCATTGGCATAACCACTGGAAATGATCGCCTTAATATCAGGGTCAATCCGCTGAAGAATACCCATGGTTTCCAGACCGCCTATCCCGCCGGGAATGGTCAAATCCATAACTACCGCCATAAATGGATCCCCTGTTTCTTTAGCCTGTTGATAAAGTTCAACCACTTCCATTCCGTCTCTAGCCAATACTACTTGGTAACCGAATATACTCAATAGTTCACCATAAGCGCTTCTAATAATATCTTCATCGTCCCATAGTAATACTTTGGCCTTGAGTGCAATATTAATCTTTTTTGACAGCCCGGTCCCAACCTGTTCTTCGGTAGCTACGGCAAGTAATACAGCGAAAGTAGCGCCGGTTTCCGATGAAGCTTCGAGCTCAAGATAACCGTTATGTTTCTTTATAATTGAATATGATGTGGATAAGCCAAGCCCTGAACCAAACGTTTTAGTTGTAAAAAATGGATCAAATATTTTATCTTTGATCTCCTCGGGTATCCCTTCCCCATGATCGATGATAGTCAATTTGACATAACGGCCCGGCTCATATTTACTATTAATATCGTAGGTCACATTTTCGCCAATGATATTAATTATACCACCACCGGGCATCGCTTGTTCGGCGTTGATGATTAAGTTATTGATCACTTGGATTATTTGGCCTTCATCAGCGTCTACCGGCCAAAGGTTTTCCGGAATCTGAAACACCGCTTTGATATTCGAACCGCATAAAGCAAAGTTAACAGTCTCTCTTACCAACTCAGACAGGAAGATCATCTTTTTAAGCGGCGCGCCCCCTTTAGCAAACGTCAGTAGTTGTTTAGTAAGGCTACTTGCTTTACGTGTAGTTTCAATGGTATCTTCCAAATGTTTTGAGATATCTTGACCCTTTTGAAGCTTGATTGTAGCCAATTGCAGATTGGCAATGATTGCCGCCAATATATTATTAAAATCGTGAGCAATACCCCCTGCTAAAATACCCAGGGACTCCAACTTTTGCATCCTAATGGCTTCCATTTCCGTCTCCCTTTGGTGGGTAATATCGCGAACAATTTCAATAATATCCACGATTGCTCCTTGTTCGTTTCGGATCGGAGTTGCCTTAATATCAAGCAATACATTGTTTCTGTGGTCAAGCGAGGGTAACAAGACTTGTTTCGAAAAAACATCGCCCCTCTTTGTAAGCATTGAATCATTATCCAAGGTAGAATGGTTAAAAACCCCATCAATTAATGTTAACTCATCGAACCCATCAAAAAGTTTTTTTGCTTCGGCGCCTATTACTTTCTGTTGGGGTACGCCGGTCAACACTTCAAGGGCCCGGTTCCAAGCAGTTACCTTACGTTCCTGATCGACTACAAAAATTCCATCCGGTAAAAACTCAATAATCTGTTGTAATTGATTGGCAATAGCAGCTTTGGCGGTAGCTTCCTTTAGTTGGGTTATGTCACTGAATACGATTAACCCAGCAACGATATTGCCGTCCCGATCAAGTATCGGAGTGGAATTACAGATAACGGTAACTAGTGAACCATTCTTCAGTTGACAAATCATCTCTTCGTTAGAAACTACTTCACCGTCATTTATCGATCTACAGATCGGCAATTCCTCTTTATTATATAACCGTCCATCGCTGTGAAACATTTTTCCGGGTTGATCGTTATCACTCAATTCCATACCGGCTTCAGTAATCTGCCAAATCTCGGTGTATTTTTTATTCACTAAAATCTGTTTTAAAGAGCAAGCGTCAAACATAATGACCCCGCAAGGCATTTGCTCCAATACCGCTTGCAACCTACTATGTTCTTGTTCCAATTCCCGCAACAAACTCTCCCGTTCGGAAATATCCCGAATCGTAAGTACGGCAAGGGTCCGCTTTTGACTGGAATCTTCAATCAGCGTGCCGTTATAACTTAAGTACCTTATCTGTCCAACTTTGGAACGCCAGACGGCAGCTTCAAAGTTGCGAACAGCTTGCCCACGGACAATTTGGTTCGGCGGCCATTCCTCAGTCGCTATCATATTTCCTTCAAGGTCGTATAGGTTATAATCATTGGGGATAGTAAAGATATTAGCGGGACAATTTTCCAAGTTGTAATAGCCCATTATTTGGACAGCCGCATTGTTGATCTTTAATATCTTTCCATCAAGATCAAAAATGACTACTCCGTCCTCCATGTTTTCAATGACAGCTTCCAACTGATATAAATAGCTTTCAGCTAGGTGAAGATCCTGGTCAGCCTTTTTTTGATTAGAAAACAATTTCGGGATACCATTTGTCATCAAAAAACACCTCGATATTATCTTTCAAACATCTGTAATATTCGCTAATATCCAAGAAGTTCCTTCACAGTCTCGCGTTTAAGAAAGATTAGCGAATCTTTGTAATCTTTTGTTACCATAAAAAAAGCGCTGGAAGTAATAATCGAACTTACAGCGCTTTCTTGTTATTGTTCTTAAATCTCATCCCTCAAGCAGAAATTGAATTTCAGTGATAAAATTCTTTGGGCTTCGCGGCAAAATCATCCCCGGCCCTTTAAGATAGACTTCCCGCTGAGGAAGGTTAAACCGGCGTTGGTTCTCATTAAGATGATCAATGATTATTTTATAAGAACTACCAATAGTAAAAGTTTCAAAGGCAAAGATCTTCACTGCCCCATTTTTTTCTGGAAATCTTCCAGATTGATACCTAGTATCTTTTGAAAGGCTTCCGGATGGGTATTGACGTATGTTTGTTGATAATTAATGAACGGCGCGAAGATCCCTATTCCGATAAGTAATCCGAGGGCTGCGGCTTTAAAGTCACCTGTGGCAAAGGTAGTGTATATCGCCCATGTCATGTTCAACACCATGATAATATGGCTAAATTGAGCTATTAGGTTATATCCGCTCCAAGGAAACAAGAAAAGCCCTAGCCCTCCGAAGAAAAACAGCGGCAGAATACTAATATTTAGCGCAATTCGATTCTTGGTAAGTAAGAAAATTACGAACCCGATCAGATAGGCGATGCTTGAAGGAGCGCACGCATTAAAAACCATCCACTCGATGGGTTTTGCCTTGGCTATCCCAAAAAAAAAGTTGATGCTATTGATTGTGACCAGCAACAAAAGTACTGCTAAGACTATCCCGATTTTTAACATTTGAAAAGACCTCCTAAATATGATAAATTTACGGATTGATCCGTTGTTTTCAGGATAAGGCCTCCAGTAACGGGAGAGTCAAGCAAATCTTTTAGTAGTTTCTTAACTATGGAAAAGAATGTTGATAACAAAAGGATAGTTGATAATAATGGAAAGAAAGACTCTATTTCAGTCAAAGGAGTTTCCAAAAAAGTATTGAAATAATTAAAATATCCTAACTCTTCGAGGCTAACCATGAAATATATAATATTAATCCTTTTAATATCTACTTTATTTCAGAGCGTCCTCTTGGCTGAACCGGATGCCATTCAACCTGAAAATCCAATCCAAATTGTCCATCCGGCTGAAAATACCCAATTACCGGCGCTAACCTCCTCTTTCGTTTTTGGCTCGGCTCCACCGGACGGGATACTCTCAATCAATGGCAAACCGGTTCCAATACATCCTGGTGGCGGCTTTTTAGCCATGGTCAATCTTTCGCCTGGAGAATTTCAAATCAAAGCTGAACTGAGACTTGGCGCTAAAACATATCATCTTATCCGAACCATTCAAGTGGCCCACCCGGAACTACCCACGCCCGAATTGCCCTTAACCATTGAATATATTACCCCAAATGAAGATTTAGAACTGCTGCCGGGAGATTATCTGACGGTTGCTTGTAAGGGAAGCCCAGGAAAAACAGGCTTTTTTTCGATTAAAGGCCTTAAGGGAAAATTCCCCATGATCGAATCCAAAACCGCCCCTGGTGGAATCTATCACGGTGTCTACCGGATCGGAAAAGAAGCCCCCCTAAATAAATGCAAAATTGAAGTTACACTCCAAGATAAATGGCATAAAGAATCCAAGAAATCAAACGGTACAGTCTCTCTTTTTCCGATGGATATTCCGGTTATGGCGGAGGTTATTACACCCAACACCGTCCTTAAGGCCGGTTCCGCCCTAAACCAATACGAGAGGGCCGGATATTTGATGTTTCCGCCGGTAGGTACCGTGTTACAGATAACCGGAAGCAAAGGTGACGAATACCGCATCAGGCTCACAGAAACCAAAAAAGTCTGGGTAAACAAAACTCAAGTTAAATTACTTCCCAAAGGCACCCTCCCCAACCGAACAGTCGCGGGCAATATTTCACTAGATATGGCTGGAAATTCAACTTTCTTGCGGGTCTCCTTAGGTCGTAAAGTACCTTTTAGAATTGATCCGAATACTGAAGGAAAATATATTGATATTTCATTCTATGGCGCTTATTCCAATACGGACTGGATTACTAACGCCGTAACCGGCGTAGTTAAACAGCTCCAATGGTTCCAGGATGATCAAGAAACTTACCGGCTGCGGATCCATACCATTCCCAACAGCTGGTGGGGTTATGACGCCCGTTATGAGGAGAATCAATTCGTCTTAGAGTTACGAACCCCCCCTGCGGTTAGAGTTAACGATTCTCCCTTGAAAGGTCTTACCATCGCCGTTGACCCCGGTCATTCCGCCGATACCGGAGCGATAGGCCCAACCGGTTATCTTGAGAAGGACGCCAATCTCGCCCAAGCCCTAGTCCTCAAGGAAAAACTGCTGGCCAAAGGGGCTAAGGTGATTATGACCCGCGTCGGTGATGAAGATGTTCCATTAGGCAAACGGCCTCAAATCGCCCAGGAAGCCAAAGCCGATCTGCTGATCAGCATTCATAACAACGCGCTTCCTTATGGCGGAAATCCTTTTAAGAAACACGGTTTTGGGGTTTACTACTTTACTCCAATGAGCCTACCCTTAGCCAAGGAGATCCATCAAGCTTATATTGATACTTTCAGTGGTAACCGAGAATATAATTTGCCGGATGACGGCCTATTTTACGCGAACCTGGCTCTGACCCGTTCCCCGCAAATACCATCGGTACTGATTGAGTCGGCTTATATGATCGTCCCCGAGGAAGAAGCCTATTTAAAAACGGAGGCTTTTCGACGGGCCTGCGCCAATGCAATCGTCAATGGAATTGAACGGTATGCCCGAACAATGCGGCCTAAAACGCCCCGCTAATTCAGAGGTTGGTGCTGATGGTGATATTCTCGCTACACGGTCTGAAACCATGGAAACAGGTCAAGCCGTCCAATATAACAACTGAATAGGAAAAAGTTCTTCGCATTGATCTTACTTTACCCTTACAAGATTCATCATGGATCAGCAGTAAGCTTTCCACCCGTAAGCTCTAACCTTTCCCAGCGTTTTCTTGTAACAATCTCTTAGATGGAATATAATAAGATCATCAATGATTCTTTAATTATCAGATTCATTTAGGATGAAGGATTTAGGAGGATAATTAAATGGCTGATTATAATTCGGTACTCAACGAAGCGCGGCAGCTTTCACAGGGTGACAAGTTACGGCTGATTGACGCATTATGGGATTTTATTCCTCCTGATGCAAATATTCCGCTTCATGAGGATTGGGGACCGGAGTTGGAGCGCCGGGTGGCGGCGCTAATGGATGGCACTGAAACAACCATTCCATGGGAGACTGTTCGCGCCGAGGCTCTAGCAAGGTTAGGTCATGGCAATACACGTTGAATTTAGCACAATAGCCCGCTCTGAATTTGATGAGGCTTTTAATTGGTATGCCGAACGAAGTACCGGAGCAGCTATTGGATTTGCCTCAGAAATAGATGCGGCTATTGAGCAGATTAGCAGTGATCCCGAACGGTTTCCAAGGACTTATGCAGGATGTCAACGTTATGTACTTAAGCGGTATCCATATAGTGTGGTTTATTATAAAATGCCGGAAAGAATTATTGTAGTGGCGATTGCCCACGCAAAAAGACGACCGGGTTATTGGATATTCCAAATGTAATCTAAAACACAACCATATAAGTTGAATTAAATTCTGCTATTTACCCTTTGGTCTCTATTTTATCGGGGGAAACCCAAGGTCAATTATTATTAAGAAAAGAGCCAAATAAAAACGCCGCGAAGTAACTATTCCTTACGGCGTTTTTATTCAGTTCCGAAGTCAGGCAATCAAAGCGGAAAGTAGGCCGTCAAGGCTAGCCCCATCACTCACGCCTCATCCCTCATGCCTCTTGCCTCTTGCCTTATTATACCGGGGCTTGCATAGTCGGGAGACAAATGGTCCTACCTGGAATGAAATCACTGGGACGTAACCCCGGATTGAGGACCAGAATATCCGCAGCGCTCACTGTGAACCTTTCCGCAATTGAGCTTAATGTTTCTCCGGTTCTGATTGTGTAGACGTTATTACCCGGACAGGTTATGGTTTGCGCCGGGATACAGATCCGTTGTCCAGGGACCAAACGGGTCGGATCCAAACCGGGATTAGCCGCTTGTAAAGCGCCTACAGAGATATCAAACCTGGTAGCTATCAAAAATAGTGTATCACCCGGTTGAATTGTATATAAAGTACCCCCTGGACAAGCAGGGGCAACCTGCGGCAGACAAATTGTCTGACCGATCCGCAGAGCATTAGGATCAAGACCTGGATTGATAGCAAGTATTGCCGAAACAGTGGTCCCAAATCGCTGGGCAATAGCAAACAAGGTATCCCCACTTCGGATTACATAGGGAACACTACCTGTCGGACAGGTAGGCGGCGCTGCGCCGGGGATACAGATAATCCGGCCGACTTGGAGCGCATTAGGGTCCAGGCCTGGGTTTAGGGCTAAAATAGCCGATACGGTGGTGTTGAACCTTTGAGCTAGTGCAAACAGTGTATCACCGCGTTGGATTGTATATGCAAAGCTTCCTGCCGGACAGGTCACAGTCGGCTCGCCCGGGATGCAGATCCTTTGCCCGACTTGAAGCGCATTGGGATTGATACCGGGATTGATGGCAGTAATCGCCGCGACGGTTGTTCCAAATTGCTGCGCTAATGCAAACAGAGTATCTCCGCGCCTAATTACATAAGGAAAGCTTCCTTCCGGACAGACTACGGGAGCTGCGCCGGGGATACAGATTCTTTGACCGATTTGAAGCGCATTGGGATTGATACCGGGATTGATAGCAATAATGGCATTGACGGTAGTACCATATGTTTGAGCCAGTCTAAATAAGGTATCTCCTGATTGAATACTATATACGAACGATCCAGGAGGACATTGGGTCGACACATTCATCACTTCTTTCCTTAGACGTTTAGTATATAGTATTAAGGATGCTATGATCTTTGGACCGTGCTTTTGGCATTGATTTCATTCATAATGTAGTATTGATTTGATTGCTCTCCACATATGATTTATTAATATTATCAATAAGGGAGAGTGATCAGTTGAACCAGGATAATAACGACTTCAACTTAAGGGTGATCCCGGCATTGTTGGATGAAATGTTATTTTGGAATCGTCAGCTGGATGAACATGCGCGGTTAATTCGCAGTGGTGTTGATTTAGGTGAAGACAATGTTTTTAGGGAAGCTGACCAATATGTGGTCATGTATGATCAGTTGTTAACCCAGTTACAATCTACAGAATTAAATGCCAATCCATCTATGGTTATTTATTTATTGAACCGAACCAGAATGTTAGCTGCCGGACTGCGCGAGTTTAAGATCAAAGTGGCGCAAGGGATTGCGGAATGCCGAATTAAAGCAATGATCCCGGCGGATTTAGTAGATCATATCCGTCGGGAATTGGACTTTTTTATTGGTAATCTGAACGCTGTGACCAATGGGCCGATTCCCACTTGGGAGGACTTGGGTTTAGACCATATCCAACAAAATGTATCCCTTGTTCCCCGGATGCTTCTGGGGGAGATTGAAAATCGGATAGTCTGTCAAGTAAGCCTTGAGGAAATGTTATTTTGGACCCATATCTCGGGGGATCACGCCAATTTACTTGCCAGCTATTTCAAACCAAACATCCAAGCCCAATTCACTCAGGAAACTTCCCAATTCGGTGCGGAATTCGACCGATTACACCAACAAACATTCCAACTCCGGAACCAGCGGGGGAATCTGGCCGGTATTATGCAATCAGCCGCCGAATTAAATCAATGCTGGCTTAATTATCTGTTAGAGCTAGGCCGGTTGCTGGCTTCTTGCCGGATCCCGGGGCAGGGGATCAATTTATGGCCAGCGTTAGTAACCCATATTTACCGGGAACAAGAATATTTCCAATCTGTGTTAATGATCCTACTGCCTAAGGCACAAATGGAAAATTGTTAGCTTTCAAAACTTCTATTTTCATCCTTTCATCTGCCCCGGCAGGCCTACTTAGTACTATCTCTATATTCACTGGGTGAAACACCGGTAATCTTTTTAAAACAATTACTAAAATAAAAGGAGTCATGATATCCCACCGAGTTCGAAATCTCATAGATCTTCAAATCGGTATGTTTCAATAGTTCCTTAGCTTTCTTAATCCTCCGTTCGGTCAGGTAATCAATGAAATTTTTACCGGTCCGTTCCGCAAACAAAAGGCTAAGGTAACTAGGACTGATCTTATATTGGTTAGCCATTCCCGAGAGAGTTATATCCTCTGCAAAATGTAGATCAATATGTTGCCGGATCTCTTCAACTAATTGATGGTTTAGGGAGATCCGTTTTTGCCGGATATAATCGTTTATCCGGTTAAAAAAAGAAGTTAACAGCTGCTCCATTTCTTCCAAGCTCTCCACCCGATTGAGATTGATCAGAGTATTGTCATTAGTCCCAAGGATTTCCCCCGCATTATAGCCTAGCTCATTTAAAGTAGTAAATGTGAGTAAGATTAAGTTGTTAGCCACCATCTTCGACAATTCGGAGCTCAGCTTTGCCTGACGCATCTCGTTGACGATATTTTTCAAGTCAGCTTCGACGGCGGAATCAGCGCCTATTTTTAGATTATCAAAAATCGGGTAACGCTGTAATGAATTGAGAATTTTATGATATGAATGAGGATCCGGGTTGAGATCATTGATGGAAAAAACCTGGTTTAGTCCGTATAAATAACGATACTGTAAAGCGGAACATGCTTCACGATAAGATATGGCCAGATCTTTTAAATCCCGATATTGACGGCCTAACCCACAAGCCAGCGATACCTTAAGCACTAAACCCATCTGAGTTAGGATTTCTGCTAAGCGAATCGGTAAATCCTGATCGGGTTTGATCATTATTAAGACAACTTGGTTCCGATGATGATTGATGATATAGTTTTGATAGGCATTGGCATTGACCAATCGTTGGGCTTGCTGATATAACTGAAAATTTAACAAGTATTTTTCTTCTTCATCCATCTCCTGT
>JAAYEK010000153.1 GCA_012728785.1 Bacillota bacterium | reverse complement strand
TACCGGATCAGGTTTTGGAAAAATATCGTTTAAATGATTTGCAATTGATGCTGTCCCACGAATTAGCCCATTTAAAACGGGGCGATCTATTATGGAATTGGATACCGGAACTTGGCCAAATCTTATTCTTTTTCCATCCCTTGCTCCGGGTATCCCGGTTGCGACTTAAGCAGATTCAGGAGATTGCTTGCGATTATTCGGCGATTCAATACTCAAAAGCGGCTCCGGTTGAATACGGTTCTCTTTTACTAAAAGCGGCCATCCATTTTAACGGCGAAATTGACAACTGGCAAACGGCCTTTTACGGACCTAAGCCAAAAACAATTTTAAAGAATAGATTAGCGGCGTTAAAAAGCATCCCAATTTGGTCGCGGCGGGCGATTTTGATTACGAGTTTATTTATGGGTTTGATAGGTTTGATATTTATTATTCCTTGGTCCGTCACAGCCGAAGTTCCCGATGGCAATTGGAGATCGATTATTTATCCGGGTGACGCTTTATCGGCCCAACTTCGGGAAAATAGAATAATCAATTTTTGGTGCGATAGATATGCGGATTATCATAAAAGAATAGCCATGGATGAAAATGATATAGAAGCGACCGTATTGTTAGGTAGAATTTACTACTTATTGGGCGATTATCATCAAGCAATTAAGTATTTGAAAAGGGCGCCTATTTATGACTATAAATGGGCCAAATGGGCGACTCTTACCCTGGGATGGTGTTATGACGGGTTGGGTGACCGTCAGAAAGCCTTAAAGTATTATAATCAAATTTACTGGTGGGAATTTTTCGGTTTGGTACAAGAATCCATCGCTACCGCCGCCCGCTTAGGCCGGGAAGCCCCACATAATCCCTTAAAAATTGTTAAATTTGATCCGGAAGTGACTGATGAAAGGCTATCCGCTGATGGATGGACGGCTACGGCCAATTACCGGCAAGATATAGTTAATCATGCTTTTGACGGCGACCCGTTAACTCAATGGCATACTACCCAACCACAAAAACCGGGGATGTTTTATCAATTGGATCTGGGTCAAACCCAATTGGTGAACCGGGTTATTCTCATCGACGACGCTTACGGATCAACGGTTTATGTTAGTGATTATCCCCGGAAATACAAGATCGAAATCTCAACCGATGCTCAAAACTGGCATACCGTAATTTCCGAAATGGGGAATCTCAATTGTTACGCGGGTGCTTGTTTCAAGCCCATCCGGGTCCGGTATATTAAAATCACTCAACTTGGCAGACGATCACCGGAAAATTGGGCTATCTATGAGTTGGAGGTTTATAGTCCAAGAAACTAACAGTAACAAGGCTATCGAATTTAGAATACAGGAGACAGATTATATAGTCACAAATAATTTAATCTGGGTTTGCACTTGATTTTCGTACCTGATATACATTATTTCAAGCTCTACTTCAAATCCAGTTCTATGTTTGGCACTAAATCTTGTATGTGGTGAGTCAGGTGTGTACTCCAGTAATTTATTTATCAAAGGAGTTTAATAAATGATGAACAGATTCATTTGGATTTTTTTATTGCTATTGGTTCTAATTAATTCGCCTTTTGCCGAAATGAATTCAGACATTGACATTTTAGCAGAAGAATTTGTCCCATTTTTAGCCGCTGAAGATTTTAACAATGCTTATCAGAAATTCGATCAAACGATGAAGAATGCTTTGCCTTTAAAAAAACTAGAGGAAACATGGAAATCCGTTATTTACCAATGCGGAAATTTTAAAAGGCAAGCGTCCCTGAGACGTGAAACCAATCGACAGTTCAGGATTGTAATAGTTCTAACCGAATTTGAAAAAGCCGTCTTGGACATCAAGGTCGTATTTAATGCCGACAATGAAATTTCCGGCCTGTTTTTTGCCCCGGGACAAATGTCACCGGGAGAACGAAGAACAGGTATCAGTCTCTCAAAACATAATCGAGAAAGAAGTTAAGATTATCAATCACGATTGGACGTTACCGGCAACATTGTCTTTACCTTCCGGTGAAGGACCTTATCCGGTTGTTCTCTTTGTGCATGGTTCAGGACCTCATGATCGGGATTAAACAATCGGCCCGAATAAACCTTTTCAAGATTTAGCCTGGGGGTTTGCGAAAAAAGGAATTGCCGTATTGCGATATGAGAAAAGGACAAAGGTATATGGAAGTTTGGCATTTAAGGATAAAGTCACCGTTCAAGAAGAAGTAATTGATGATGCTCTTGCCGCAGTATCTTTGCTTCTTAAGATTCCGGAGATAAATCAAGAACAAATATATATTCTAGGCCATAGCTTAGGGGGAACTCTTATTCCAAGAATTGCCCAACAAACACAAAAAGTCAAAGGTTATATTGTAATGGCCGGTGCTTGTAGGCCAATGGAAGATATAATTATCGAACAATCCAACTATCTCTTTTCGCTGGATGGCGTCATATCCAAAGAAGAACAGAGTTATTTGGACTTATTAAAGAAGCAGACGGAAAAAGTAAAATCGCCTGAATTATCTTTGGCTGTACCAGCTACTGAACTTCCCATAAATATACCCGCATCTTATTGGCTTGATCTTCGTGGTTATAACCCTGCTTTGGTTGCACAAAAGGTTGAGAGGCCGTTTTTGATTTTGCAAGGAGAAAGAGATTATCAGGTCACAATAGTTGATTTTAAATTATGGCAAGCTGCCTTATCAAAACGAAAAGATGTTGAGTTTATATTATATCCGGATCTAAATCATTTGTTTATTGCCGGGAAAGGCAAATCAAATCCCGGCGAGTATCAAGTTGCGGGGAATGTAGACGAAACGGTGATTAATGATATTGCTGGTTGGATAAAGAAGTTAAAATAATTAAAAAAGCTAAAAAGATCGGCGCTATTATTGGTTGTTTAACCGGATTGTTAATGAAAACAAATAATGGTGATTATATAAGAGATTATATAAGAGAAAATTAAAGATTAATGAGGGGGGCCATAAATATGAGAAAGCGTTGTATCGTTTACCAAATATTATTTTTAATTCTGATCAATTTCGTCTTTGCCTTATCCGTATCTGCCGCTCCTTCAAAATTGGCGAAAGGCATGAGTTGGAATTATCTTATAAAGCTTAATGGGCAACCATTCATATATAGCAATGTAAGGATCGTTGATCAAGAAAAGTTACCTAATCAAAATATCTGGACTATCAAAGAAGATAGTATCTATAAAGTTAAGGTGGATAAAGATCATCATGACGAATACCGGTCTCAGACTATAATGAAACTGCGGGATGACTTTACATTGGTAAGTAGGGAAACAATTGTGAAAATAAATGATATTTGTTATAGTTCCAATTCTATTAAAGAAATAGATTGTGGTTATGCGTATTCCCAAAATATTGACGGAGTATTATCTGCAGGAAATATTGACACCAAAGAACCTTTGTTTTTCTATGACTGTACCACACCTTGGCTGATTGAGAAATTAATTAAAAATAATTTATTGACACCTCAAAAGTCTTGTTCCGCTATTTCGTTTCCGGATGAGATTCTTTTGATAGAGTATTCTAAAGAATTATCGTCAGTTAATGATGAAGAAGAGTTTATTTGTTATGTGGCTGGAAATGACAAAATTTATGTAAACATGAATAGAGATGTAATTAAGATTGATTCTATGGACAAGGGAATTATAGAAGTCATGTTTGGAGAAGACATCTCCGAAGTAGAACTTGTTAGTTACGATATGAATAAGAATGTCCATATATCTAGTAATGTTCTTTTATTAAATCGTGATTATTTAACAACTATGACCGCCTATTTAAATATCGAACAAGTATTTAATAACGTGGATTATCTTCAGATCTCAACTTCACGCCAGAAGTTTACTGGAACAGTCACTGAAGAACGAATCGAAGGCGAAATTACGATTGTCAGGGAAATTACAAAACCTAAAACCCCATTTACTTTTCCAGTTACGGTTGAGTGGGGTCCTAGGTTTGAAAAATACTTAGAAAGCCACCCGCTTATTGAAGCGGATGATCCGGAGATCATAGCTAAGGCGAATGAGATTACGAAAAATGCGAGGGACACTTGGGAAGCGGCTTTGGCAATTGTCCGATGGGTCAATCGAAGTATCGAATATAACCACTCAGGCAACAAATTTAGCGCTTTAGGAGTTTTAAAATCAGGAAAAGGGGTATGCGGCCAATTTTCCACCTTAACAGCCGCGCTGTGCCGGGCTGTGAGAATACCTACCAGGTATATTACAGGATATGCATATGCTAATAGTATAAATGCTTTTGGTCCTCATGCCTGGATAGAAGTATATATCGATGAAACCGGATGGAGATCCATGGATCCCACTTGGGGGCAGTTTGAATTTATCGATCCCACCCATATTGGTATTTGTGATGCGATTTACATAGAGGGGAATTCTAATTCGTTGAAACCCGGGATAATTAAAATTTTAGAATATGCGCCGAAACAAGCTGGACCGATGGCGCCTCCGCCGGTAAATATTAAAAGACTTGAATTTGGTGGCAAGAAATGGTATTATAAATTATTTAATAAATCTTCTAAAATTGGGGATTATACTGCCCAATTAACCGCCATCTCGAAAGATAACTTTTGCTTACTGGAATCGCTGGATCTCTGGAGTAAAGATACTCACATAAAATCAGAGTTGACTCTGGATCGTAAGGGCTATGTGTTAAATTATTCTTCCATCGGGATCTCGGAAGGACAAAAGATAGAAAGAGAAGTATTCTATGATAAAAACATAAAGTATCGAGGTGTCTTAGGAGAAAATGAAGTTAAAAAGGAAGTTCCCCGGATCTTTCAAAATGAAGTACAAACGGATCTGTTAAGGTTCGTTCAATGGGGACTTGTGGCCGCTCGGGTGGTCAAAGGAGTCAAAGCGGAGACTACTAAAACGGTTACTGTTTTCTCCGCTAATTCGTTTCAAAATAGCAATTTGGATGTCTCCATTAAACCCTGTAAGTTTAATTATAGGGGAAGAGATGTTAAGGGATGGTTTTGTGAAATAATCGGCGGTCAATATAAAACCAAATTACATATTACTAAAGACTTGGTAATAACAAAGATTGAGTTGCCGGAGATTGAGGTAACCGCATTTTTAGTTGATTAGGAAAATGTATATTTCGGGAATGAATGAAGATAGAATAGTTAAGAATTATGATGCAAAAAATTTTAGCGCCTGATTATATCAACGTTGGGTATTCATTTTGGATTGTGGTTCTATGCCATTGTTAATAAAAAAGGAGATATAAGGTAATGAGGAATAATTATATTATTTATAAAGTATTATTTTTAATTGTTATTAATTTAATTTTAATCTCCTTTTTATCCGCTGCTCCTTCGGAATTGGTGAAAGATATGACTTGGAGTTATGTTGTTAATCTTAACGGACAACCCTTCGCATATAATATAGTAACAGTAATTAATCAAGAAAAGTTGAGCAATCAAAATTTCTGGACTATAAAAGAGGAAAGTATCTATAAAATTAAACTGGAGAGAGATCTGCTTGATGAATACCGGAGCCAGACAATAGTTAAATTGCGCGATGACTTTACACTGGTGAATTTATCAATAACAGTGAAAAAGAATGGGGTTGCTTTAAGTTCTAAATCTATTGAAAAGAAAGATTGGGGTTACCTTTATCAAGAAGATACTGCTGGGAAAATTATTAAAGAAAATATTAACACGGAGAAACACTTATTTTTATATGAT
>JAAYEK010000152.1 GCA_012728785.1 Bacillota bacterium | reverse complement strand
GAAATCGGCAACCATACGGTGAGCCATCCTTATGCGAACTTGACCGGGAGCTGTTTTGGAAAACCTTTAGCTACTCTTGATGCGGAGATCGATGAATGTACCAAATATATCACCGAACGTTTCGGTCAAGCCGCTGTTTGGACAATGGCATCTCCCTATGGGGATGTTGGTTATAAAGAAGCTGCTAAAGCAAGATTTTTCCTAAACCGTGGCGTTGGCGGCGATGCTATCCGGCCAAACGACGGTTCGGACCCGTTTAACCTGCCCTGTTATATGGCGAACAGTGGGGAAACAGCGGCCAAATTTAATGGTTTAATAGATTCAACCCGGGTGGATGGGCGCTGGCTTATTTTCCTTTTCCATACCATTAACCCGACTGGCGATAACTGGTTTGCTCCCGTGGAAATCGGTGAAATCATCGAAAGTGTTGAACATGCCAAAGCCTTCGACGATGTTTGGCTGGATAGCCTGGTTAATGTGGGCGCTTATTGGGCCGGACAGAAGGTATTCAATGGGGTAACTCCCGTTAAGTCCGGTAAGGAAACGATATGGACCTGGACGTTACCTGCCAACTTCCCCAAGGGCAAATACTTACGGGTTAAAGTAGATGGCGGGACCCTCAAACAGGGCGGTAAAACTCTAAAATGGGATAAACATGGTTACTATGAAGTGGCGCTGGATGAAGGAACCCTTACATTAATGCCCTAATGTCTTTAAGATGTTAATTTGATACCTATATAAAGAAGCTTTTATCAATAATGGTTGATCTGATATGTCATACACCAAAAAAGAGATGTAAAACACAAACACACCCTTAATGTGGTGTGTTTGTACTTGGACAAAGGAGTATCCCTATGAGCGGTTTTTTCAAAGAAGCCTACCAAGTCGTCGCCCAAATCCCTGTCGGTAAAGTAGCCACTTACGGCCAGATCGCCGCCCTAATCGGCCGACCGGGAGGAGCGCGGATTGTGGGATGGGCAATGCATGACGCCCCAAAAGAATTAGGCCTTCCGTGTCACCGGGTGGTCAATAAGTCTGGCGGCATGTGTCCCAGCCACCTTTTCGGACCTGGGGCGCAACGGGCATTGCTGGAAAGCGAAGGAGTAACTTTTACTGACAATGGCTGCATCGACATGAAAAAACACCAATGGGAACCTTTATTGTAGCTGGCTACTGGCTATTGGCTACTGGCTATTGGCTATTGGCTATTGGCTATTGGCTATTAATTGATTGATGGTTTTAGGCCTAAGCCAAACGACCCTCAAACCAAAAGCTAAAAGCCAAAAGCTAACAGCTAACAGCTAACAGCTAACAGCCAATTAAAAAAGATTCACTTCCTCGTTCTAAATCCCTGGCGCGTAGCATACAAAATAAGCGTCGATCAAAAATGGGACAAAGGGGGTGAATTAGATGTTTGCCGATGATTTAATTAATAATGGAGAAAACCAATTAGAAGGTGAGAATGTTATAGCAAACCAGACTGAAGTAGAAAAAGTATCAGCCGAAGATGAATTATGGGAAGAATCTTCCGAACCAGATGAAGAAGGATGAAATGGGTTTATTATCCTTTTAAAACAATGAGATTCAATTTTTTTGTTGGCTATACTATTGATAATTATCCATGGTTCAAAAAATCAGCATACCGTATCTAATTCGGTATGCTGATTTTTTTAAAGATCATTATTTGAACCAACACTAATGAAAGACACACCATCACAATTTGGACAAAAAGAAAGGGTAGGACGATAATAATCAATAGTTACTTTTTGATCACAGACAATACACTTATAAATCCCTTTTTTCGGCCTGGAACCGACAATCGGCATAATGCTCCACCTCCTCCCACTGAAGTCTATCATATGTATCTAGGAGAAAAGATAGTATTATTTTATTGTAAAATTTAGGTAAATAATATTCACTTTAATATTTAAAACCCGATTAACAATAAAACCTCAAATTTAAAAAGACTAAGTTTAGAATAAATTTTAATTTTTGTTAAATAATTTCCTGTAATTAGCTTTAGCAGTTAAATATAGATGACGATATATGTATAGAAGTAAATTAACCTGTAACAGCAAAACATTTTAGGGAGGGGCATGATGTCAAATAGGCTCAATGAAGTATCTCGCCAAATTGATATCCTTAAAATTCAATTAAATAAGTTATGGGATCTAACCGGGGAAACAACTCCGGAGATTTTGAGAATTTCTGAAAAAATTGACTCTTTATTAAATGAATATGACCATTTACTTCAAAACGATGAGAAAGTATGTTAAATTAATCTAGTAATCTTCTAAATAAGATCCAACTTATATCATTCTATAGGTAGGCTGCTTTATTATTTGCTGCTAAAATCATAAATTGGAGGAAAAATGGGTACCAAGATTAATTTTCGTGTTAGATACCAAGAAACCGATAAAATGGGAATTGTTCATCATTCTGTCTATTATATCTGGTTTGAAGCTGGAAGAACCGAATGGATGCGGGAACTAGGCTTGACATATCGGGAATGTGAAACGAAAGGCTGGTTGTTGCCATTAGTAGAAAGCGGAGCGAAGTATATAAGCCCGGCATATTATGATGATTTGATTGAAATCGAAACCGAACTCAAAGATGTTGAAGGAGCTGGTTTTTATTTCAACTACCGCGTTGTTAATCTGGAAACCGCTAAACTTTTGGCAACCGGTTTTACTAAACATGTCTGTATCGATGAAGAACGACGGATTAATAGAGCGGCCACCAAATATTTAAAAGAGTTATTGAATAAATGATTAGGTCACGGGATGTTCACCGACTTACTTGTTTGGGAATATCATGTAAGCAAGAAAATTACTTCGCAAGGGTTCATTATTGAATTAGCCGGGATAAAAAAAGATGAGAACCGTGTGTCTACATATAAAAGGCTTTATAGATAATATCTTCTCCGCCTGAGCGAAGTTAGATGGAGGAGGAGAGGCATGTCACCGTTAACGAATGGTAACTGCCGACCTGATCCGGTAGAGAGGTTGAGTCCCCGTGAAAAAGAAATTTTACCCTTGGTCGCTCAAGGATTAGATAACCGACAAATCGGAAAAATGTTGTTTATCAGCGAAAAAACCGCCAAAAACTATATTACCAGTATTCGTAAGAAATTAGCTTTGGCGAACCGGACTCAAATTGCTCTTTATGCCATCAGGGAAGGGCTGATTGAATTACCACCCAAAGAATAGAAGTTTAATCCCTTAATTTCAAAAGGGCCGTAAGGCCCTTAAATTATTACCAAATCCTACAGGGCTTTCACATTATTACATAAAGGTTTATAACGCTAAATAGTGAATTTATATCTTTGCCGAAATGGTTAAGCAGGCCTGAGGATTTATACCGCCGGACCTTACAATGAAAGGAGCTATTGATGGGCTATTCAATCAAACAACTTACCGTAAAAATAATCGTCCTCTTATTCATTCCCTTATTCACTTTAATCTTAATCGTAATTAACGCTCCAAAGGTTATGGCAAATAACAATAGCAATGAACGGACTAATCAATCCGAATGGCGTAATTATCAATCCTCACAGGCTAAAAGTCCCAATCTTAACAATGGACAAAGCTCTTTACGAGAGATAAACCTAACTCGTGAAGAGGCCCAGATGTTTAAGCTGATAAACCAGGAAAGAGCGAAAGCTGGTTTGCCTCAGTTTGAAATCAACGCCACTCTAACAAAATTAGCCAGGGACAAAAGCTTGGATATGGTCGGCCATAACTATTTCGGCCACTATTCGGAACGTTTCGGGACTATTCATGACCAATTGAAAGCTGCCAAGGTTTCTTACGGTAATGCCGCCGAGAATTTGGCAGGAGGACCCAATTTAACTAAAACCCATTGCCGAATACTTGCCAGCCCGGCCCATCGCAGTAACCTCTTAAATCCCAAATTCAAAAAAATCGGGATTGGAATTGTCAAAGGCAGTCCTTATGGGAAGATGATTACTCAGATATTTATTGATTGACAATGAAGGAATCAATAGTGGTCAGAAGCCAGGAGTCAGGAGATGAAAGTTAACCCTTTGCATCTTAAACTCTTTTGGCTCCTGGCTTCTTATATTTCTTGACCCCCGCTTTTGGCACAACCTATGGTTTCTTCTTCAGCTACTGTCACCTACTTGGACTATTGCATATACTGTATTAGAAATTTTAACCTTTCTAAATTTTTCGGCGAAATTCGCCGGAATATCCGAAAGGAGGTTGAAATAATGGGAGTGGATCATACCAATGATGAGGACCAGGAAATTCAGGAAGAGGAAGTAAAGAAACCAAGAAAAAGAAAATCCGCTACCAAAAAAGCAAAAACCCCGGATTTAGGGGAATCAGATATAACCCAGAATCAAAAAGCTACATCAGATGAAGAATCTGGACCTAAAAAGAAAAAAGCAAGCAGCTCCAAAAAGAAAAAAACGGCCACCAAAGGTAAAAAAAGAGCGGTGCAAACAAAATCCGTTAAAGTCACTGCCCTTGTTAATGGTGAAGCCAATGAAGCTGCACAATTACCGGAGGGGTCGGAATTACAGCCTACGGGTCAGGCTGAAGTAAGTAAGGTCAAGGTAGAGGTGTTGCCAAAAGTATCGGTGACAGATGTTCAGTCGCAATTAACGCTACTAAAGGAACCGGCAGCCATGAATCTTCAGGGGGGCAAAGTCCGTGCCAATGGTACCCAAACAGTTAGCGCTAGGGTTGAAGCGGTCCAAGAGGCAGTCTTACCACTGCGAGCGATCAAAGTTCGAAACGTTACCGGTGAAATCCGGAATATAGTAACTGAAATTATTCCTAATAAAGTAATAGTCCAAGGCATCGTACATGAGCAACTTTTTTTTGTAGGAACTGACAACTTAGTTCACCATTTGGCCGATGATATTCATTTCAGCACTTTCCTGGATATCCCCGGAGTACAACCGGGAATGAACGCCCAAGTATTAGCTAGAATCGAAGATATCATCACCGAACTTGCACCTCAAGGTGAAAGCATCGTTAAAAAAATCATCATTGAAGTTTTTGTAAAAGTTACGGAAACAGTCCAAATAAATCTGGCTACCGGCGACGGACCAACATTACTATTAAAAGAAGTAGTGGGTGAGAATACCGCTCAAAGTCTAATCGAAGCAGAGGTTGCTTTAGAGTTTCCCGCGATTAAAGTCGATGAAATTACCGGAGATATTCGTAATATAGAAGTGGAAGTTATAAAGGATAAAGTAATTATTCAAGGCATTCTTCATAAGCAAATCTTTTTTGTCGATTCCAATAATTTGGAACGCCATCAAATGGAGGAAATACCCTTTAGCTTGTTTGTCGACGTTCCTGGGGCCACCCCTGGAATGGATGTTCAGGTCCAGTCCCGAATCGAAGCTATTTTCTTTAACCTAATCGACGAAACCACTCTAAGACAAAAAGCGGTATTGGAATTCTTCGTCAAAGTGACCGAAAACATCCGGCTTCAAGTTGCCGTTGGGACCGGACCGTTATTTAAAGTAGAAGAGTTCATCGGTGAAAATACAGTCCAAGATCTAAATGAAACAATCATTACTTTACCGGTACCCGCAGTTAAGGTCCGGGAGATCGTCGCCCAACTCCGCAATATAATAACCCATGTAATTAATGATAAAGTAATTGTCCAAGGAATTATTCACAAACAAATCTTTTTCATCAGTGAAGACAATATCGAACGCCACTTGGCCGAGGACATTCCCTTTTCGTTATTCTTAGATATTCCCGGCGCGGTTCCTGGTGATAATGTCCATATCACACCGATAATTGAAGCAATCTTCTTTGATCTGATCGCTCCCACGGAACTGCGCCAAAAAGTAATATTCGCGATTAACGCTGTTGTAACGAGAACCCTTCAGTTAAATCTAGTACTGGGAGAAGGCCGGCCCCTTTTCAAGGTTGAGCAAGTGGTAGGCGAAAATACCAAACAGGTCCTGGTGATTCGAAGAGAACGAATTATCCAAGCAATCAATGTAACTAGAGTAACCATTGTTTTCCCAGGCGCCGCAGTAATCGGCGAACAGCAGATTATATTAAGGAACACTTTCGAATTGCCCGTGTCCGCCATTAAAATCAAGGAAATTAAAGCAATTATCACTGATTTAACTGCCAGAGTCATTCCTGATGGGGTAGTGGTGGAAGGCATCGTTGAAAAGACCATCTTTTTCGTAGATGCTGATAACATCGTCCGCAGTATTACCGAAAGGATTCCCTTCTCGATTCTGGTTAGCATCCCCGGCATCCGGCCGGATCAGGCAGTCGAAGCCACCGTTGATATTGAAAATATCTCCTTTAGTTTAGATAAGAAAAGGAACGAAGTAACCCAGGTCGTTGTATTGCGAGCAACCGTAAGCGGAACGGAAGAACCTCAGCCAGAAATATCGGTGGTTACAAATATTACCGGTCCGGGAATTGTCACCGAGAGGATTCGGGTCAGGGCTTTGGTCTTAACGCCGGAAGGAGCTGTTTTCCAAGAATTTGATGTGGTTACCGACGTCAGTGGTCCGGGTGTGCTTAGCGTCACCAAACGTGTAGTTCCGTTAGATGTGGTTGATGACGGCAATCCCAACCCGGTCCCGGTGGAAGTGGTAACGGATGTGCAATTGGCATAATTAATAAAACTTGCTTGTTAATTAATACAAGGTAGGGCTGACTCAAAGTTTCTTTTGAATCAGCCTTTTTTTATATTGTTGACTAAAGCATCTGTTTAATTCACTAAGGGCACAGAGAATTATCAATGTAATAGCCATAAGATGTATCATCATTTTGCTGTACTTTAGTGGAGGAGATAGGATGAATATCACAATTATCGGTTGTGGGTATGTCGGTCTGGTAACAGCCGCGGGTTTAGCCGAGTTTGGGCACTTGGTTACAGCGGTTGATATCGACCGGATTAAAATAGATTTATTAAACAAAGGCAAAATTCCCATTTATGAAGCTGGACTTAAAGAGATCGTAAAATCAAACCTAGCAGAAAACCGGCTTGTCTTCACGGCCGATCAAAAGAAGGGAATCAAGAACGCGCAAGTCATCTTCATCGCAGTGGGCACGCCGCCGCAAAAGGATGGTTCCGCAGATTTAAGCCAGGTAAAAGCCGTAGCCAAGGAGATCGCCAAAAATCTTGATGATTATAAAGTCATTGTCAACAAGTCTACGGTACCGGTAGGGACAGGGAGACTAGTCCAGGCGATCATCAGCGAAAACGCAGTCTCCGGCTCTGATTTTGATGTGGTCAGTAATCCCGAGTTTTTGCGGGAAGGAACCGCTCTGAAAGATTTTTTGCAACCGGATCGGATCGTGATCGGAACCCAATCTTTAAGAGGGAAAACAGTTATGAAAGCGGTTTACCAAAAGCTTGAGCGGGATAAAGTTCCCTTTGTATTTACCAATTTGGAAACGGCGGAGTTGATCAAATACGGATCCAATGCTTTTTTAGCAACTAAAATTGCTTATATTAATGAACTTGCCCGGCTTTGTGAGAAGGTGAACGCCGATGTAACCATTGTGGCTAAAGGGATGGGTTTGGATAGCCGGATCGGGCCGAAATTCCTTAATGTCGGTCCAGGATACGGCGGTTCTTGTTTTCCGAAGGATACCAAGGCTCTGGTGGAAATAGCCCGTCCTACCGGGGAACGGTTATCAATTGTCGAAGCCGTAGTGGCAGCTAATGAAAGCCAAAAGAAGTTGATGTTTCAAAAGATCAAACAAGCCGTTGGTTCATTAAAAGGGAAAACCATAGCGGTACTAGGATTGGCCTTTAAGGCGGATACGGATGATATTCGGGAATCACCGGCAATACCGATCGTTAAAAGGCTTTTAAATGCCAAGGCTGTGGTCAAAGTAAATGACCCAAAAGCGTTAACAGAAGCTGAAAAAATTTTTGGTAATTTGGTAAAATACCATGACGATATTTATGAGACCCTTGAGGGAACAGATGCCGTAGTTATCCTTACTGAATGGGATATCTATCGTAAGCTGGATCTTGTAAAAGTAAAAAGTTTAATGAATACTCCAACTTTAATTGATTTAAGAAATATTTTTACCCCAAATGAACTGAGAAAAGTGGGCTTTTTATACGAAGGAGTCGGCAGAGGCGCAATCGAGTAACTTTCAGAAATACTTAATTCTAATTTCAATTATCTAACATTAAAGACTTCCCGGATTTAGAACCGGGAAGTCTTAATATATAATATTTGTTCCTAATTTAAGAAATTGTATAATTCATGATTTATGGCCAAAGGGTTTATTAAGATAATTATGCAATTCCCTCAATTGCAAAGTTTTCGAATGGGAATATAATATACAAAAATTTAATAAAAAAAACCGGCTGTTTATCTATAGGTAGAGGAGTGAGATAATGAAAATTTTGGTATTAATTCCCTATAAACCGGATCACGGCAGGCGGGACTTTTTATGGAAAAACGTTAAACGAAGATATCAACGGCTATTTCCGGAATTGGATATCTGTATCGGAAGGGATGACGGTAAGTTATTTAACCGTTCAAAGGCTGTTAACCGAGCGGCTAAAAAGGCAAAAGGCGATATCTTTATCATTACCGATGCCGATGTAGTCTTTAATAAAGACTTAATAAAGGAGATTGGCGCCAATATTCATAAGCATCCCTGGATTATCCCATTTAAAAATGGCTACCGTTTAACCAAAAAGGCCACCGATAAACTAATTGAAAACGGTTTGAAGGGAAAGATTCAAATAGATCGTGGGGATATTGAACGAATTGAAGGCGGTTTAGGAGCCTTAATGAATGTGGTTACCAGGTCATGCTTTAAGAAAGTGAGAGGATTTGACGAGCGCTTTAAAGGATGGGGTCCTGAAGATAAAGCTTTTTTTGAATCATTAGAAACTATCTGCGGTCATCACTTCCGGATGGATCAAGACATTTACCACTTATGGCATCCCCAAGCTGAGATCGTCCAGCGCGAGCTTCCTAAACAGCAGGCTTTATATGAGAAGTATCTAAATGCTACCAATAATGTGAAAGCAATGAAAAAACTCATTAAAGAACGAGGCAAGGGTTGAAAAATTGGATGACCCTTGATAAATAAATCGGTTGCTTATTTCCGGAATATGATCGGAGAATGGAGCGAGCCATGGGGAGAAAAACTATTTTCTTGTTTATGTGTCATACTTTTAGTGAAGTATTGCTAAAAGAGTATCGAAAGATTGTTAAAGCAACCAAAGGCCTAGGTGAAACCCGCCTTCTTTTTCACCAGCGCGAAGAAAAATTGTCTTCCAATTTGAAAAAACAGCGTAAATATTTATTTACCGACCAAAGCCTGGCTCAGTTAAAGTATCCAATGCTCAGAAAGTCGCTAGTCAAAGGTAACTGTCATTTTCCTTTACTACAGTTTTTCCTTGATCATCCTGATTACGATTTTTATTGGCTGATTGAGTGTGATGTTAGATTCTCCGGTGATTGGCGCAAGTTTTTTAAGTATTTTAGCCGTTCCAAAGCTGATTTCCTGGCTTGTGATATTCGTAGTTACGTCGATCAACCGCAATGGCCATGGTGGGAGCTGAAACATCCCTCCGAAAAAATTCCGCTTCAACAGCGTTATGCTTCATTCGAACCGATTTATAGGATTTCAAACCGGGGATTAAAATTAATCCATTATTCTTTACGGAATGGTTGGAGCGGTCATCAAGAGGTTATTTTACCAACCTTACT
>JAAYEK010000151.1 GCA_012728785.1 Bacillota bacterium | reverse complement strand
TTCCGTTATTTCAATGCCTGATAAGGTCATGTCAATAAAATACTTAACTAATTCAATACCAGCGGATGATAAAGATGAGTACATCTGTTATATGGCGGGAAATGATGAAATTTATGTGGATCAAAACCAAAATGTTGTCAGAATTAATTCAAAAGATAATGGGATTATTGAAGTCATACCAGGAGAAAATTTTTCCGAGGAAAAACTTACCGGTTATGATATAAATAATATTCAAAACACACCTAGTAATATTTCTTCATTAAAAACGAATCTTCTAACAAAAATGACCATCTATCTATGTATGGAAAAAGGATTAATAAATGTTGATTATCTAAAAAATTCGTCTTTACGACAGAGTTTTAGTGGGACAATTAATGATAAAAAAATTGAAGGAGAGGTCACGATTGTCAGGGATGCTGTTCAACCCCAAAATCCTTTGGCCTTTCCGGTTATGGTTGAGTGGAAACCAGAGTTACAAAAATACTTAGGATGTAGTCAAAAAATTGAAGCAGATAATCCAGAGATAGTATTTAAAGCAAAGCAGATCACTAAAGATACGGATAACATTTGGGATGCAGCAAGGGCAATTGCTGTTTGGACTTATAAAAATATTAAACCAGAATATGCCGGAGATCTAAACGCGTTAGATACCTTGAAAATGGGCAAGGGAGAATGTGGCCCAATCTCTTTATTAACTGCTGCGTTATGCCGCTCCATCAATATACCTGCCAAGGTTATTACCGGATATGTATATGTTGATGATTTTAATGCTTTTGCACTTCATTACTGGGTAGAAGTCTATACCGGTAATACCGGGTGGAAATCTATAGACCCTGCTTTAGGGCAATTTAATTTTTTAGACCCTTCCCATATTGGTTTATCCGATGAGTTTTGTACTTTAAATTTTAGTTCGATGAAACCTGTAATTATTAAGATTTTGAATTATGAACCTTATGAAGCGGGCTCTTCTCAATAGTTTGTTATAGGATGTTTTATGAAAAATATGGAGGAAAACAAATGATATATCTATTTCTTAATACATATAAAAAACTTAATTCAACAATAATTTTTATTTTATTATTTGTACCAATCTTCCAAACAATTTTTAGTCCTCCTTCGTTTGCGTCCGAAAACTCTATTTTCACCCCCTACACCAAAGTAACCTTGGAAAACGGCTTAACCATCATCGTCAAAGAAGTCCACTCCGCCCCCATCGCCGCAATCGATATCCGGGTAGCGGTCGGCGCTATTAACGAATCACCTAACCAAGCCGGAATATCCCATTTTGTTGAACATATGCTCTTTAAAGGGACCGAACGCCGGGGAGTGGGCGAGATCACCAGGGAAATAAAAGCGGTGGGAGGCATTTTGAATGCAGAGACTGGGTTAGATACTACCAATTACTTTGTGGTAGTACCTAGCGAATATCTTGAATTGGCCATTGATGTTGAAGCGGACGCAATCCAACATTCCACTTTCGATCCTAGTGAGATTGACCGGGAAAGGAAGGTTATTCTTGAGGATATTAGAATACATCAGGATCGACCATTTGATACTTTAGGCAGGTTGATGATGATTGAAAAAGTATTCGCAGGAACTCCTTATGCCAATAGTCTAGTAGGGAACCCTGAAACTCTAAATAATATCAACCGAGAGACTCTTTTGGCCTATTATCGTAAACATTATGTCCCAAACAATATGGTTGTAGCTGTAGTGGGGGATGTCAATACCAAGCAGGTATTGAATCAATTAACGGAGCTTTTCAAGGATTTTAAGCCGGGTGATATCGAACCTTTCCCAGCGGTTAATTTGCCAAAGCTGAAAGAGATTAAACGTATCGAAATTGAGAAAGATGTTCAACAATCATACATCTATCTTGGTTTTCCGGCGCCATTGAAAAATTCCAAAGATAGCGCCGCATTGGGAGTATTAAGAGTTTTACTGGGAGGGTGCAAGAGCGCCAAGTTAAATCCGCTCTATGGCGAGGGACTGGTCAGTAATATATTCGCTGAATCTATCACTTTTCGGGATATTGGTTTATTCGCGATTTATGCGGAAACACAAAATCCTTCATTACTTGAGCCAAGGATTCAATCGATATTAAGGCGGATCATTGAAGATGGCGTTACCGATAAGGAAATGGCTTTAGCGAAAGCGGTTTTACAAGCCAATTTTGCATTTGATGCCGAAAGAGTTCTTACCCTAGCATGTTTAATGAGTAGTTTTGAAGTTAACGGTTCCATCGAGGATAGGATGGAATATGAGCGACATTTACAGGAAATAACCAAAGGAGATGTCCAGCGGGTAGCCAGGGAGTATGTTAATCCCAAACATTATACAATTATAACGGTAAAACCCAGGGAGGTGAAATAATAATGAAAAAAGGATTAACAGATTTATTATCTATAAAAAGCGTCAGAATCAGCTTAGTTCTTTGTTTGATAACCATTATGATGGTCATTCCCAGGTACGCTCAAGCTCTCAAGAAAAATGGTTTGGAAGCAGATCAAACATCCTTTACCCAAAACGTGATTAAGAAAGTATATCCCAACGGATTGACTCTCTTAATAAAACCTAATTACGATAGTGATGTTGTCGCTCTTAACCTCTTAGTAGGGATAGGGCAGTTATATGAAACGCCAAGCCAAAAAGGTATCTCTTCTTTGATGCAGCGGTGTTTGATTTACGGGGGGACCGCTCATCGAGAGTTATATACGATCTATGAAGAGCTTGAGTCGGTGGGAGCTAGTTGGGGGTCCGCTGCATCTTCCGATTATGGCACTGTTTGGTCAAGAGTTACTAAACCCGGTTTAAACAAGGTATTGGAAGTGTTTTTTGATATTATCCGCAATCCGAGGTTTAACGAGGGGGATCTGGAAACTGGGAAAGGCGAAAAGATTCAAAGGGTCAAAACTTTGGAAGATCAACCCTCTAATACAGTGTTTTCAGTATTTGACAAGTGTTTTTATGGTAATCATCCTTATAGTTGGCCGGTTGAAGGAAGTATTGAGACTATCAGTTCACTGAAACGGGATGACTTAATTGAGTGGTATAGAAAGACATATATCCCGAATAATATGGTCTTCACTGTGGTTGGCAATGTAAATCCCGCTGAAATCATCAAAAAGTTTGAAGACGTCTTTGGCAAGATGAAAAAAGGCCGACTACCTAAGAAGTCATCTCAACCGATGCCAGTATTGGAAAAGGATATTGTTTTTCATCAACCACAAAACATTCAAGGGGCATATCTGGTTTTAGGATATCCCGCGCCTAGTGCTCGTAGTAAAGACGCGCCGGTGATGGATCTTATTGCAGTTACCTTAAGCAACCGGCTCTATTCGGAATTAAGAGACAAACGAGGCCTTGTCTATCATGCTAGTTCTTCCTATCAGACAATGGTCGGACCATCAGCCATTACTGGTATAACGGTGACTGCACCGGAAAACTACAGTATGGTCCGGGATGGAATAATTGCCGAGTTTAAAAAGTTCTGCGATGAACCGGTATCGCCATTGGAACTTCAAGCAGCTAAAAAGTATTGTAAAGGGATTGTTACCATGTCGCAAGGAACTAGCGCCGTTCAAGGGGAGATTGTGGGAGCTTTCGAATTGTTGGGATATGGATACAAGTACGTTGATCTTTATCCGGAGTTAATCGAAAAGGTAACGCCTGAAGATATTCAACGGGTGGCTCGGAAATATTTTAAACATTATGTATTGGCGGTAGTCGCGCCGGAAGGATCGGTTGAGGAATGAATAATAATGAAGGATGGAAAAACGTCCTAATATGGGCGGCCGATAATATTATTTTTATGGTTTTGCTAATGAATATTAGCTTTATTATGCATGATATATTAATAAGCCTACGCCAGAAAAGAAAAAATGGCGAAATCACATATCGGATGTTTGATTCAAATGTTAAGGAATTAAAGGTTTTTATGATTATGACAGGGATTATGGTTATAATGATTATTCTTCTGTCGATCCATTTCCCAAATTTTAGAGATTTGCCATTAATCCTGATAATTGCTTCAACCACCATTTATTTGGGCTATCAAATACAATCAAAAAATGGAATTGGTTATTCAGGGATCTTTTATAGAGGCCAATACTATCGCTGGAATAAAGTGCAATCCTATCAATGGGAAAATGACGGGAACATTGTCGTGTTTAATTATTTGAGGCGCTTCCTTTTTATTAAGTACAACCAGGAAATAAAATGCAAGGTGATTCCGGAACAAAAGAATGAAATTGATAATCTAATAAGAAAACAGATTGGGGAATAAGGTTTGTCTTTAAGAGAAGCTGTAAAAATCAAGCGGGTCAAAAACCCGTTTGTTTTTTTTCGGTTGTCTTTGGATCTCATACTTCTTAATGATTTAGACGACTTAAAGTTATAAAAGTTTTAGAAATACAGCAAAAACCATTTAAGAAATAGAGGGAAGTGGTCGATTTTATTAGATAGAACAATTAATATTCCTGTTAAATTCTAGTTCGGGTGTATTTAGAAGGGGAACTGGCTCGGTTTGATTTAAAAATCAGGCATTTAGTTACAGAACACGGAAGGGATGAACTGGAATGTCCAAAAAGACAAAATCTCGCAGTATAAAGGTTAAACTCTTGGCTTTGATATTTTTCGGGATGTTGGTGATGATGGGAGCATTATTGGTAAGCTATATTTATTCAATGAATCAAGTTAGGGAAACTTCGAAAAGTTTCTTTAGTAAGGTAATCTATGATGAAGTCAAGGACCGAATGAAGTTTATCGTCCAATCCACCATCAGTTCCATACAGGGCAAATATCAAGGAGAAACTATTGAAAGAGAGGACATTCCAAATCTTCTCCGAAGCGACCTTGGACATATCCGTTATGGTAAGAACGGTTATTGTTTTGTTTTTCTTTATGATGGGACCCATATAATCGCCCCTGACAACAAGACCAATGAAGGTAAGAATCTTTTGAATTTCAAGGATCCCACCGGTAAAAAACCGGTACAGGAATTTATTTCGATCGCAAAAGCCGGTGGAGGTTTTGCCACTTATGCATGGTTAAATCCCAACACTAAAAAGTATGAACCCAAAATGTCATTTATAGCACCCCTAAAAATCGGGGGCTTGGAAGTTGCGATTGGGACAGGTGAATATGTATCCGATATTGAGCTGGCTCAAAAGAAGATTGGGTTAATCTTCGAGCAAAACCGCGGTAAGATAATACCTTTAACTTT
Source organism: Bacillota bacterium (assembly GCA_012728785.1). Taxonomy (GTDB): domain Bacteria; phylum Bacillota; class UBA4882; order UBA8346; family UBA8346; genus JAAYHS01. The sequence continues at coordinate 64,991 of JAAYEK010000151.1, read as the reverse complement.
ATCAATCTGGGGATTAGCAGTATTCGTGTTTTTAATGCTGATTTACATCTATGTCTCCAGGAGAGTTTCCAGACCGATTAACGCTGTGGTTAAAAACATCAAGCAAATTGCCGCCGGGGACTTTACCGGTTTAATCAAAGTGAAGAGTAATGACGAAATTGGGGAGATGGCCCGGGAACTAAGTAAGATGGGGGAAAGCCTGGCCGAGATCATTACTCAAGTGCTTTATTCAGCTGCTCAAGTTGAAGAAACAGCGGAGGAGATCGCGAAGGGAAATCAGGATTTGTCGCGTCGCACTCAGGAACAAGCCGCTACTCTGGAAGAAGTAGCAGCAACTGTTGAGGAGGTCAATTCATCGATTCAATTGACAACCTCCAACTCCGAACAAGCCAACCAATTATCCCTCTCAACGCTGGAGGCGGTTAATGCCGGAAAAGATTCGGTCCAGGAAACATTAACGGCGATGGAACAGATCTCTACCAGCAGTCAAAAGATTGAAGATATCATCAAAGTTGTTAATGATATTGCTTTCCAGACTAATTTATTGGCTTTGAACGCGGCGGTGGAAGCGGCCCGCGCCGGGGACCATGGACGTGGATTCGCGGTAGTCGCTACTGAAGTAAGAAATCTGGCGGGAAGGACCAGTGAATTATCGAAAGAAGTTGAAAGTTTGATCAAAGAAAGCGCGGAACGGGTTGGACGCGGTAATTCATTGGTGCGGCAATCAGCCGAATTACTTAACCAAATTGTGGAGAATACCAATAAAACCGTTATGGAAATCACTAATGTTGCAGCAACTATGAGAGAGCAAGCTACTGCCGGAGAGCAAATTCAAGTGTCAATCGACCAACTTAATCAAGTGACCCAACAAAACGCGGCAATGGTTGAAGAGATGGCTGCTTCCAGCATGATGTTGAGCAGCGAATCGGGAAACTTGAACCGTATTGTAAACCGTTTTCAAGTATCGCAAAAGATTCCGACCACTAATACAGGCAAGGTAAGGGTTTTGCCGGAAGAAGCAACGGTTCTTGAACCAAAACCAGCCCCTGATGTTCAAAAAGATTTTGTGGGGGACAGTTGGGAAAAATTTTAAGGAGATAATTTGATGGATATCACTGATATTGTAAAGCAACCTAATGGCGCTGAAGAAGATGAGGAACAGGTCCAACAAATTACTTTCTTAGTAGATACCGAAGAATACGGAGTGGATGCTCTTCAAGTTAAGGAGATTATTCGCTATTTACCGTCGGTCAAAGTTCCTAACGCTCCGGAACCTATTTTAGGAGTGATTAATTTTCGGGGTGAAGTAATTCCGGTAGTGGACTTAAGGAGAACCTTCGGTCTTAGTCCACTGCAGATCGACGAATTTACGGTTATTGTCATCGCTGAAACTGAAGGAAAAATTTTTGGGATGGCGGTAGATCGTATTTTGGATATGGTAAATGTTCCGTTATCCAAACTAAATGAAAATTCCGGAACTATAACCAAAGATGATCGAAAGCATTTAAAGACGATGGTTAAAATAAACGGTAGATTAATTTTAATTTTAGATCTTAATAAACTAATAGCTTTTGATACCGATGATCTTAAGTCGTTGGAAAATAAATAGTTTTCATGTCAAATTTGATATTAACTCGGAGGATACCTATGGGTGTTATTGTTTGAACTATTACTGGGAGCGGCTCTGCTGCCCCATTTTTTGTGTCTACATTGATCTAGACATTTTTTGAGATAGGATTAACGGGATTTACAAGGATTTAAAAACCAAAATCAAAATGGGTTCAAAAAAATCCCATAAATCCATTTTATTTATGTCCGCCCCGTAGCTTTAAGACTTGTTGTTCATCAAGAGTCAAATCAATTCCCTTTAAGGGCTTGTTGATTTAATATGATGGTAATGATAGAATTTGTCCATATTACAGTTGGAGAATTTGGAGGTTATCAGCCGGTGTTTGTGAGTGATGGGTGGCAAGACTATGAGCTAATGGATACGGGTGATGGTGAGAGGTTGGAACGTTGGGGCCGTTTTATATTAAGGAGACCGGACCCGCAGGTTATTTGGCCGGCCACGCTGGGCAAAAAAGCATGGAATGAAGTTCATGGACATTATACCCGCAGCAATAGCGGCGGAGGAAGATGGGACTTTTTAAAGGGATTACCGGAACGGTGGAGTCTAAGCTATCGTTCACTTAAGTTTTATATTCGGCCGACTGGTTTTAAGCATACCGGTCTTTTTCCCGAACAAGCTGTCAACTGGGACTGGTTGGCAGGGTTAATTAAAACCCGTACCTCTCCAATCCGCGTCTTAAATTTATTTGCCTATACCGGAGGCGCCACCTTGGCTGCAGCCTCAGCTGGAGCAGAAGTTTGCCATGTAGATGCGGCAAAAGGCATGGTTACTTGGGCTAGAGAGAACGCAAACCTTTCGAATTTGGCGGATCGGCCAATCCGTTGGCTCGTTGATGATACAATCAAATTTGTCAACCGTGAAAAGCGGCGAGGCCGTTTATATCATGGTGTTATTATGGACCCGCCTTCTTTTGGGAGAGGTCCTAACGGGGAGATCTGGAAGATCGAAGATGAGTTATACAGTTTAACCAGACTTTGTGCGGAGTTGCTTACGGAAGAACCATTATTCTTTTTGATCAACTCTTATACCACCGGTTTAGCGCCGGGTGTCTTAAACAACATACTGGCATTAACTGTGGGGAGGAGACATACTGGAACAATAACCGCTGCGGAGATTGGATTACCGGTAACGGCTGCAAAATTGGTCCTTCCTTGTGGGGCATCGGGGCGATGGGAGGCAAGGGAGTGAGCTTTGGAGATTAAGATTATTTTTGAAGATAATCATTTATTAGTGGTGGAAAAACCGGCCAATATGCCAACCCAAAGTGATTCTTCCGGGGATCTGGACCTTTTATCATATTTGAAGAATGATCTCAAAAACCGTTATCAAAAACCGGGTAACGTTTATCTGGGGTTAATACACCGCCTTGATCGTCCGGTAGGCGGAGTAATGGTTTTCGCCAAAACTTCTAAGGCGGCCTCTCGTTTGTCAGCTCAGATTCGAGAAGGAGGTTTTGGAAAGCATTATTTCGCGGTGGTTCGGGGGTATTTGGCCACCGATCAAGGCCGGTTAACCAATTATTTAGTCAAAGATTTCGGCCGCAATGTTGTATCGGTTGTTGCAAAGCCTATTCCCGGCGCTAAGGAAGCTATTCTTGATTATGGGGTTGTTGGGAAACGGGAGCAACTGAGTTTATTAAAAATAGTCCTGGGCACGGGACGGTCCCATCAGATAAGGGTGCAATTGGCTGCTATCGGTCATCCGCTCTATGGCGATCAAAAATACGGGTCTAGACTCAATCACCCAGGAGAGCAACTGGCATTATTCTCCTTTGAACTCCAGTTTCAACATCCTACTACCAAAGAATATTTGGAATTTAAAGCAAGTCCCTCACTGGTTTATCCGTGGATAATTTTTAAGGATTTACTAAAGGTTACCCGAAACGACCAAGAAGGTTTCTCCTAATGGATTAAATAGTTTAAGCAATTAAAATACGGACATACTAATGCCAAGATATTTTAGAAGGAGGAATAGAAGTATGTCCAGAAAAAAATTGGAAGAAGTGGCTGATGGGATCTTTATGGAACCAGTTCCAATAACCTTAGGTGATGAGGTTAGGATTAAATATAAAGGGCTTTTGGCTGAGGCTAAAGCTGAGAAAGTATTTCTACATGCCGGATATGGTTCTAAATGGGAAAAATCGATTGACCTTCAAATGAGAAAAGGGCGGGACGGCAGTTGGTCGGTTACTATAAATGTCGATGAACCTTCTCAATTAAACTTTTGTTTCCGTGACAACGCCCAAAATTGGGATAACAACTACGGGCGTAACTGGTCGTATCAGGTTCATACCGGAGATGAGGTCCCCCAATGAAAACGGGATATTTACAAATGTTGATTTATAAGTTATTAAAATAAATAGCAAATAATTGAAGGGAAATAATTTAATTAGAGCGAACCTATAATCATAGATCCGGTTTAGGGGGTGCTTTTGGTAGGTGAGAATTTTAATCGTCGATGATTCACCCTTGATGCGGATGATTATTAAGGATTTCTTGAAAAACGAAGGGTTTGAAGTATATGAAGCCGGGACATTCCCGGAAGCCCAAAAACTTTCGGTAAGTCTCCGGCCGGAGGTCATAATTAAGGATCTGTTTATGCCCGATAATGACGCTATGGAATCAATCCGTTATTTTTTGAAAGATAATCAACGGGTCAAAATTATCATTTGTACCACAGAAAATTCCCGGGAACAGATTGTGAAGGCCTTAAAAATAGGGGCTCGGGATTTTATACTAAAGCCTTTAAAAAGAACTCAAGTGCTTAGAGTCGTTAACCGGGTCGCTTTTTCTTAGCTTAGAAGGACTCCTAACTCTTGTATTCCTCAACTTTGAATAGGCTCATTTTGATTGGGTTGGCGAATTTTACATAAAGGTTTGTTAAATGATAAAGCGAAACTGCTCCGTAAAACGATACGGAGTGATTTTTTTGGTCAAAAAAGTCTTAATAATCGGAGTGGTGATCGGAATCAGCTTGTTTTTTATGCTTCCTAGCGACGCTAATCAAGATGAGGTAATCCTTGACGAACAGGTCCAATTAATGTTGCCCGGCGTTTTTGAATTGGTCGATGTTGATCAAGATCAAAAACCGGAGGCTGTCGTTTTTAAATTGGACATTCAAGCTTATCGGGAAGGGGACTTTGTAGTCACTGGAAATTTGGAAGGGCAAAAAAAAGGTGAATGGTTAGGATTGGCTACAACGGTGATGCCTTTTAAATGGTCGCCTGCTCATTCCAGGATCGAACTGACCTTTACTACTGGCAATATTCAAAAATATCAAATCTCCGGTCCTTACCGGGTAAGCATCAGCCTCAAAGAGGGTGACTGGGTATTGCCGGAACAAGTGGCGGGCTTTTCGCCAAAATTCCCTTGGGATAGTTTTGAAGCTACGGTTGCCACTGGAAACGGCGAAGTAAAATCTCTTTCCGAAGCGGAACGGGCGGCGCAGACTTGGGCGGAGTTTAATTCGATTAAACTAGGAAAATTAATCGATATTGATTATAATTACGATCGGTGGCAAGTTGATTATCAAGCTGATCGGGGGGATTTGGTCTTAAGGTTTTTGATTGATCCACAAGGTATAGTAAAAATGCTGAAGATCTCGGAAAGCTAACCACAATTTCGAAACCCAATTACGATCACGAGTATAAACTTGAGTCCACAAAGGCAAGCTCATTGACGAGCGACGGGAAGCGAGACTTGACAGCAATTATCCCACAGTTTATATTTATTAGAATAGGCAAGGGTTCTAGTAAAAAGCTGTCGAGGTGATAGGATTATGGATCTTTTTTCATCCAACGCGGAAACAAATCTTCAAAAAGAAGCGCCGTTGGCCGCTAGGATGCGCCCGCGGAATCTCGAAGAATTTAAAGGACAGGATGAAATAATAGGGCCGGGGCGGTTGCTCCGGAGAGCGATCGAGGCCGACCGGCTCAGGTCGATGATCTTTTACGGACCACCGGGGACCGGAAAAACGACCTTGGCCCGAATTATCGCCAATACGACCAGTGCTGTTTTTGAAAGTATAAACGCCGTCACTGCCGGTGTCGCTGATATCCGGCGGCTGATTGCTGAGGCCCGGGAAAGATATCAACTATACCAACGAAAGACGATTTTATTTATTGATGAGATTCACCGTTTTAATAAGTCGCAACAAGATGCCTTACTTCCGGCGGTTGAAGACGGCACAATTTTGTTGATCGGGGCCACTACCGAAAATCCTCTCTATGAAGTGAACTCGCCCTTGATTTCCAGAAGCATGATCTTTCGGTTTACCACCTTAACTAAGGATGCCTTAAAACAGATTATCGGCAAGGCTCTTTCCGATGGGGAACGGGGGTTAGGTGATTACCGGGTGGAGCTGGACCAGTCCGCCCTGGAGTTTTTAATCAATAAAGCCGACGGCGATGCCCGGATTGCTTTGAACGCCTTGGAACTGGCGGCGCTGACTACTAAATCCGACCCGGATTCGGGAAAGATCATTTTAACTTTAGATATTTTAGCCGATTGTATCCAACAACGGCCGATTGTATATGATCGGGACGGACAGAACCATTATGATACCATCTCGGCTTTTATCAAGTCAATGCGGGGCTCAGACCCTGATGCGGCTGTTTATTATCTGGCTCGAATGATCAGCGCCGGGGAAGATCCTAAATTCATCGCCCGCAGGATGATTGTTCACGCCGCTGAAGATGTCGGCAATGCTGATCCTCGGGCCCTATTGGTGGCGGTTGCCGCAGCGCAAGCTTTGGAGATGGTTGGTCTACCTGAAGCCCAGATTCCCATGGCCCAAGCGGCAATTTATATCGCTACCGCTCCCAAGTCCAATGCTAGCTGTGAGGCGATCCATCAGGCAATGGCCGATGTTCAAAACCTTGAAAACCGGAACGTTCCAGCCCACTTAAGGGATTCATCCCATCCGGGCGCTGCTAAGCTGGGAGATGGTGTCGGCTATCTCTATCCCCATAATTATCCGGAGGGAATTGTCAATCAAGATTATTTGCCTGCAAATTTATTAGGTAAATACTATTATCAACCGACTGAGCGGGGTTATGAAAAAGAAATTCGGACCTATTTGGATCGGATTAAATCTCAAAAGGGAAGAACTGAGGAATAAGATGGCTTTACCCCGAATTGTAATCAATATTTCCAAAATAGCACATAATTTTGAAAGGCTCGAATCCCAATGCCGCCGGAATGGAGTGGCTTTAACGGGAGTGGTAAAAGGAATCGCCGGTGATTTTCGGATTGTAGAGGCTTTAGTCGCTGCCGGGCTGAAGGAACTGGGCGATTCGCGGATTGAAAACTTGGAACGGTACAGTGTTTTGCCGGGAGTGAACCGGGTTTTACTGCGTCTGCCCGGCATTAGTAAGCTGAAAAAAGTAGTCCGCTTTGCCGACACCAGTCTCAACTCGGAACCGGAAACCATCGCCGCTCTTGAAGGTATTGGCGGTCATCATCAAATTATCTTGATGGTGGATCTGGGGGACCGGCGCGAAGGCGTTTTGGAAAACGAAATACTTGAATTGGCGGGCTTTTGTGGTGAACTAAAGCACACGGAAGTAATCGGAGTGGGGGCTAATTTTTCTTGTTTGGCCGGGGTCAAACCTACCAGGGCGAAGTTGAATACTTTAATAGAGATCGCCGCTTTGTTAAAAGAAGAATTTCATTTGCCGATCCACTATGTTTCGGGTGGAAACTCCAGCAGCCTTCCTTTGTTGTACTCTAATAATTTACCCGAGGGAATAAATCATCTCCGGGTTGGTGAAGGAATTTTATTAGGCCGGGAGACGTTGACCGGAGCAGTTCTCCCGGATTTGTTTTCCGACTCATTTTTAGTTGAAGCCGAAGTGCTGCAAAGCAGATGGAAACCGGCCCGGGCCGACGGGGAAATCGGGCGGGACGCTTTTGGACAGGAACCGGAGAAGTTAGAAGCGCCGGATGGATACCGGCTTTTAATCAATCTTGGTCAACAGGATACCCCTTTATCCGGGTTGACCCCACTTGAACCGGGGCTTCAAATCTTAGGCGGCAGTAGTGATTATTTAGTATTGGCAAGTCGTGAAAAATACCAAGTCGGATCTGTTATTGGTTTTGCGCCAAGTTACTGGGGTCTGTTGGCGTTGATGACTTCGCCATATGTGAAGAAAGAATATATTTTTTAAACCATAAATTATTCAATATGGTTAAATTAGTTACTGACAGTCCAGTGGGAGTGTGGTAGGATTTAAGCAAAGTCTAGTGAATTAGTGGGAATTAAACTTAATTAGGATTCATTAATTAGTAAGAAGGGATGTTAAATGAAGCGGATTTATCTCGACCATGCCGCCACTACTCCGGTTGACCCAAGAGTTTTGGAAGCGATCTTGCCTTACCTAGGGGAGCATTTTGCCAATCCTTCCAGCATTCATTCATTTGGGCGGGAGAATCGAAAGGTTATTAAGGACGCTAGGGCGGTTATTGCCGGAGAGATCGGCGCCGCCGAACCCAGCGAGATTATCTTTACCGGCAGCGGCTCGGAAAGTGATAATATGGCTTTGCGAGGAATAGCCGCAGCTTATCGTAACCGGGGGAATCAGATCATAACCTCCGCCATCGAACACCATGCGGTTTATGACACCTGTAAAGCTTTGGAAAAGGAAGGTTTTGAGCTGACCATCGTCCCGGTGAACCGCGAGGGAATAGTCAATCCCGATGATCTAATCAATGCATTAACCAATCGTACTATTTTAGTCTCAATCATGCACGCCAATAACGAGGTTGGGACCATCCAACCGATTGCAACTATTGGTAAGTTATTAAGGGAGAGAAATATCCTCTTCCATACTGATGCCGTTCAAACGGTAGGCTCGATTCCGGTAAACGTCAAAGAGCTTTCGGTGGATCTTTTGTCAATGTCGGCCCACAAGTTTTACGGCCCGAAGGGCGTTGGCGCTTTATACGTCCGTAAGGGCGTAAAGCTGGTGCCTTTGATTTACGGTGGTGGTCAGGAACATAACCGGCGGGCCGGTACGGAGAATGTCGCTGGAATTGTTGGAATGGCTAAAGCGTTAAGCCTGGCCAATTCCGAACTAGAGCAAAATATGACTCGAATCAGCGCTTTACGGGACTATTTAATCGACAATCTGTTGTCCGGTTTCGAACATGTCCGTTTGAACGGGGACCGGAACCGGAGGCTACCTGGAAACGTCAATTTCAGTTTCGAATTTCTCGAGGGGGAATCACTCTTATTAAATCTGGACCTCAAGGGGATCGCCGCATCCAGTGGTTCGGCTTGTACCTCCGGTTCCCTTGAACCTTCTCATGTATTACTGGCAATGGGTATTTGCCATGAAATCGCCCACGGATCGCTCCGGTTGACTTTGGGAAAGTCGACTACTAAGGAAGAAATTGATTACCTGTTGGAAGTACTGCCGGAAATCGTTACTAAACTTAGAGCCATGTCACCAATTTATAACTCGGAGCGAAAGGAGTGTTCGACATGTACACTGACAAGGTAATGGATCATTTTCAAAACCCGCGCAATGTAGGTGAAATAGTTGATGCCGACGGCATCGGTGAGGTAGGTAACGTGGTTTGTGGAGATATTATGAAGATTTATCTCAAGGTTGAGGACGACCGAATCGCCGACGTTAAGTTTAAGACCTTCGGCTGCGGTGCAGCCATCGCCACCAGTAGCATGGTGACGGAGATGGTGAAAGGTAAAACCTTGGATGAAGCTTTACGGATCACAAACAAAGCAGTGGCGGAAGCTCTGGATGGACTGCCCCCACAAAAGATGCATTGTTCGAATTTAGCCGCCGACGCAGTGCATAAGGCGATTGAGGATTATCGAGCTAAGGTTGTTGCGGGTTAAAACCGATTACGCCTTACGGGTTTTGTAAGTGAATGTAAATCGGAGAAATTAATGTACCCGGATGTGTTTCCATGTTTAACATCTTACAGGTAACGAAATAGAGAACGGATGATCAAATGGCAAGAGTATTGGTGGCGATGAGCGGGGGAGTGGACAGTTCAGTGGCTGGGGCCCTCCTTCTGGAACAAGGACATGAAGTGATTGGCGCGACGATGCAGCTTTGGTCTTCGGATTTGCCTGGTAACGACGGTGAAGACGGGTGCTGTACGTTGGAGGCGGTGGAGGATGCCCGGGCGGTAGCCGCTAAGTTGGGGATCCCTTATTATATCTTTAATCTCCACGATTCTTTTCGGGAGAATGTGATCGATTATTTTGTCGCCGAGTATTTACAAGGCCGGACGCCTAACCCTTGTATTGTCTGTAATCAAAGTTTGAAATTTAGTAAATTGTTGGATAAGGCAAAGGCCTTGGATTGTCAATATGTGGCTACCGGTCATTATGTCCGAAAGCACGGGCAGCCTGTGGATGGCCGTTGGGAATTAAGGAAGGGGATTGATCCGGCCAAAGACCAAAGTTATGTCCTTTACGGTTTAACCCAAGAGCAACTGGAAGCCGTGCTGTTTCCTTTGGGCGGTTATCCTAAGGTTGAGATCAGAGAGCTTGCCGCTAAATATGAGCTTCCGGTAGCTTCCAAAGAGGAGAGCCAGGAGATCTGTTTCGTGCCCGATCAGGATTACCGGCGGTTTATCGAGGAATATCGGCCGGGTTCGACTAAACCTGGAAAAATTGTCGATTTAGATGGAAAAGTTTTGGGAGAGCATGCCGGGATCACCAATTTCACCATCGGGCAACGTAAAGGGTTGGGGATCGCCGCTGGGGTCCCGTTATTCGTGACCGCTATCGATCCAAAGCGGAACGAGGTGATTGTCGGTCCGGCAGACTCTGTTTTTGCTAATAGATTGTCTGCCACCAATCTTAATTGGATTGCTTTTGACAGTTTTGATCGGGAGTTAAAGGCAACAGCGAAGATCAGATATGCCGCCAAGCCTGCCTCGGCCCGGATCGTGCCATATGGTGCAGGAGTGGAAGTGATTTTTGATGAACCGCAACGGGCGGTGACTCCAGGACAGGCAGTAGTTTTTTACCAGGATGACCTGGTATTGGGGGGCGGAATTATCGAAAGAGCTCTTGAATGAGGGAATTAACTCTCTTTCCGGTGGAAATAATAATTTTGGATTGATTCGTTTCAGTTGATCAAGACCGGAAAGAGGTGAAATAGTATGAATAGGGTTTTACGAAGTTTGGTCACCGGGAGTTTGGTCGGGGCAGCCGTTGGTTTGGTGATGCTGACCGGCCGGAGAAGAGGGATGATGAATACCGCTTCGACAAATAATGCCCGTGGCGCCGTGAGAATGGTCCGGGATAATACAATGAGGTGGACTTCGGCTCTAAAAAACGGCACCGAAGCCTTTTCCCGCCGAATGGCCCGGAGGATGCAGTGAATACAGGGGCTGTCTCGAAGTAATAATAATTTCGAGGCAGCTTTTTTTACTTCAAGGCTAAATCATTTACTTGGCAAAATTAGATAAATTTTAATATTAGAGAAGGAAACGGAAACTAATTATCGAATATAATTGGGGCCAGTTTCCTTTTTTTGTCTTGTGTTATAAAGCGAGGGGATATTCATTTATTTTCCATCCGGCAAGTAACCAGTTAGAAATGTTAAGAAACAGACTTGTCGGATTGAGGTTAATAAAAACTAAGATGCAGAGGTGGTAACGTTGGGAGTTGCTCAAAAAATTGCCATCACCCTAATTTGGGAGGATGGGACGGAAGAAAAGATCAACCCGAATTCCGTTAAGCATCTTCGAATCACCAAGAAGCTTAATGATCACGTCAAGCTCTTTTTTTCCGGAAGGCGAGTGGAAGTTTCCGAAAGAGAAACTTTCCTATACCGGGCTAGCCGGGAGACTCGGATCAAAGTCACCTATACCGGGGAGAATTCCGACCCGGCCTTAATCTTTGCCGGAGTAGCCACCCGTATCAAGCTTTGGTTTGTTCCCGGCGAAAACTACTATTATATGAAGCTGAACGGGTCTTCGGAAACCTATTGGCTGAACATGGTACGACGGCGGCGTTCTTTTCAAAATAAGGAGATGCCTTACCAAAAGGCCCTTGATAAAATTGCGGCAGGTAGTTGGCCGGCGGTTATTTCTGCCGGTAAAGAACTGATGGAGAAAAACAGCAAAGAATCAAAGAAGCTGGGCCAATTCACCTTACAGTACCAAGAGACTGACTGGCAGTTCCTAAAGCGATTGGCTTCCCGATTTCAGACCGGACTGGTCCCGGACCCGATTGCCGGCAAACCTTCCTTGTGTGTAGGTTTGCCTGAGGGGAAGGAATATTCAATTAATGAGCCACTTATTTTATGGATTATCAAAAGAATCAACAAACATCAGATTGTGAAAGCGAATTATGATCAAACCAGTATCCCGGAAGAATACGTCTATTACAAACTACGGACCAATCAATTCTTAGATATCGGCGATACCGTCACCCTTCCGGGAATCCAGCCGGCCCTTTATGTTTATCTTTCCACTGCCTATATCCGTGGCAGCGAACTGTACTTTGAAACAATAGTAACTCCTTATGGGGGACTACGTCAGAAACCCCGGTATAACCGGCAGCTGCCGGGAGTAACCTTGGACGGACATGTGATTGACGTAGGCGGCCCGGATGATGATCCTCTCAAGGATAAGGTCAAAGTAAGAATCAACTTTGATGACCCCACCCCTCCCGAAGAAGCGGCCTGGCTTCCTTATGCTACCTATTATAGCGCTGAGAATCACACCGGGTTTTATTGCCTGCCGGAACTCGGAGATTATGTAAAAATACGATTCTCCTCAACTAATGAGGATAAAGCGGTTGTTGTCAGTTCGACGCGGCTTGAAAGAGATCGAGAACGATTAGTTGATCATCTTTATACCAAAATGTTCCGGACCAACCATCGGAAAGAACTGGCATTGAACCAAACCGGGATAACTCTCTCTGGAAAGGAAGCCAATTTGCAGATCCGGCTTGACCAAGATAAGGGAGTTACCATCTCCAGCCATAATGAACTGGAGATCCGGTCCAAGGGCAACCTGAACTTGCAAGCAGGCAGGAAAGTATCGATCAGCGCCAAAAAGGCGGTTGATATTAAATGCGGCCAAAGTAAGGTGGTGTTGAATGAGAATGAAAAAAGCGGGATGATTCATATTTTCGGGTCGAAGGTAAGGAAGGAACAAGGGAAAGATGCTAACCGAATTAATTCTGAAAAAAATGTAAAAAAGAAAGAAGGAGAAGCTGATACTTGGATTAATCCTGTGAAGGGACAAAATAGGGTATCTTCTAGAGTTGGTTATAGAACTGATGCTCCGGAAGGTGCTAGTACATGGCATACTGGAACGGATTATGCGCCAATACCAGCTGGTACAAAACCAGATATAGTATCGATTGGAGAAGGAATAGTAATAACAGTACATGATAATGTAACAGACAAATCAGGAAAGTATGTGCAAGTTAGTTACGTAGATGAAATAGTAATTAGTTATTGTCACGTAGATACGATTTACGTTAAAAAAGGCGTAAATGTTAAAAAGGGAGAAGCAATAGGGAAAATGGGAAACACAGCTAAAGGAATTGAAAATATGGGAATTCATGTTCATATCACTGCAAGGAAGGATGGTAAACATATCAATCCGGAAAAACTTATAAATTCTGGTGAAATTGAATTTATTACGAAGCCTTTACTATAGTGTTAAAAAATCTGAAAGGGTTGAGATAAAGATGAAAAAATTTTTCATCAGTTTATTTTTTGTATTCTTAATTATCTTGAATCAGCAAAACACACAAGGTAAAGAAATAAAATTTTCAAATAACATAGTTGATTTTGAGATCAATAATAGTACTTGGTATGTAATTCATCAAGAATCAAGCGAGAAGTATTTTTTAAACAAGTATGATAATGGATTAAAACTAATAAAATCTATTCCAATAAAAGACCAACCATTCGCTATAGAGACTTGTAAAAATACTATTATTTTAGAAACAGAGGGATATATAGTTGGGCTTAATTTGGATTTAAATAAATTGTGGGAGATTAAAGGAAATTATTTGATAAAAATAAAAAATGAGATATTATTACTAATTAATGAAGCCGGGCCGGTAACCAATGATTGTGGAGAGATAAGAAAAATCGATCCTGAAAAAGGTGTTGATATTTGGAAATACGTTTTTGAAACAGGAATTAACGATTATTCTATTTCTGAAGATTATAAGAACGTTCTATTTAATACTGAAGATAAAAAATCCTATTTTATCAAAGATGGTAAGCTGCTTCAAAAGAAAAATAACGACTACATAGTTAATTCTGTAATTGATCAAGAAGGTAATATTTACGCAATTCATCTTAATTTTAAAACTAAACCACAACTAAAAAAATATAATTCAAATTTTGAACAAATTAATTTAACATTCTTAACGGATGGTGGCATATTAGGGCTGTTTAAAAGAGATAATACACTACTCTTCGTTGAAGAAAAAACTATACAATTATTATCAATGAAAAGTTTAAAAGTCATTGAACAGAAGAAGAACTTTCTTAATTTAAGCGGTTTTCATATTGAATATTTATTAAATAAGTTTATCTGTACGGAAACCTCAATGGATAATAATAATCAAAGCAAAACCAATGTCAAAATTTATTCCTTTGAAGGTAAAAGCTTATTAAATAAGCGCTATACTTGCCGGTATTTTAGTAAGAAGGTAATCGGAGATTTATTATATTTAAGTCATGATAGCGTTATTGAGAAAATAAAGCTTTAAGTATGAATATCCGAGGAGGTGTTTACAATGGCTACCAGTTATGTTGTAGATGGAGCAACTCTGAAATGTAGTAAAGGCGGGACGTGTAAACTAAAAGTCACTCCGGGGCGGAATACTTTTATCCAAGGCAAGCCTCAAGCGAATGTTAATGACTATACTACTAAAAGTATTCACAAATTTAATTTTTGCAGCATACCGAAATATCACCAATGCAGGCTGTCGCTATAAGGTCCGTGGAAGAGTTGGAAAAACGATGTAATTATTGAAGGCGCATCGGCCCTCATGCATAATTCTAAAATGAAATGCGTTAAGGGTGGGGTAATAAGTATTGAGAAGCATAATCAATGCTTGGAATCGGATGAGGCGATAGCGTTTCCGGTAAAAACAACACCGGAAAAGAAGAAAGAATCTCAAGAATCAATACCACCTATTAATTATTATAATAAAGAACAAATGTATTATTCTATTACTACTAATTTATTATATAAGAATGGAGAGGCATGGAATAGGCGTGCTCGTAGAACGGGTGGAATAAAAGCTATTGTTGTGCATTGGACTGCTGCGCCTAATCAAAAAGTAGAAGCAACACGAAATTGGTTTATTACGAATAAGGATGTGAGTTCCAATTATATTATTGGTGTTGATGGAGAAGCTTTATTGATAGTTCCTGAAGAAGAGACAGCATTTGCTAATGGGTGGGATAAAAAACATCCTGAGAATATTACCGAACTTTGTAAAAAACGTTTCTTCATAACTAGAAATGGGAAAGAGGAACGCAATCATAATGATTGGGCTATTTCTATTGAAGTTGAACCAATAGATGCAGAAGGAAATTTTAGTACAAAAACATATACAACCCTTGTTCGTTTAGTTGCTGATAGGCTTAAACAATATCAATTAGATGTTCAAAATGGTTTGTTGCGACATTATGATTTTGCTAAGAAAGATTGTCCAAAATTATTTTATGGAGAAAATAATTCGAATTGGGAGAAGTTTAAAAATGATGTAAAAACAGCAATGAAGCATTGATTTTACTTTGGTTATAACTAAAGAAATAATAAGAGGTGATAAGGATGATCCGTTATTTACAATTAAAGATTATGATACTAACTATATTTTGTTTTGCTTTATGCCTTATTATAAATCAACCCTTTATTTCTCAAGCAGATTCGATAAAAACTAACTCGCCGACTAGTCATCGAGAAGCAGCTATTGATCTAAATAATAAGGGTTTTAAACTGTATAAAGAGGGTAAATATGAAGAAGCTTTGGATTTGTTTAAGAAATCATTCACAAGTGATAACACATACTATTTAGCGCATTATAACTATGCTTGCACCATAGGAGTATTGGCAAAAAGCGATGAAGAGTTTGGATATGATCATTACGAAGAGATTTTCGAGCATTTACAAATAGTAAAGAAACTAAATCCGGCTTACATTCTAAAAATTAAAACTGATCCGGATTTAGATATAATCCGAAAGGATTTCCGTTATTTAATCCTTATTGGTCTTTCTCCTACCAAAACAGTTGATGTTGAAGAAATTTTGACTGGGTTAGAATGGTATATCGTTGGAGAAGGGATCTATAACTTTGTAGGTGGCGCGAAATTTTCTAAAAATAAACAAGTAGAATTTTGGTTTTATGATAATAAATTTTTTATAAACCATGATACCAATATTCCCAAGTTAATTTATAAAGGCACTTATCAAGTAGAAGGAAATAAAATTACCGTTCACTTGGAAAAAAGAATGCTCCGTAGAAAAGAATGGACGGATTTTCTCAATAACAATTCAAAGTATGAAGAAAAAATGGTATTCAGCGGTATTTTGACTAAAGATGGTCAAGTGAAATTTGAAATATTTAATTATCCTTTGCTGGATTCTTGTCCAAGTTTTAGCGCTTGAGAACGTAAAAAGAGGGTGTAAAATTACGATGCAAAAAATAATGTGTTTAATTATAGTAGCGCTGATGCTGGTGCTGCACTATTATTTGCCGAAAAATAATGGAATTTTAGATGAAACATTACCAGATACACTATTGGCGGCATGTAAACCAATTGGCTCTAATAAGCAATACTATATTTGCAAGATATGGCTATCGTAATTTAACTGGAGGTTTTGTCCTTTTTAATATAAGGAGAAACGATATGGGCTACCAATACTTATTATTTGATCTGGACGGCACTTTGACCGATCCGGTGCTGGGGATCACCAATTCGGTGATGCATGCTCTTAAAAAATACGGTATCGAAGTTAACGACCGGAGTCAATTATATAAATTCATCGGTCCTCCGTTAACCGATTCCTTCGAGAATTTTTATGGGTTTTCCAAGGCTGAGGCCGTAAATGCCGTGGAATACTATCGAGAATATTACCGGGAAAAGGGCATCTTTGAGAATCAGGTTTATGATGGCATCGAAGAGCTGCTGGAGAAATTAACGGACCATGGAAAAATGCTGTTGGTGGCTACCTCCAAACCGAAAGTCTTCGCTGAACAAATCCTGGAGCATTTTAAGATCGCTAAGTATTTCACAACCATTGTCGGAAGCAATCTGGACGGGACCAAGGTCAAAAAAGGCGAGGTTATCAAGGATGCTCTTGAGAATTGTAAGTGCATTGATCTTGCAAAAGCTGTAATGATCGGAGACAGAGAGTATGACATAATCGGCGCCAAAGAGACGGGGATCGATTCGATCGGTGTTTTGTTCGGCTATGGCAACCGGGACGAACTGGAGAAAGCAGGCGCGGATAAGATAGTCGAGTCCGTTGCTGAGCTGGGAAGGGTTTTGTTATGCGCAGAAACCGCGAATAAACACTTATGAACCCGAATAAAACCTTGAGATTTGAAGAATTTATTAGAGCTATTTCGTGTCTGTCCGCGGTTAATATTTAAGCATCGTGGTTAAAGCCAAAGGCAAATGGGACCAAATTGAAATCTACATTAACTTCGCTAGTTATTTATATAATTTCTTTAAAAAGTTAACCTTGTTTTGGTAAGGCGGATAAGGCAAGAGGGGATCAATTAGTGTCGATT
The DNA here is from genome assembly GCA_012728785.1 of Bacillota bacterium. Classification (GTDB taxonomy): domain Bacteria; phylum Bacillota; class UBA4882; order UBA8346; family UBA8346; genus JAAYHS01. The sequence continues at coordinate 47,602 of JAAYEK010000151.1, read as the reverse complement.
TGTCTAAGACGCTTTTTTTATGAGAAAAAGTTTCAAAGCTCTACCTTCCATGATAACTACCGATGCCACTTTCGCCGACTCCTCCAAAGGGTAAATGCGGGTTGGCGGTGTGCATTAGAGTCGTATTGATACAGCCGCCGCCGAAAGGAACCTCCCTAAGGATTCTTTTTTGGGCTTGCTTGTCCTTGGAGAAGAAATAAAGGGCTAGAGGCTTGCTATGGCCATTGATCGTTGCGATCACCTCGGACAAATCCTCATATTCCAAAACCGGAAGTATCGGGCCGAATATCTCTTCCTGCATTATAGGATCATCCCATGATATCTTATCAAGCAAAGTCGGCTCAATGTATAACTGATCCCGGTCCGTAGTTCCGCCACTGACAATAGCGCCGTTTTTCAAGAAGGTTGACAGCCGGTCAAAATGTCTTTGACTAATGACCCGGCAGTAATCGCTGTTTTTTTCCGGAGCATCTCCGTAGAAAGCTTTAATTTGTTCTTGAAGAGCTTGCAACAATGGTGCTTTAATCGCTTTATGTACTATCAGATAATCAGGAGCTACACAAGTTTGACCGGCGTTTAAGAATTTGCCCCAGGCTATTCTGCGGGCAGAAATTTTTAGATCAGCGGTATCATCGACGATACAAGGACTTTTTCCGCCCATCTCCAGTACGGCCGGGGTTAAATGTTCAGCGGCCGCCTGGGCGATTATCCTCCCCACGCGGGTGCTTCCTGTATAATGAATAAAGTCAAATTTTTCTTTGAGCAAAGCTGTCGTTTCCTCGATTCCACCTTCAACCGCTGCGCAATATTCCTCCGGGAAAGAATCCCTAATTATCGAGGTTACAATTTTCGAGGTGTTGGGCGACAACTCCGAAGGCTTTACCACACAGCAATTACCGGCTGAGATTGCGCCGATTAAAGGAGTTATTGTTAGTTGAAAGGGGTAATTCCAGGCCGATATTACCAGAACGACTCCAAAAGGCTCATAATAAATCCGGCTTTTCGCTTTAAAGTATGTAATGGGAGTTTTTACTCTTAGCGGAGCAGCCCATGAATGCAAATTTTTAACCGCTAGGTTGATCTCTTCGATAGCCGCCATAATTTCACTGGTGAAGGTCTCAAACCGGCTCTTGCCGAAATCTTTCTCCAGAGCGGCCATGATTTCGTCAGTGCGTTTAATAATAGTTTGTTTCAATATTTTTAGGGCTTTGATCCGAAAACCAATTTCTCCGGATTTCCCTGTGGAAAACCAGTTTCTCTGGCTTGCTAGTAATTTGCCATAATTAATAGTCATGCTGATACCTCCGTTAAATATTATTATTTATATACTATATATAGATTAGATCTAGTTTGTCTTTAAAAAAATGAACCAAAGGTTCAATAGTTCTATTTTACAGATCGAGATTAAACAAATCTTCCAAGGTTAATGTTTTCAATGACTCCATCATAGCCTTTTCGGCATTTTGTAAACTATTAAACAATCTTGCCTTGATGATCTCCACTTCTCTACCTTTAAGGGGATAATCGGAGATGGTTTTAAACAAAGGCTTCCCTGGTTCAACAGCTAGGAATATATCCAACAACGTTATCTCGGAAAGCGGTTTTGCCAGTAATACTCCGCCCCTGGCGCCTTCTTTGGTATCGATAATACCTGCTGCGTTTAGGTTTTTAAGCGCCTTAACCACAGTCGGGGCAGGAATTTTTAAATGCTCCGATATTAACTTCGTTGATACGAATTCATAATGGTATTCCTTCATTTTGATGCTGATCAACGCCAATATACCGACTGCAGTATGTAGGGTTGTTGAATAAGACATTTAATACCTTCCCGAGTTTATCAATGATGTCAATCTAAATAAACTATATATTAGTTATATTTATTTGTGAATAGGACCTGAGAGAGTAAGGAGAGCAAAAGGCTATTGAATAATACGGAATAAAAGTGATCCGTTTTAAGAATGAAGATGTTTTTAGCCGAATGGAGTTTGTTTTGGAAGAGATTGAAAAAAATCTTCGCCAACCCTCCAACTTGCTTCCTCCCTAAAGGGAGGAACGAAAGTGGATCAGGTGATAATCCGATAAAGATTGTTGTGGGAAATATGGGGAAGGGCTGCGGATTTCGGGGTTTGCAACGGCTTATAGAGGTGCAGTGAAGTTTATGCCAAACAAATACTGACAGAACCACAGTTCGTTTCTCCCTAGAGGAAGAAAGATAGAATGAGGGTTGGCAGAGTTAATAGTTGTAAATTGTACTTGCACATTGCACAACAACCCGAAGTTAACTATAATATAAGTGAAATAAGTGTAATTAAACCGTAATTTGAAGGGGGGGTCTTGATGCGTAAATACCGTTCAATAGTAGCCGTCCTCTGCGGATTACTTTTGATCCTCAGCTATTTTGCGGCCGTCAATGATTACCCCTATAATAATCCTAAAGTAAACGGACCGTTCCAATCGATTGGGTTACCGAACACCGCCGATTTGTATTTGACCACCGGTAACGACAAGAAGAACAATCCCTTAAAAATATGCGGCAGAACGGTCCTTTATCAAAAAATTGATGCGGGGATCGATTATCAAGATAGCGATCGGTATTGCAAAAAAACTTCCCAGACAATCATTACCGATAAGGTGATTGACTTTTTCTACAATTTCTATCGCATCTCCCGCAATTGTGCGGAAGACGCGTCTCTTGATCGGCAGTTTGCTATAAAGATCATCAATTAAGCCAATCAGGAGGTATTTAAATGAGTTTTGAAGCTTACACCGTAATCGTAGTGCTGTTATTCTTTGGTGTTTTCTATTATTACGCCGGAAAGGCCGAGAAGATCGTCGACGCAAAAGCTAGGGCGGCCCGGCCGGCAGCGGGTAATACCGAAAATTCGAAAGCGGCATCAACCAAGAAAGCCGCTTCAAGTCAAAAAAAGAAAAAACGAGTTACAGTATAAACCAAGAAGGGGCTGTTGCAAAATGCTATATTTGCAACAGCCCCTAATAATTTATTAGATTCGGCCTTTATGGGCCATGGTTTTGGATAGAAATTTAGTAAAAAGAATCCGATATTGCAGGATTTACCCTGATAATAGCGAAGTAAAACTTAGTTATCACAAGCTTTCAAAAAAAACTAAACTTTAGGTGGACATCATCCGATTACTGAAATAGATGTTTTATTAAGGTTCAAACATTATCGGATGAGGTGCGGGATATGTGGCAAAAACTAACTCAAAACCGGACATCGAAACTCCTGGAAAGGGCCATGGACGCTTCGATGATCCGCAAACAACTTATTAACCAGAATATCGCCAATGTGAACACTCCGTTCTATAAAAGGCTCGACATTGATTTCGCCGATGCCTTGAATGACCGGATTAACGAAGACGAACTGGAAATGGTCAGAACCCATCCGATGCATTTTTCCAATTCCCGGCCGGGATTGGGACCGATCAAGATTAACAGGGAGACCAAAACCTTGAGCCGTTACGACACCAACAACATCGACGTTGAGTTCGAAATGGCCCAAGACGCCCAGAACACCCTGTTCTTCCAATCGATCACCCAAACCTGGAAAAAGAGAATGGACGGCTTGAAAAAGGCCATCGAAGGGAGATGATCTAGATGGATCTGTTTCGTAATTTTGATATCAGCGCCACTGCTTTGACTGCTGAACGGCTGAGAATGGACCTGATATCCAATAATATTGCCAACGCTAATACCACCAGAACTAAAGAAGGGGGACCTTACACCCGAAAAGTTCCGGTATTTATGGAAGTTATCGAAGAAGCAATCAATGCCCAAGGACGATTGGTTTCGCGACCGGCCGGAGTCAAAGTAGTTAGGATTAAACCGGATGAAAACCCGCCGCGGTTGGTTTACGATCCGTCCCATCCTGACGCGAACACTGAAGGATATGTGCTTTACCCGGATATTAATCCGGTGGTGGAAATGGTCAACTTGATTTCAGCGAGCCGTTCTTATGAAGCGAATGTTACCGCCTTTAACTCAGCTAAAGATATGTATCGGGCGGCATTAGATATTGGTAGGGTCTAAGAAAGGGAGGTCAATCAATGGTGAATACAACTCCAATTAGTCCGCTTTCTTTTATTAAACTGGATAAGGAATCAAAACCGTTTGTCGAAAATCCGGCAACCGCCAATTCCTTTGAACAAATGTTAGGACAAGCATTGGATAAAGTAAACGTGCTTCAGATTCAATCGTCGGACCTTAACGCTCAAATGGCCTCCGGTAATCTGGAGTATATCCATCAAGCAATGGTCATGGCTGAAAAGGCCGGATTGGCTTTTGACTTTACCATGCAGCTTCGGAACAAAGTATTGGAAGCATATCAAGAGATTATGCGGACCCAGATCTAATAACCATAGTAGCTTAATGTGAACGACTGCCTTCTAATGCCGGATGCAATCATAATCGAGTAATTTACGAATTTTATTTTCGTTCAGGTCACCTCATTGTTTTCTAAGGTGTTGAATGATATAATTATCCCCAAGATTTGCATAAAAACTTTGATTGCGCCAGGTATAAGATTTAGGAGGTTAATGTGAACGAGATTTTAACCCAGATAAAGAATCTCTGGAATAAAATGGATACCACCCGGCGGATAATGGTCGTGGTGGTTCTGCTGTTGGTATTAGGTACCATCATTTTCGGGGTCAGGTGGGTTAGATCACCCCGTTATGAGCTGCTATACTCCCGTCTTTCCGAACAAGACCGCAGCGAGATTATTACTAAACTGGAAGAGCTGCGGATTCCCTACCGGACTTCGGCGGGTGGCGGGATCGAAGTTCCCAATGCGGTTTCGGTTCGGGCTAATTTACTCAAAGAGGGTATTCCCCGAGGCGGAGTAGTAGGTTGGGAGATCTTCGACCAAAGTTCTTTCAGCGCTACCGACTTCACCAATCAAATCAACAGACAACGCGCTATTTCAGGCGAATTGACCCGAACCTTGCAACGGTTGGACGGGATCTTTGATGCTAAAATTTTACTTAATTTACCCGATTCCACCGAGTATATCTTCGCCGATGATAAACCGGAAGGCACCGTTTCCGTCCAATTACAGCTAAGAGGTCCGGGAGTGCTTACCCAGGCCCAAGTGGAGTCCATCGCCAATCTAGTTGCAGCCAGTACCGGCGTTAGAAAAGAAAATGTCACCATCATCGATAACTATGCCAATGATTTAACCGCCATGCTTCGACCGGGACGAAACCAGCGGGGATTACCTGGACCGGACTCTATCGCCGACGCTTTTGGCGCTAAATATGATTATGAGAATCAGGTAGAACGGCGAGTGGAGAGTATGCTCTCCAAGGTTTTCGGATTTAATCGGGCCGTGGTCCGAGTCAATGCCGATTTAGATCTTGACTATCAAGAACAAAAAAGTGAAACTTTCGCTGATAAAGGGGTTCCCCGGAGCGAACAGGAGAAATACGAAACTTATGAGGGGACGGGAAGCTCCAGTGTAGGTGTTCCCGGGACCGACACCAATATTACTCAGTATAAAGCGACTGATTCGGGAATAACCCAATATAAAGCCGAAAAGTCGGAACGGACTACCAACTACGAGATTAGTAAAGTTGAAGAGTTTAGGGTCGCCGCACCCGGAAAAGTTAAACGCTTGACGGTTGGGGTTTGGGTAGACGGTAATTTACCGGCGCTCACCAAAGATAAAGTTTATAATACGGTTGCTGCCTCGGTGGGGCTCATGGAAGAACGGGGCGACCGTTTGACTGTGGAAACGATTGAATTCTCCAAACCGGCCGAACCGGAACCGGTGGAGATTCCTTGGAACATGATAGTTGCCGCTTTCGTCGGAATGGTTTTATTATTAACCCTTGCTATTATCGCCCGCCGCAGTTCACCGGCTGTCAAAGCTAAAAAAGCGGAGGAGATTTTAGGAGAGGAACTATCCGCCGAAGGATTAGTCGTAGGTTCGAAGATCGATACTTTGGTGGAAGACAAATTAATGACAGCCGAAGAAGCAGCCGTTATTGAAATTACTCCGGAGGAAAGAGCTAGAAATGAACGCTTGGTGGCGATTGAAAAATTCGCCCGCGAAAAACCGGCGGAAGTCGCCGTGTTATTAAAAGCTTGGCTCTCCGAAGAATCTTAAACTTGGAGTGAACTCCCGTGGCAAAACCACAAGAATTAACTGGAAAACAAAAAGCGGCAGTCTTACTATTATCGCTTGGTTCGGAAATCTCGGCCGGTATTATGAAGAATTTACGCGAAGACGAGATTGAGGAACTTAGTTTAGAGATTGCCAATATTCGCCGGGTCTCGCCGGAGATCAAAGATCGGGTTTTAGAAGAATTTTATCAGATCTGCTTAGCCCAAGAATTTATTTTATCGGGAGGGATCGATTCCGCCCGTGAAATATTGGAAAAGGCTTTAGGCTCTCATAAAGCTCATGATATCATCGGTAAGTTAACCGCATCGTTGCAAGTCAGGCCTTTTGACTTTGCCCGGAAGACAGAACCAAGCCAGTTGCTTAACTTTATTCAAAATGAACATCCTCAAACTATTGCTTTGGTAATGGCTTATCTTGCTCCGGAACAAGCCGGAATTATTCTGTCGGCTTTGCCCCCGCTGCAACAGGTGGAAGTGGCCAAACGGGTGGCGACCATGGATCGGACTTCTCCGGATGTCTTACGGGAAGTAGAGTTAATCCTAGAAAAAAAATTGTCTTCCTTTGTGATGCAGGACTTTACAATTGCCGGTGGAGTTGAGTCGGTAGTTTCAATTTTAAATCGGGTTGATCGTGGGACTGAAAAGACCATCTTAGAAGCCTTAGCCGAGGAAAATCCGGAGTTGGCCGATGAGATTAAACGCCGGATGTTCGTCTTCGAAGATATTGTATTGCTTGATAACCGTTCGGTCCAACGTATTTTACGGGAAATCGATGCTAAAGATCTGTCTATGGCGATGAAGACCGCCAGTGAAGATGTTAAAAACCTTGTTTTCCGCAATATGTCCAAACGTGCAGTGGAATTGCTCAAGGAAGACATGGGATATATGGGGCCGGTACGCCTGCGTGACGTAGAGGAAGCCCAACAGAAGATTGTTAATGTCATCCGACAATTGGAAGACTCGGGAGAAATAATCATCTCCAGGGGTAAGGAGGATGAATTGATTGTCTAAAATTATTAAATCGGAAGATTTTGTAGAGGCTCATCCGTGTCGTCTGGATCCAGTCGATGTGGATGCCTTTTTTGTTAATAATCAGGAAGAAGATGAAACTCCAAATTCTTCAGCAGAGTCCCAGTCGGAAACTGCCGCGACTCTGGAGGAGATTTTAGAGACGATCTTTCCGCAGGACGAAAACTCCGATGATGAACCGGGCGAAATTGATCTAATTAATCCTGAAGCTTCGAAAGAAAAAGAACTCGAAATAAATGATGCCACACCCATTGATAACCAAATAAACGAACCAGCAGCGGAAGTCCAGGATATTGATTTGTTTCAGGTCAATCTGGAAGCGGAAAAATTGATTGATCAAAGTAAAGAACAGGCCGATGTTTTGACTCGGTTGGCTAAGGAAAAAGCTGATAATATTACCGTTGTGGCGAGTGAAAATGCTGCCGGTATTATAGAACAGGCTAAAACGGAAGCGGCCCAAATTGAAGCAAAGGCCCAAACTAAAGCGGAAGAGATTATCGAGCAAGCTAAAGCGCAAGCTGATGAAGGTCTTGAGCAGGCCAAACAAGAAGCCAAGAAAATCATTGACGATGCCAAACTTCAAGCCGAGGAAATGAAGGTCCAAGCTCAGCAGGAAGGTTTTGCTGCCGGAAATAAAGAAGGCCTAGCAAAGGCGAAACAAGCAATTGAAGCGAATTTGGAAAACTCTATTTCCATTCTTGCTCAGGCTGAGGAAGAAAGAGTGACTCGGATTGTATCTTCCGAAGGGGAACTGTTAAAGTTAGTGACCGGAATTGTCGAGAAGATAATCGGTTCTGAGTTGAAAAGCCACCCGGAGCAGGTTGTATCCGTGATTAAAGAAGCATTATCAAGAGTCGCTACTGCCAATTCAATTACGATCAAAATCAACCCCGATGATGGGCGGTTAATCGAGGAAAATCTCCCTTCATTACAGGAGGTTTTTAGCGAACCCAAGTCAATTGCGATCAAACCGGACCAAACGATCGCTCCGGGAGACTGTTTTATCGAAACCGAACATGGCAAGGTAGACGCTAGGATCAAATCTCAACTAGAACGGATTATGAATGAAATCCTAAAGGCGGGTCAAATCGATGGCTCCGAATGAAATCCAACCCTTTAGCGCTGAAAAATATTTAACCGCCATTAAGCTGGTTGATCCAATTAGACGGACCGGAAGGGTCAGTCAAATTGTCGGTTTAACCATTGAAGCGGATGGGCCTGCTGTTAATCTTGGTGAACATTGTCTGGTTAAAGTGAATGATCGCGCCGAACTGCTTTCCGCAGAAGTGGTCGGTTTTAAATCCGGGAAGGTATTATTAATGCCTTTAGGCGAGATTACCGGAATTAGTCCGGGATGTGAAATTAGCGCCACCGGTCAAAATCTACAGGTGGAAGTTGGCCAGGGGTTGTTAGGCCGGGTTTTGGACGGTCTCGGTCGGCCGATTGACGGTAAAGGCCCGCTGTTAACGGGTGAATTTTACCCACTTCAAGCATCGCCCCCTAACCCTCTGACCCGCAAACGGATCAATACTCCTTTAGCTATGGGAATCAGGGCGATAGACTCCCTAATAACCTGCGGCCGGGGCCAAAGAGTGGGCATTTTTGCCGGTAGCGGCGTTGGAAAAAGCACCTTACTCGGAATGATTGCCCGTAACACCGATGCCGACATCAATGTCATCGGTTTAATCGGTGAACGGGGCCGGGAAGTCCGGGACTTTTTAGAACGGGATTTAGGACCGGAAGGCATTGCCCGTTCGGTAGTTATAGTAGCCACCTCCGATCAACCGGCTTTGGTCCGGATCAAAGGAGCAATGGTAGCTACTGCTGTTGCCGAGTATTTTCGAGACCAAGGAAATGATGTTATATTGATGATGGACTCAGTGACCCGGTTTGCCATCGCTCAACGGGAGGTGGGGTTAGCCGTCGGAGAACCGCCGACAACCAGGGGCTACACTCCTTCTGTTTTCGCCCTATTGCCCCGTCTTCTGGAAAGATCGGGCACTTCCGATCAGGGCAGTATCACCGGTTTATATACGGTTCTGGTTGAAGGGGACGATATGAATGAGCCTATCGCTGATGCGGTTCGTAGCATCTTAGACGGGCATATCGTTCTTTCGAGGGAGTTGGCCCATCAAAACCATTATCCGGCCATTGATGTTTTGGCCAGCATCAGCCGTCTCATGGTTGAATTGGTAAACGAAGGTCATAGTCGGGCCGCCGGCGAACTACGAAGTATTTTAGCCACTTACCGGGATAACCAGGATTTAATCAACATCGGAGCATACTCGAAGGGGAGCAACCCCGGGATCGATAAGGCCATTAGTATGATTCAAACGATCAATGATTTTTTAAAACAAAGAATTGAAGAGAAAATTTCTTATGCCGATACCGCTTCCCGCTTGATTGAGATGATTGGAGATACGGTGGCCCATGAGTAAATTTAAGTTTAAGTTGGAGACTGTTTTAAAAATAAAAATTAGAATTGAAGATTTACGCAAAATTGAACTGCGTGAGGCTGAACTGCGGAGTGAAAAGGCAAGGATTGAGTTATGCCGATGGCAAGATGAAGTCGAGGCTAATATTAGGTTTTACCGCGAAAAATTCCAACTACGGTTTATTCCCGAGGAAGCTAATGATTATCACCGCTATTTAATTTGGCTTAACCGTCAAGTGGATCTGGCAATGCTTAAACTCCAAGAATGCCAACGGGAAGTGGCTCAATGCCGTCAACGATTAATTGAGGCTTCCAAGGAAAAGAAAGTTTTGGAAAAATTGAAAGAAAAGGCTTATCGGGCTTATCAGGCCGAACAGTTGAACGCCGAGATTAAATTCCTCGATGAGCTGGGAACGGGCCGTTATATCAGGGATAAAATAGGATGAAGTAAAGAAAGCCGGGAGGTTCTGGAAAGATGAACCGGACATTTTTTAATTTTGGTAGAATTTTGATTATTGTAGTTGCAATATGTTTATTTTTAGGGATTTTAAATTTGTTGGGTATTGTTAATGTTAAAGAATTATTCTTAGAAGGACTCAGCTATATACCCGGATTGAATGATTTGGCGGAGAATTACGAGTTAGGCAAAAAACGAAGTAAGCTTCTGAGTGAAAGAGAGGCCGACTTACAAGCTAGAGAAGCAAAGCTCCAAGAAGATCTGGCTAAGCTGGCGGAAGATCAAGATTTCTTTTTAGATGAAAAACTAGCTTGGGAGCGGGAACATCCCGTTATTGCCGGAACACCTGGATCATCCGGCCTTACCGCAGCCCAAAAAGCGGCCCGGGTTAAGGAAGAAGCCAACCTCAAGTATTACCTAGCGACCTTAGGAAGTATGAAACCGAAAAACGCGGCAATGGTCATTCAAAAGTTACCTGAAGACACTGTCTATCTGATCTTTGATCAACTCCAACAGAGTCAGGTGCGGAAGATCTTAGAAAAAATGCCCGCCGAATACCTGGCTAAGCTAACCCAGGATCGGTTGAATAAGTATCGGTAAAAGCTTCTAATTAATTTGGAGAAACCGTCCGATAACAATAGTAAACGTATATATCCTTCGGGATAATTGCGTTGGATTCTACTTCGGTAAATGCAGTATTATAAAAGGTTTTGAAAATAATCACGAACGGTTTAACCTGTTATTTTCAAAAAGCAAGTTCAATTTTACTGAAGCAGAAATAGGGAAAGGAGGTGAATCCATGTCAAATCTTTCTTTTATTCCTCCGGCGTCCGCTGCCAAACCGGCCCAAGATCTACAACCTACTTCCTTATTGGAAAAAAAGACGGAATTCGGCCCGAGTAGTTTCGAAAAATTCTTACAAAAGGCTAGTAAAGACCAATTTACAGTCAAGCCTTTCCGAGAAAAACAGGAACGAAGTCGTCCGGTTGATCAAAAAACCAAACCGGAATCGCAAACAGACAAGTTTACAAGGGCGGATCAAACCTCTGCGGATAAGTTAGAGTCCCAGTCAAAACCGGATCACGAAGCAGTTGCCAACGGAGAAGCTATGGAAGCAGCCCAACCCCAAAGTGAAAACACTACCCAAAAGAAAGCAACTGCGGAAACTGAGGGTAAACAAGACCAAGAAGGCGAAGTTTTGGTTGATGGCAATCAAGATCAGTTATCAGCGCTGTTAGCCCATCTTGCCCAAGCTGAAGCAGCTATCCGTGGCGAAACCCAGCCGGAAACAGTTCAGATGGCTGAACTTGCCGAGGTAACAGCTGATCCGGAGCTAGTCGAAGCCATCCAGGAAACAGCTGTATTAGCCGTAACTATGGGAAAAGACAGTGGAGTTGGCAACTTGACTGAAGTTGTCTCCGAGATGCCAACAGTAAACATGAAGGATCTTAAACAAGTTTCCCTCGATGGTAAATTGGACGAAATATCGGTAGAAGACAAGACTGCGGTTTTGGGAGATTTAAGTCAAATTTCGATCCAAGCCTTGGGTAGTCATTTCCGGACTGAAGGAGAATCCCTTTCTAAGGACGGACAAAAAAACGGCAATGACCAGCTTTTTGAATCAGTCTCAGTATTACAAAATGGCAAGGTAACAGCTGATAATGAAAACCAAACCGTTAATAAGTTTGATTTTTCAGGAGATGCTTTAGTTAAAAACACCGAGGCCAACGCCGAACACGAAGGGAATCGGATTTTAGTCCAACCGGATCAATCTTCCGCTAAGAGTGGTAAAGTAAACCTGGCGGCGATCCAAACCCAGCTGGCGGTGAACGACGCTCCTGAAGCTAAGACCGAAACCCCGGTGCTGAATGTAGTTGCAACTCAACCTTCTTTTGGCAATGTATCCCAGACTCAAGTCTCCGGCTCCGAAACGGTTAACTCGACCAACCGGGAAGAACTCTTCACCCAGATCGTTGAACATGCCAAAGTTTTAGTAAACAATGGCGACAGTGAGATGGAGATCAACTTAAAACCGGAGCATCTCGGTAAACTCCAGTTAAAAGTGACTATTGAGAATGATGTAGTCACTGCTAAGTTTTTCGCCGAATCTCAGCAGGTAAAGGAGATTATTGAAAGTAACTTGAGCCAACTCAAACGGGATTTGCAGGAAAACGGGATGCAAGTGGATACGATTATGGTATCCGTAGGTAATCAACAGGGTAATGAAGGCTTTGAACAGGCCGCTTCCAATCGGGAACAGTTCCTTAATTCCGGGGCTAAAGTCAGTGGGATTAACGATGATGAAGTATTGGAGACTCAAGAATCAAAACCGCTAGTGCAAAGTGATACCTTGATTGACTTAATCGCTTAATTATTATCAAAAAAGGAGGTGAAAAGCAATGAGTAGTGTAAATCAGGTTTATAACATGACTACCGGAACTGTGCCGGGAGCTTCCCGAAATACCGGGGACAATCTTGGCAAAGATGAGTTTTTAAAGATCCTAATCGTCCAGATGCAAAACCAAGACCCATTAAATCCCATGGACGACAAGGAATTCATCGCTCAAATGGCCCAGTTTACAGCCTTAGAGCAGATGCAGAACGTGGCGAAAGCTTCTCAAATGCAACAGGCTACCTTAATGATTGGCAATCATATCAAAGCTGAGGTTAATGGTGACAACGGTCAGGAATTGGTCTACGGTAAAGTGATTTCGACCCGGGAGATCAGCGGCGAGATGTATCTGCGACTGGATAACGGTAGAGAGGTGAAGATCGGCGAAGCCAAAACCACCTTCAACAACGAAGGGCTTTGGGAAGAAGCCAAGTCGTTGGTTGATAAATTCGTCTTTGTCCGGGAAACGGACTCCAAGGGCAATCCCGACGGTTTGAATCAGGTGTATGTGGCCGACGCTAAAATGGTTGTTGGACTGAACGGTACCACCACTACGAAGCTTTTAACTCCCGAATGCCTGGTCTCTAGTAAAGGGACCTTGACCCAAGCCGAAGCTCTAGTCGGTAAAAAAGTCTTTGTCCGGGATTATAACGATGAAGGCGGTGAAACCGATGTTATCTATGAAGCTAAGGTTATCGGCGCTAAAACCGGCGAGGGACGGGATAAAACAACTGTCGTTAAGTTAGTAATCGGTACCGATGAAGCAGGTAACGACATCGAAGTCGAATACCGGGATGTTTGCGATCTGAAAACCGCCATTGAACTGAAGAATATTTGGAATATTGTGCCTGACGATGCGGATCTTTGAATGAGGAGAGTTGCTAATGAATGAAAAGATAGTAATCAGGCCGCCCCAGATCGGTCAGGTAGCGCCGTCTCCGGGTAAACCGGTTGCGAAGGCTGGAGTTGGAACCGGGACCCAGTTTGAAACCATCTTCCAGGAACAACTGGCGGAGCAGTCGGGAATTAAGTTTTCAGCCCATGCTTTGAAGCGTTTGGAGACTAGACAGATTGCCTTGGGTAACCAAGAAATGGCTATGCTCAAAGATGCGGTCAACAAAGCCGAGGCTAAAGGCGCTAAGGAATCATTGATCTTAATGGACCGGATGGCCTTGGTGGTCAGTATCAAAAACCGGACCGTGATCACCGCGGTTGATGAGAGCAGTTTGAAGGACAATGTCTTTACCAACATTGATAGCGCAGTGATTGTTAAACAGTGAGGCTGGACCTCTAGATTCCGAGGAAGCCTCCAAACCCGCTGAACGATTGAGGCGGAAGAAATTAAAATGTTACTAATGATTAGTGATTAGTTTATAACTAGCAACTAGTTAACTAGTAACTGAGTAAAAGGAGGTCGTTTTACTATGATGCGATCAATGTTCGCCGGCGTAACGGGTCTTAGGAACCACCAGATCCGGATGGATGCCATCGGCAATAATATCGCCAACGTTAATACGGTCGGCTATAAAGCCGGTCGAGTAAGTTTTCAAGATACTTTAAATCAAACCCTGCGCGGCGCTTCCGCGCCTAACGCCAACCGGGGCGGTATCAACGCCTTGCAAGTCGGTTTAGGTATGAACCTGGCCAGTATCGATGTGTTGCATACCCAGGGCAACTTGCAAAATACCGGAAAAATCACCGATGTTGCCATTCAAGGAGATGGATTTTTCATCTTGAGCGACGGGCAACGGGAGTATTATACCCGAGCCGGGAATTTCAATATGGAACGGGACGGACGGTTGGTTAATCCTTCCAATGGGTTGATCGTCCGGGGCTGGATGGCTAATATCACTGGAGTGATCAATACCAATATGCCGGTAACCAATATTCGAATTCCGGTAGGCCAAACCATCGCTCCAATTGCTACTTCCCAGATTGAGTTTGGCGGGAATTTGGCTGCCAATACCAATGTCAATTTGCGTTATATGACCCAATCCGTATCGGATGCCAGCAACGATCATAGCGCTACCATTACATATACTCTTAGGCCGGTAGGATTTAATGAATATGAGTATGAAGCGGTTGTGCAAGGTGGCACTATTACAGGCGGCTCCGGATATCACGGTACAATTCGGTTGAATGAAAATGGAGTAGTTGTTGCCTCGCCTGGTACTTGGTTTGAGGTCACTCCTACTGATGGAACTCCGGTTAGGATCATGAGTCCCCAGGTTGGACAACTTATGGGAGACGGTTTTGAAGCTCATTATACCGGAGCTTTACAGAGTAACGTATTGACTGGTTTTACCGGTACGGTGCCCTTTAACTATGACGCTACTTTAATTGATACTGCCGGGAATACGGTTAACTTGACGTACCAGATTACCGGCACTTCCATTCCCAATCGTTTTCAATGGCAAATTGTTCCTGATAGTGATCCCGGTCCTGAAAACGTCACTATCGAACAAGGCGGTATGGGGACTTTTGAATGGGATTCCACAAGAGGCATTTATAATGCCAGTGATGTTACCACTCTTGTTCGCTCAACAGCTCCTAGTGGAGTGAATATTACTATCAACCCTCCTTCGGAAATGAGTGGCATACCAACATTTACGGTGGTCGAACGCGCTCCGGAAGTTATTGCTGCCGGTACAGTTAATATGCCTGCATTTGCCGGCGCCGGAACTTATACTTACAATCTGAATAATGCTGCTGGAGAAGTTCTTTCGCATCTTCAATTCAATGTAACGGGGCCGGTTGCGGGTGTTTATAGCTGGACATTAAATGCCGAAAATGGTTCTGTTCTTACTGGAGGTAGCGGTACTTTCACTTGGGGCCCTCCTACAGCAGGTGTTACAGGCGATCCTACCAGAATTCGCTTAGAAAATGGAGTTGAAGTAACTTTTGGAGCAATGCAAAATGGTGTTAACCCACCTTCTTTTGAGGAAGGTTTAATGGTTGGCGGTCAGGATGGTCAGGTTCAAATAAGAGTACCCGAACCGGTAGTCACAATGACTCGGGTTTATGATTCGCTTGGTAACGATCATCTTTTACTCACTACTGCAACTAAGATGGATGATAATAACTGGATCTGGTCGACAGTAGATGAATATGAAAATCCTATTGGAAGCGGGCGGATTAACTTTAGCAATGAAGGAGAATTAATATCTTACACCGGAGGTCCAATTACCTTCACCCCGCCCGGAGCTTTACCGGTAAGGATTAATCCTGATTTTAGCGATCTGAGCCAATATGCCGGAACTTTAGACAGTGATAATATGGCCATCTCCGATTTCACATCCCCCTTCCAGGATGGTTATCCTATGGGGATGTTGCAAGGGTTCAACATTGACAAGTCCGGCAGGATCGTTGGAGTCTTCTCCAACGGAATGAACCAGAACTTGGCCCAGCTG
Organism: Bacillota bacterium; assembly: GCA_012728785.1. Lineage (GTDB taxonomy): Bacteria > Bacillota > UBA4882 > UBA8346 > UBA8346 > JAAYHS01. The sequence continues at coordinate 31,739 of JAAYEK010000151.1, read as the reverse complement.
GCGGTGGCCAGTTTTACCAATCCGGGCGGTTTATCCAGAGTTGGCGATACTATGTTTGAGGAGTCCAGCAACTCGGGGCAACCCCAGGTTGGACAGGCGGGTCAGGGCAGCCGCGGCCAGATAACTCCGGGTACGGTCGAAATGTCCAATGTGGATCTTTCTCAAGAGTTTACGGACATGATCATGACTGAACGCGGGTTCCAATCGAACTCCCGGGTGATTACCACCTCTGATGAGATGCTTCAAGAGCTGGTTAACTTGAAACGGTAATGATGACTTAAATTAGGGGAAGGAATATTCTTCCCCTAGTTTAATAAAAAATAGGAAAGTTTTACATGAAATTAACAATTGGTCGAGATTCTCCTTTTGACGCTGGTTTAAGATATATTAGACAGTTTAAAACAACATTAAATTCAATTTTTTTAGCTTATTCATCATTCAAGGCTAAAAGAAAATGGATTTACAGACGATATATAGACTATAAACCAGCTTTATTACGGATGATAATCAATGGTATTCGTGGAGGATTAAAAATGATTTCCATTAAACGACTGAATAATAAGGAATTTTGGCTTAATCCCCACTTAATCGAGACAATTGAAGCCACTCCGGATACGGTGATTACTCTGAGCACCGGTAAACAATTGATTATAAAGGAACCTGTCACCGAAGTGGTTGCAAAAATAATAAAGTACCGTAAAACGATCGGAGAAAAGTTTTTCGAGTTTAAGGGTACAACTTGAGGTGATGGTTGGATGGAGTTATCAACTATAATAGGGCTAGTTGGCGGACTTGTGTTATTGGCGACAGGAATTGCGGCCAATGGACCGTTGATGGGTTTTGTGGATCCGCCGTCAATGTTTATTACCTTTGGCGGTTCCATTATGGCAATGCTGGTCAACTATCCGTTTATTACCTTTAAAGAAAGCGCAAGAGCTTTGAAGCATCTTTTTTTTGCTAAACAGTTGGATACTGAAGGAACAATTGAAGAGATTGTTGGATTTGCAAAAAAAGCCAGACGTGAAGGTTTGTTAGCATTAGAAGATGAAATTCAACATTCAAACGACGCTTTTTTAAAAAAAGGGATTCAATTGATTGTAGACGGAACTGATCCTGAATTAGTCCGTAATATTCTTGAGATTGAATTATCATTTATGGAAGAACGCCACAAATCCATTAGGTCCTTCTTTGAATCCTGGGCTGCTTTAGCGCCGGGTTTTGGGATGATCGGAACTGTTATCGGCTTGATTCAAATGCTGTCTACTCTTGATGATGTCGCGACTATCGGCCCTAAAATGGGTGTGGCTTTGATAACAACTTTCTATGGGGCCCTTTGGGCCAATTTGGTATGTACTCCGGCTGCCGGGAAACTCTCTAAGCGTAGCGGAGAGGAAATGTTTTTGCGGCAAATAATGATTGAAGGAATCTTGTCGATCCAGGCCGGTGAAAATCCTAGGATTGTGGAAGAAAAGTTAAAGGCATTCTTATCTCCAAGCCAGCGGTCGCATCTTAAAACTGACCGGTCTGACCGGGATGAAAGGGCGAGATCAATTGCTTAAAAAGAAACCGGAGGAACCGGCGCCTGGGGCGCCGTTATGGAATGTCACCTATGGCGATATGGTAACTTTGGTACTTTGTTTTTTCGTGGCGTTATTCGCTTTTTCCAGCATTGACGCCAAAAAATACGAACAAGTGCAATTATCAATGCGTTCGGCCTTCGGTGGGGCCGGCGGTGTCTTACAGGGAAATGTATCGGTTTTTGACGCTCCCATAATCCAACAGCGACAAATAGAGCAATTGTTTCAAGATATTAAAAGAGTAATTGACGATACTAAATGGAAGGGACAAGCAGAAGTAACCATTACGGAGAGAGGTATCACGATTAGTTTTAAAGAAAAACTTTTTTTCAAAATAGGTTCAGCCCAAATAATGCCTGATGCCGAGGTGATCCTGGAGGGTGTTGGAAAAATTTTAAAAGAGAGAAGATATCCACTACGAATCGAAGGGCATACTTGCGACTTGCCGATTAGAAGCTCTCAATTTCCTTCTAACTGGGAGCTGTCTGCCATTCGGGCCATAAATGTCACCAAGTTTTTAATAAACAGAGTCGGTTTTGAACCGGAAAGAATATCCGTAGCCGGATATGGGCAATACCATCCTTTAATTAAGAATGATAGTGAAGAAAATCGGGCCCGAAACCGGAGAGTGGATATTGTAATTATTACCGGATTGGCTAAAAACAACGCGGTTAATGTGATAAAAAAACCAGGTATTGATGGTAATAACTGATTGGGAGGTATCTATAGATGGCCGAAGAAGTAACTAAAAATAATCCTAAGAGTAGCATTATTAATAATAATAAAGCAGTAATTTTTATAGGTATTTTTTCGTTCCTAGTGACAACTATTTTTTTTGGAACCTTTATTATCATTACTTTGAAACAGACAAACGCTCCTACAACTAAAATTGTTCTCAAACAAGCCCGGGAAATGGGTCCGGTCATTAGTCTAGGTAATGATATTTTGGTAAATATTTGTTCCGAAGAGGGAATGGAACATTTCTTAAAAACAAATATAGTGCTTGAATTGGATAGCGACGAGAAGACCGTGGCGGAAGTTACCAAGCGAGTTCCGCAAATTCGAGACTTAATCATTAATATTTTAGGTTCAAAAACCAAAGAGAATATTATTGAAAAAGAAGGGAAAGACCAAGTTCGCAGCGAAATTATTAATAGTATTAATGAACTAATGACAATTGGGAAGGTTCGTAATATCTATTTTCAGGATTTTATTATTCAGTAGGGGGTACTTCCGGCTGTGGCTGAAGTTCTATCGCAATCAGAAATAGATGCCCTATTAGAGGCCTTATCATCTGGAAGTATTAAGGCTGACGAAGTAATATCCGAAGAAAAAAAGCGTAAAGTCAAGCCCTATGATTTTCGTCGGCCAAATAAGCTTTCTAAGGACCAGTTACGGACTTTGGTAATGTTGCATGAAAACTTTGCCCGGCTACTGACAACTTCATTATCGACTTACTTACGGAGTATGGTTAGGGCCCAGGTGGTATCAATTGACCAATTAACCTATGAGGAGTTTACCAAGAGCTTACATAACCCGACAGTAATGACGATTATGTCTATGAAACCGCTGGAAGGAAACGCTATTATCGAAATATCTCCTCATTTGGCTTTTGCCATGGTCGATCGTTTATTGGGCGGTTATGGTTATTCAATGGAAAAGATCAGGGAACTTACCGATATCGAACAAACTGTGGTTAAGCGGGTAATGAATCGGATTTTTCCCAATATCAAAGAAGTATGGCAAGTGGTTGCGGAATTAAACCCAGTATTGGAATCGATCGAGTTGAATCCGATGTTTACTCAGATCATCCCTCTCTCCGACATGGTGGTTTTGATAACTTTGGAACTTAGAATTGCCGAAGCTTTTGGACTCATGAATATTTGTCTGCCATTTGCGGTGATTGAACCAATTTTAGACCGTTTGAACGCTCAAATATGGTTCGCTAAGGCTACTAAGCCATCCACCGCCCAAAGTATTGCCAACATTCAGCATCGGCTAAACCAAGCTCAAGTGCCGGTTACAGTAGAATTAGGAAAAGCAAATGTTACGGTTGGGGAGATGTTAACTATCAAAGTCGGTGATGTAATTCAACTTGACCAATATGTTAAAGGTCTTTTGGATATTAAAATCGGCAATCAGGTGAAATTTCAAGGCACACCCGGGGTATCCGAAAATCGGGTGGCGGTTCAAATAGGAAAGATAGTTCGGGAGGGGTGAGAGGTTCATGGATCGACAGATTCTTACCCAGGAAGAAATCAATGCCCTACTCAAAGGCGATGAGGGTGATTCTTCACAACTAACCCCAATGCAAACTGATGCACTGGGGGAGATCGGTAACATTAGTTATGGGACGGCGTCGACCGCGTTATCGGAGTTATTGAACAAACGGGTGATAATTGATACTCCTACAGTAATATTATCGACCCAAAAAGCACTAAAGGAACAGCATCCAGTCCCCTATGTTTTGGTGGAAGTGGATTATAAAAAGGGATTGACAGGCAGTAATGTTCTGATTTTAAAAGTAAGTGACGCGTTAGTCATCGCCGATCTAATGATGGGAAAAGATGGCTCAAATCCAAAACAAACATTAGAACAGCTCGAATTAAGCGCAGTGGGAGAATCCATGAATCAAATGGTCGGCAATGCCGCCACTTCGCTATCCACTTTATTTCGGCAACGTATTGATGTGGATCCACCCCGAATTAAAGTGGTAGACTTAGCATCAGATAGCGAATCAATTATCCGTGATGTTGATTTAGACAATCAAATAGTAGTTGTATCGTTTAAGTTGCAAATTGATGGTTTGGTTGACAGCGAATTGATGTTGGTTATTTCTTATGATTTGGCGATTGAGTTGGCTGATAAATTAATCGAGGAAACACAGGTAGCTACTACTTTGGTAACAGAAAGTGTTGCGCCTGTCGTTGAAGAAGTTCCAGCCCGGGTGAATTCGGTTGAAACTCCCGAATTTCAACAACCAATTCCACCACAACCGAGCCAGCCAGTTATGGAACCGGTTACCAATACTCAACCTGTAAATACGGCTCCTACACCGGCTCCAGTTAATTACAGTTATAATAGAACGGAGGTTAGATCGCCGGTGATGGTACAACCCGCTCAATTCGGACCTATTGGAAATGGCAAGACCGGTAAAGAGACCGGCAATATTGGATTAATTCTAGATGTCCCGTTACAGGTTACTGTGGAATTAGGTGGAACCAGAATGAAAATCAAAGATATTTTAGACCTGGGCATCGGTTCCATCATAGAACTGGATAAATTGGCGGGAGATCCAGTGGATGTCTACGTCAATGGCAAGATGATCGCCAAAGGTGAAGTAGTGGTTATTGATGAAAACTTTGGCATCAAGATTACCGATATTATTAGCCCGCTCGAAAGAGCAAATACACTTCAATAATTCCTAAAGGAGGAATTTCTGGTGGGTAACAAAGTACTAGTTGTTGATGATGCGGCTTTCATGCGTATGATGATCAAGGATATTTTACGCAAGGGTGGTTTTGAAGTAGTTGGCGAAGCCGAAGATGGTTCCAAAGCGGTTGAAAAGTATAAAGAACTCCGCCCAGACTTGGTAACCATGGATATCACCATGCCGGATATGGATGGTATTACCGCTGTTAAGGAAATAAGGAAGCTTGACGCTGATGCTCAGATTATCATGTGTAGCGCTATGGGGCAACAAGCAATGGTAATCGATGCCATTCAAGCTGGAGCTAAAGATTTTGTAGTTAAGCCTTTCCAACCCGAACGGGTCTTAGAAGCCGTCCGCAAAGTATTATCATGAATTGGCGTCAACATTCCTGTATACTCCGGGTGAGTAATGTCTGGCTATGGTTTTGCGCTGGTCTATTCCTCCTGCCGGGGCGAGTCTTAGCTGGAGTTGAAACCGATATCGGACCGGAATTTGGCGGAGGGCAATGGGTTTGGTCTTTTTTCTCACTCATTATTGTAGTGGCGTTGGCATATTGGGCGACCAGATTTCTTGCCGGTAGAGTCGGCCTTTCTCAAGCACGACATATTAAGGTGGCAGAGAGTCTTCTTTTAGGACCCAATCGCCATCTTTATCTATTATTAGTTGATGGAAAAGTTTTACTGGTAGGCAGTACCGAACATGGTATCAGTCTGATCAAAGAATTTGAAGATAACCAATTCCACGAAGAACTTTTAAAAATGGTTGATACCGGGCAAAACACCCCAACGGGAAGATTTGCAAAGATGATTGTTCCAGTAGTAAATAGCATGAACTCCAGGGAAACAATGGATAACGATTTGTCCGATAGCAAACAACGTTTACAGGAGAGGTTGGAAAAACTTCGTTCCTGGAAATTACGAGGTCGTGACCACGATGGGAAAGTATAATAAGCTTAAGTTTTTTTACATATTATTAATCTGTATAATATTTTTGCCGTTATTCTCCGGGATAGCCCAAGGAGCGGCTACTTTCCCCATCCCCCGAATTCAAGTAGGAGTTGAGCCTGCCGATACCCCGACTGAAATAGCTCAAAGTTTGCAAATATTAATTCTACTAACAGTAATATCGTTAGCCCCGGCAATTTTAATAATGACTACCTCATTTATTAGAGTTGTAATTGTGTTGTCATTTGTACGATCAGCTATCGGGACTAATCAGACACCCCCAAACCAAGTGCTAATCGGGTTGGCCTTGTTTTTAACCCTTTTTGTCATGATGCCGACCTGGAGTGTAGTAAACAGCGAAACCTTACAACCTTTTCTTAGAGGAGAGATTACTCAAGAAACTGCTTTTGTGCGTGGCATGGGACCGATTCGTGACTTCATGTTCAAACAAACCAGAACCAAAGATTTGAAACTCTTTATTCAGGCGGCCCGAATAGAGCGTCCCAAAAACAACGATGAAATCCCTTCTCAGGTGCTGATTCCGGCTTTTATTATTAGTGAGCTTAAAACTGCTTTTCAAATGGGGTTTTTGATATTCGTGCCTTTTTTGGTGATTGACATGATTGTGGCAAGCACCCTAATGTCCATGGGGATGATGATGTTGCCGCCGATGATGGTGGCTTTGCCATTTAAAATTTTACTCTTCGTAATGGTAGACGGTTGGCATTTGGTCACCCGGTCGTTATTACAAAGTTTTGGTTAGCCTCCGGAGTTGGTATTGTACAACTTAGAGACAATTTGGTTTCTCTTATTCTTAGGTAAGTGTCGTTTGGGTTATTAATGTTTTGGTTTAGGTCCATAATTAATCGTTTATTTCATTATCAATAAATTCTCTGAAAGGCTGTGATTATTTTTGACCGATACCTTTGTGGTCGCGTTAATCAGAGAGGCGTTAACAACAGTATTATTAGTTTCCGCCCCGATGTTAGGCGTTGGTTTGTTAGTCGGTCTTGTGATTAGTATTTTTCAGGCAACTACCCAAATTCACGAACAAACGCTTACCTTTATTCCGAAAATTTTGGCCGTGTTGGCGGCGATAATTTTTTTTGGTCCCTGGATGTTACATACCTTATTAACTTTTAGTGATAAGATTCTTGGAAATTTAAATCAATTTACTTTTATTCGTTAATTACCCTAGGTTAACTATATAGGTATCTGGTAATATGATAGTTTAATTACCAACGGTGAACGATGAGTAACGAGAGCGGGTGAGGGCATTTGAGTTTTGAGCAGATATTCAACGTGACTTTTTCTCAAATATTAATCTGTTTTGCCCGGTCTGCAGGAATGATAATGACTGCGCCCATCTTTCAGAGCCGCAACATTCCGCCTCCTGTTAAAGTTGTAGTGGCCTTTGGTTTGGCGATGGTTGTGGCTCCTTTTGTTGTCGGCGATATTGATTTTAATCAATTCACATTTGGGATGACTGTTTTCACCCTGGTTCAAGAATTATTGACCGGTTTAATTATGGGATTTATGATTAACCTGACATTATATGCCGTTCAAATAGCCGGTTATTTTTTTGATGTCGAGATGGGTTTCGGGATGGTCAATATATTGGACCCGACCACCGGCGCTCAAATGCCGATTATGGGGCAAGTCAATTACATAGTGACGCTATTGATTTTTTTAGCTATCAATGGCCATCATACTGTTATTTCTTCTTTTATTCAAAGCTATCAAGTGATAAAACCGGGAATGTTATGGATTAAGAAGGAAGCAGTAGGAGTTTTTGTGATGGCTTTTTCCCATATGTTTTACTATGGGTTCAAAATCGCGATCCCGATTATCGCTACGATTTTTTTGTCCAATGTTGCTTTGGGAATTATCGCCAAGTTGATTCCCCAAATAAATGTGTTTATTATCGGTTTTCCGGTAAAGATTATTTTAGGCATGATGATGATTGTCTTTTTTCTCCCGGTTTTTGTAATCTTAATCGAAGCGACATTTTCCAATTCGGGCGATACTTTTAAAATGATGCGCTTAATGTTAAGGCACCTTCATTAGAGGCGGGATTTCAGTGAATAGTGAACAATTAGTAGTTATCAGTCTACTATTTAATTTATTGATTAGCGTTCTTAAGCGGCTGGCTAATATTCGGGTTTTCGGTGGTAAGCGGCAGTCCTATTCTTTTGATCTTCAATTTTTCGCTCAAGATCCGGACAAAACGGAAGAAGCTACTCCACGGCGTAAGCAAGAAGCTCGTAAAAAAGGACAAGTACCTCGAAGTAACGAATTAAATATGGTAGTCGTTTTATTGGCGCTCTTTATTATATTAAATTTTTTAGGAAAATGGTTGTATAAAGAGTTTGTTATCTATATCGAACAGTTCCTTTCTCCAGGTGAATTAGTTACGGAACTGAATGATAGTAATTTAGGGAATCTATTGTTTCGCCATTGCTTGATTTTTTTAAGATTATTTCTGCCGTTGGGATTGGGAGCATTGGTTATCGGTTTGGTAATTAATTTAGTCCAAGTCGGGCCAATGTTTAGCATGGAGCCGTTAAGGCCTAAGTTTAGCAAGCTGAATCCCATCAACGGTTTACAACGTTTATTCAGCGCGCATGGTTTCATGGAATTATTCAAATCAATCATCAAGTTAGTCATTGTATTCTATTTTGCCTATTCAACCATTCGTGAACATCTTTTCTTGTTTTTAGACATGTTTCGTCAATCCCCTTTTGACGTGGCAATGGCTCTTTGGCGGATCATTTATCAAGTGGCGGTTAAAATATGTCTATTTTTATTAGCACTGGCGCTATTTGATTATTTCTATCAACGGTGGGAATTTCGGAAGAGTTTGAGAATGACCAAACGTGAAGTAAAGGATGAATTCAAACAAACTGAGGGCAATCCTCAGATTAAGAATAAAATTAGACAACGTCAGCGCGAAATAGCAATGCGCCGTATGATGCAGGATGTACCCAAGGCTGATGTGGTAATTACCAACCCCACTCATTTGGCCATCGCTTTACGTTATGATTCTACAAAAATGGCTGCTCCGGTGGTGGTTGCCAAGGGTGAGGGTTTTATCGCTCAGAAAATTAAAGAGATCGCTGCAGCTAATGATGTGGTTTTGGTTGAAAATAAACCTTTGGCCCAAGCCATCTATAAAGCAGTCGATATCGGAGAGGGAATCCCGGAAAACCTTTTCCAAGCAGTGGCCGAGGTTCTCGCTTATGTATATCGGTTAAAGAGAAAACATGCGTAAAGCCGTTGGTCTGCTTTGAAGAGTCCTGACTCCTGTATTCGAGATGCTTTTGTAATATTTCTATCATTTGAGAAAGAGGTATTTAGTAGTGGCCCAGGCGGAAAATCCTTCGATGGCGCAACGTTTTTTACAAATTAGTGAGCTTTCGGTAATTATCATTGTTATTCTAATTTTAACAATGTTGCTTATTCCTTTGCCATCATTGGTTCTTGATTTTTTATTAACAATTAATATCTGTGTTGCTTTTGCGATATTAATGTTGACGATGAATGTCAAAAAAAGTCTCGAATTTTCGGTGTTTCCAACTTTGTTGCTATTGACCACCTTATTCCGATTGGCCTTAAATGTATCCTCAACCCGTCTTATATTAATTGACGCTAATGCCGGTAAGGTAATCGAAGCTTTTGGCTCTGTTGTGGCGGGGGGTAATAATGTAGTCGGATTTGTAATGTTTGTGATTTTAACGATCATTCAATTTATGGTTATCACTAAAGGTTCGGAACGGGTTGCGGAAGTTGCGGCTAGGTTTACCTTAGATGCAATGCCCGGCAAACAGATGAGTATTGACGCTGATTTGAACGCCGGTTTAATTGATGAAAACCATGCCAGGAACAGACGGCGGGAGGTTGAGCGGGAAGCTGACTTTTACGGCGCTATGGACGGTGCTAGTAAATTCGTTAAGGGCGATGCTATTGCCGGCATTTTAATTACGTTTATCAATATTATCGGCGGGTTTGTTATTGGAGCTACTCAAAAGGGATTTACGATTCAAGATTCCTTGAGAACTTATTCCTTATTAACCATAGGGGACGGTTTGGTCAGTCAGGTTCCAGCGCTTTTGATTTCAACTGCTACCGGCATTTTAGTTACCCGGTCCGCTTCCGAGGATAATTTGGGTTCAGACTTAACCAGGCAATTACTGGCTTATCCCAAGATATTCTACTTTGTTTCCGGAATGATCGCTTTTTTCGGTTTGATTCCGGGGATGCCGAAAATACCATTTTTCATCATCGCGGGAATAGTAGCTTTCTTAGCTTATTATTTAGATAGAAATCAGCTTAAATCTCCCGATGAAATGGCCATCCAGGGTGAACCGGCGGCTGAAGAAGAACAAAAGCCTGAAAATGTAAATACTTTACTGCAAATTGACCCGATGGAGTTGGAGATCGGTTATCGTTTAATACCGTTGGTTGATCCCAATCAAGGGGGCGACCTTTTTGACCGGGTGACCATGATTCGGCGTCAAACCGCGTTGGAATTGGGAATGGTGCTTCCACCGATTCGGATTCGCGATAATATGCAGTTGTCTCCTACATCTTATGTGATCAAGATTAAAGGAGTTGAAATCGCCAGTGGCGAAATAATACCTAATTACTATTTAGCAATGGACCCGGGGATTGTTGCCGAACCGGTAGAGGGGATACCAACCACCGAACCGGCATTTGGTTTACCGGCTCTTTGGATTACCGAAGCCCAGCGCGATGAGGCGGAGATTGCCGGGTATACCGTGGTTGATCCGCCATCGGTCTTAGCCACTCATTTAACGGAAATAATTAAGAGTCATGCTTTTGAGTTGTTAGGACGTCAGGAGGTTCAGTCATTAATTAACAACGTTAAAGAAGAATATTCAGTTGTGGTTAATGAGTTAATTCCCAATCTGATGTCGGTTGGCGAAATCCAAAAAGTATTAGTCAATTTATTAAAAGAAGGCATCCCGGTTCGAAATTTAGTGACCATTTTGGAGACTTTGGCGGATCATGCGCCACTAACTAAAGACCTTGACTATTTAACGGAAAATGTGCGTCAGTCTTTAGCAAGGCAAATTACAAAAATGGTTCAGGCTGACGATGGTATTATCCGGGTGGTAACAGTTGACCCCAATTTGGAACAGATATTGATGAAAGTTCAAAAAGAAGCTAAAGAAACAGGCGGATTCTCGATGGATCCCCGTTTGATTCAGAATATTTATGACCGATTGGGTGAATTAATCAAAGAAATGACTGCTTCGGGATATCAGCCGGTAATCCTTTGTTCGCCTGCGGTCAGGCTTACTTTTAGGAAATTGACGGAAAGATTGGCTGCTAGAATTATTGTCCTTTCATATAACGAAATTGTTGCCGAAGCTGAAGTTCATTCTGTAGGGGTGGTGTCTGTTAATCAATGAGAGTAAAACGTTATGTGGCGGATTCGATTCAAGAAGCGATCACCCGTGTCAAAAACGATTTAGGGCGAAACGCGATTATCTTACATACCAAGCCTTTCAAAGAAGGAGGTTTTTTGGGTTTCTTCTGTCGACGCCGTTTTGAAGTGATCGCTGCAGTCGATGAAACAATCACTGATAATTCAGGGGTTTCCAAAAAAACGGAGGTTAAACCGCAACCGTCCTCTCCTGTTGAAACAAGGCCGGTTTCTCCTTCCAGACCAGCGGCTATAGACGTGCAGGGCTCAAATCCGACCCTTCTTCAAACTCAGGTTCAACCTGTTGTAACACCCATTACAACGCCTGTTCCGGAATCAGTTCCGGGGCCAAAAGAACCGGTTCCAGCCTTAGTGTTTGATGATAACTCATTTTTTGCAGGATTAAAGGAAGCGGGGGTGACCACGGAAACCGGTTTAAAATCTTTGCGGGACGAGATTGTTGAAATGAAAGAATTAATTCGGCAAGTGGCTTCAAAGCCTAATTCGTTACCGGTAGGAGTATCCATTCCTCAAACGGAGCGCACCGGTAATACCGAGTGGCTCCGGCAACATCTGCAAAGTTTAGGAATGGAAGGCGATATTATTGAATATTTGATATTGCAAATCCCAGCCAATCTATTTGAGAATAATGCCCAAGAAGAAATTTTAATCTATTGTCAACAGATTTTAGCTACTAAATTAATGTTTTCCGAACCGATTTTGCCGGAACAAGCAGGCGAACAGCAGATAGTAGCATTAATCGGCCCCACCGGGGTTGGAAAAACCACTACCATTGCCAAACTTGCCGCGAACTATAATTTATTTGAAGGAAAAAAGGTAGGATTAATAACGATCGATACTTATCGTATCGCAGCCGTGGAACATTTAAAAACTTACGGCGATATCATTAACTTACCGGTGGAAGTTGTCTATACTCCTTCGGATTTGAACCAATCCATCGCTAATTTAAAGGATTGTGACTTGATTTTAATTGATACCGCCGGAAGAAGTCCTCATAATCAAGCAATGATGGACGAATTACAGCGATTTTTATCCAATTCGCGGATCGGTGTGATTTTGTTAGTAATCAGCGCCACTACTAAACATCAAGATATGTTGACCATAGCTGAGAGCTTTTCAAAAATCGCCTTTACCCATCTGGTTTTTACCAAATTGGACGAGACCAATTCATTAGGGCCCATCGTCAGTTTGGCTATGAATGCCAAACGTCCAATCTCATATTTCACTAATGGGCAGAATGTTCCGGATGATATCGAAGTCGCTAAACCGAATAAATTGATTACTCAGTTGTTTAAGGGTAGCTCTTATTATCGAACTACCGCTTCAAGTTGAGGATGTTTGATACTTTTAATTAAGGAGTCGTTGGATGGCGGACCAAGCGGAACGATTAAGGGCGATTGTTAAAGAAAATATGACCAATGTTAATCCGGCTAGAGTTATTACAATTACCAGTGGTAAAGGGGGCGTCGGCAAAACTAGTTTTGCAGTTAACCTAGGAATAACTCTTTCCAAAATGGGCCAAAAAGTTTTATTGGTCGATGCTGATTTGGGTTTAGCCAATGTTGACGTGATGTTAGGAATGATTCCCAAATTTAATCTGGGACATGTTCTATTGGGGGAAAAGAAAATTGCCGATATATTAATAAATGGGCCTGAGGGAATTAAGATAATTCCTGGTGGTTCAGGTTTATACAAATTGGCCAATCTGGGTGAGAAAAAATTGACCCAGTGTTTGGAACATCTAAATGAGCTTGAAAAAACCACCGATATTATTTTAATCGATACCGGCGCAGGCTTATCAAAAAGTGTTTTAAAATTTGTTTTAGCTGCCGGAGAAGTTATTATTATCACTACACCGGAGCCAACCGCCATCACTGATGCTTATGGAATCATCAAAGTTATCGCCGGTACCAAACGGGAACTTCCCATCCGGGTAGTTGTAAATATGGTTAAAAACGAAAAAGAAGCCGGAGAGGTGATGGAACGTTTGTCAGCAGTGACCCAGCGTTTTTTAGGAATGGACTTGGTAAGATTGGGGTTTATCCCATCGGATACGGTTGTTCCTAAAGCGGTAAAACAACAACAACCTTTTGTACTTAGCCATCCGCGTTCAGCGGTTGCTCAGAGTGTTATGGAAATGGCTAACCAGCTTATCAGTGGCGATGTTCCAATTACTACCGGCCCTTTATCCTTTTTCGAACGATTACTAGGAGTATTTAAACAGGTGGATCAGACCAATGAAAATATTCCAAAATGAAGATTATCTTCAAATTGAAATAGCATCCGGTAAATACCAGGGTGTTTATGATAGTAAAGTTATCAATAGTGAAGATAACGCGTTATTAATAACGGCGCCCCGAAATGATCAGGGTTTAATCCCGATCCAAAAAAATGATCTGCTTAATATTTGCGTTTTTAAAAAAGATGCGATGTATGAGTTTCAAACCAGGGTTATTTCTTCGCCAACCCGTGATTTTGGTTATCTAACAATATACATTCCTCATTTGATCAAACGTAAACAGCGGCGCGCCGATTTTCGAATTACGGTTAACGTTCCGGTGGAAGTATTATATTTTTACCGTGATGGTGTTCCAGTGGCTGCCTGTACTATGAATTCGGTGGATTTAAGCGCTGGCGGCATCAAAATTGAAACCGATGAACATTTTAAAATTGGTGATAAATATCAAATGGTAATCATTTTACCTTCGGATGAGGAATTTGAGGAGATTTATATAGAAGCTGAAGTTGTTAGATCGGAACCAGATCCTAACCTAGACTTGGGACCGAGAACGTTATATTGGACGTCTTTTAGATTTAATGACATTGCTGAGAATAAAAAACAAAAGATCCTTAAATTTATCTATAAACAGCAGGAATTACGCTTAAAAGGTCTAATTTAAACCTTGGGAGGTGAGCAGTTTGGAAACATCCCAGTATCTTAGCGTATTTATGGATGAATGTCAAGAACATCTTCTTACCTTGAACCAATCTTTGCTAGAACTGGAGCATGATCCGGAGAACGTACCTATTTTAGACAAGATTTTTCGTGCCGCCCATACTCTTAAAGGGGCTTCGGCGACAATGGGTTTTAATAAGATGGCAAATCTAACCCATGCCCTGGAAGATGTTCTCGGTAAGTTACGCAGTAAAGAACTTACGGTCTCTTCCGAACTGATGAATTGTCTATTTGAAGCGGTGGATTCTCTTGAAATCTTAACTACTACCATTAGTGAAGGTAAAGAAGAAGATATTGAGATTTCTGGGACAGTCCAAGATTTACACCGTTTTATTTCCGGTGGTATGGAGCCTGTCAAAACCGAACAACGTCAAAATTTAATCCTGCGTTATTTAGAAACTGAAATAGAACAGATTACTTCCGCTACGTCCAGCGGCGCCAAAATTTATCATATTGATGTAACATTAGTAGAGGATTGCCTACTAAAAGGCGCCCGTGTTTTTATGGTCTTACGTGAGATGGAAAAACTGGGAACAGTTATCCGGAGCGTACCGGCAGTAAAAGATTTGGAGGATGAAAATTTTGACACCCGATTCGTAGTAGGGGTGTTATCAACAAGTTATCCCGAAGAATTTATTAAGAATATTACCAATATAATGGATGTTGAAAAAGTAGTCGTTGACGAACCGGCTCTCAATCAACTTCAGGCTGAAAAGAGACAAGAATCCGCGGTTGATCATGTCGAGAAAAAGATTAATACCCAAACGGTACGAGTTGAAATTAAAAAGCTTGACGATTTAATGAATCTCGTTGGCGAGTTGGTTATTAGCAGGTCTCGTTTGGAATCAATCGGCGTCAACGTAAATTCCCGAGACCTTGATGAAGTCATTGAACAAGTCGGTAGATTGACCCTCGACTTGAGAGACAGCGTAATGAAATCCAGAATGATTCCGGTGGAAACGGTTTTCTCTCGTTTTCCAAGGTTGGTAAGGGATTTGGCTAAAGAATTAAATAAAGAGATTGAATTGGAGATTAACGGTGCTGAAACGGAATTAGATCGAACAGTCATCGATGAAATCGGTGACCCGTTGGTACATATTATCCGAAACTCTATTGATCATGGTCTGGAATCTCCTGAGGAACGGGAACGGACAGGCAAATCCAGACAAGGAAAAGTTATTTTAAGCGCTCGGCAGGAAGGCAATAGCGTCATTATTACTGTAAGTGATAATGGAAAAGGCTTCAATCTTCAAAAAGTGAAGGATAAAGCCGTTCGAAACGGAGTAGTAACTCCGGAAGCTTTGGCCGAAATGCGTCCGGAACAAATTTTGGAATTAACCTTTCTTCCCGGTTTTTCAACTGCTGACAAAGTTTCTGATGTTTCCGGACGGGGAGTAGGGATGGATGTAGTTCGCAATAAAGTAAATACCCTTGGAGGTGTCGTTAGTATTGCTTCAACTGAAGGTGAGGGTTCGACTATTTCGATTCGATTGCCACTCACCTTGGCAATTATTCAAACTCTGGTAATCCAATTGGGTAATGAGATATATGCTATTCCTTCAAGTTATATTGAACAAATTACCAGTTTAAATAGGGATGAGATTAAGCATATTCGACAACAGGAAGTTTTTATGCTTCGGGGTGAAGTAGTACCTTTAGTTAGGCTCCAAGACCTACTAGATACACCCGGCGCTAAGAATCCCGAGATTGATGATTTGGATGTTGTAGTGTTAAGAATCGGAGACCGATTAATCGGATGTATCGTCGATAGTCTATTACGCCAACAAGATGTAGTTATTAAATCTTTAGGCAGTTATCTGGGATCTATTAAGGGAATATCCGGCGCGACTATCCTTGGTGATGGGCGTGTCGCACTAATTTTGGATCTTAGAGCCGTTGCCGCATAGTTTGCCGATTAGATCAAAAATTTATTGATATTAAACTCGGAAGTGTAAGTTTTAACTTCAAACTTCACACTTCATACTTTGCTAAGGAGGACAAGCGGATGTCTCTCAAAGATAAAGTTGAAACTGTTGAAGAAAGTAAACAGTTGGTAATTTTCAAACTAGGTGATGAAGAATTCGGGGTCGATATCTTACAAGTTCGGGAAATCGAAAAACTTGACCAACAAGTGACTAGAGTCCCCAAATCCCCGGCTTTTGTAGAAGGAGTAATTAATCTTCGGGGTGATATTATTCCCATTGTCGATTTGCGGAAACGTTTCGGATTAGTGGTCCGTCAAACCAGTAATGAGGCGCGGATCATTATTGTCGACATTGATGATGGCCAAGTTGGGATGGTAGTTGACTCTGTTGTAGAAGTCACCCGGATTAACGTATCGGCCATTGAAACTGCGCCCCCAATCACTAAAGGTGTTGATGCTTACTTCTTAAGCGGCGTTGCTAAAATTAACGAACGTTTAATTATTATGCTCAATCTGGAACGGGCTTTATCGCCCGAAGAGATCAAAGAACTTGATGCCATAAAAGTGGAGGATCAAGATGAGTAAAATAGGAGATCTTAATAATTTTCAATTAGATGTCCTAAAGGAGATTGGAAATATCGGCGCCGGCCATGCGGCTACGGCATTATCCCAATTAATATCGGAACCGATTGCTATGACAGTCCCCAATGTTTCGGTGGTCTCTTTATCAGAAGTAAGTGAAATCCTCGGTGGCGCCGAACAAGAAGTTGTTGGGGTCTATATGAGAATGTTCGGCGATGTCCCCGGCAAAATTATTTTTGTTTTCGCCGAAGAAGAAGCGTTAACCTTAGCGGGAATGTTAACCGGTAATAATAATGAATCACAGACACTAAACGACTATGAAAAGTCAGCTCTTCAAGAAATAGGTAATATTATGACCGGCGCTTATCTTTATGCTTTAACTAAGCTAACCGGCTATAATGTATTATCATCGGTCCCAATTTTAGCTAATGACATGGTAGGCGCAATTTTAAATACAGCTTTATTGGAGTTCGGGATTATCGGCGACTATGCCTTATTTATTCAGACGCAATTTAGTCTTACTCAAAGAAAGATCAACGGCCATTTCTTCTTAGTCCCCGACCCCGGTGCGTTGGATGTATTACTAGACGCTCTTGGAGTAGAAGTTGAATGGAAGAAGTAGTAAAGGTCGGAATGGCTGAGTTAAAAATTGCAAGAGCGCCTAAAAAAATTGCTGCATTAGGACTTGGTTCTTGTATAGCTATTTGTGTTTATGATCCGGAAGTCAAAGTTGGGGGGATTGTTCATGTGATGCTCCCATCAAGTTCGATGGCTACCGATAATCAAAACCGGGCTAAATTTGGCGATACTGCTCTTCCTTTTTTACTAGAGGAGATGACGAAAGCCGGCGCCAAGTTTGAACGCTTAGATGTCAAACTGGTTGGAGGCGCTGAAATGTTTGCCAATGAGATCAAGAATGAACGTCTGAAAATTGGCGAGCGTAATTTACAGGCGATTGAAGAGTCTTGTAAAAAAATGGGTTTAAAAGTTTCCGGTCGTTGTGTAGGTAGCAATACCGGAAAAAGTGTTACAATGGATTTGGAGAGCGGAACGATTCAAGTTAGAACGATAAATGGAACGGTAACGTTGTCTTAAATTGATAAAAATCTACTGAATGCTGGAAGGTTCGGGATTATCAGAGTAAGGAGGGTAGCTATGTCAGTTGATAAAACGGCTCAAAACGATGAAGCTTTATGGCAAAGTTATTTGATTTCTAAATCACCGGCCACCAGAGAAACAATTATCTTAAAATATGCTCCATTGGTAAAGTATGTTGCAGGTAGAGTTGCGATTGGCCTACCGTCTAACGTTGAATTCGATGATTTAGTTAGTTTCGGAGTATTTGGGTTGATGGATGCGATTGAAAAATACGACCTTTCCCGGGGCATAAAGTTCGAGACTTATGCTATCGCCAGAATTCGGGGAGCTATTCTTGATGGGTTGCGAAGTAACGACTGGGTTCCGCGTTCGGTGCGTCAAAAAGCTCGTGAATTGGAAAGGGCTTGCGCGGAACTTGAGAACCGTTTAGGCCGTTCTGCTACGGACCAAGAAATTAGCGAAGTTATGAATATCAGTATTCAAGATTTTTATCAGTTATTATCCGAAGTAAGTTGTACTACTTTAAGTTCCCTTGATGAATTATGGATGGTGCATTCAAATGATGATGATTCAGTCCGGGTATTGGATCTGGTAAAAAATAATGACAGTGAAGATCCCTTACATCAAGTTGAAATTGAAGAAGTTAAAACAACTTTGGCCAATGCTATAGAAAGTCTACCCGAAAGGGAGAGGATGGTAATTGCATTATACTATTATGAAGGATTGACTCTGAAAGAGATCGGCGAGATTATGGAAATTTCTGAGTCTCGTGTTTCACAGATACATACTAAAGCTATTTTTAGATTACGCGGTCGTTTAAGTCGTTGGCGTAAATCCACTGCGGAGGTGTAAGGATGATTGATTCTAATCCCACTACTACAAATA
The DNA here is from genome assembly GCA_012728785.1 of Bacillota bacterium. Taxonomy (GTDB): domain Bacteria; phylum Bacillota; class UBA4882; order UBA8346; family UBA8346; genus JAAYHS01. The sequence goes on along the minus strand of JAAYEK010000151.1, from coordinate 12,870 downwards.
AACTACCTGATAAGGACGGTTTTTTTAGAATACAAGTTTCCAATGATCTAATGGAAGCTTATCTGATTATTGAACCTCCCACTGGTGAAGGAAAGTGGCCATCTAAGGAAGATGCGCTAAGGGTGATTAGCGCCGAAAATATTATTTACGGTGTTGATAATGATGCCCTTAATGAAGCAGTTAATAAACAACAGTTAAAACCAACCCGCATTGCTAATGGAAGAGCTCCGGTAAATGGAATAGATGCGGAGATTAATTATTTTTTTGAGACGGGGGTTTTCCGAAAGGCTTTTGCTGAGGACGAATTTGGTCGGATTGATTACCGTCAAGTCCAGAACCTTCAAAATGTCACCATAGGACAGAAGATTGCTGAAAAAATACCGGCCACTCCTGGAGAACCAGGTTGTAATGTTAAGGGAGAAGAAGTCAAGGCGATGCCCGGTAAAGATAAACAAGTAAAACTGGGAAAAAATGTAGCCTGGACCGAGGATAATTTGGCAATAGTTTCGACTATTAATGGTGAGCCCACCTTGGCCAATAATAAAGTCAGTGTCCATGAAATACATGAAATTAAAGGCGATGTTAATTTTCAGTCCGGTAATGTTAGTTTTTTAGGTAGTGTTATTATTCAAGGAAATGTGGAAAGCGGTTTCAAGATCGAGGCCGAAGGTGATGTTACTATTTTTGGGAATGTGGATTCTGCGGATATTAAGGCTGGAGGTAACTTATTTATCAAAGGCGGAATTTCCGGAATGGATAAAGGAGAGATTAATTGTGGCGGTGATTTTTCCGCAAAATATATTGAACATGCTATCGTCAATTGTGAAGGTAATATTACAGTTAGGGAAGCAATTATGCATTGTCAGGTTAATGCTGATGATAAAGTAGTTTGTGAGGGAGGAAAAGGACTGATCGTAGGAGGTTTGATTCGTTCCGGAGAAGAGATATCAGCAAAAAGTATTGGTTCTAGGTTAGGTACTCTTACCGAATTAGAGGTTGGGGTTAAGCCGAAACTGAAACTAAAAACACAAGAACTTGAGGAACAGCTCAAACAGAATCGAGACAGTTTGGATAAAGCGGAAAAAGCGATTTCGTTATTGAGTAAAATGCCTAATCTACCTGATGATCGTAAAGTAATGCTTCAAAACTTGATTAAAACGTCATACGCTTTAAAAGCGCAAATTAATGAGGCAGAAACCAACCGCCAGGAATTAATGGAGGAGATCTTTGTCAAATCAAAAGAAAAAGGGAAAATTAAGGTCAAAGATATTATTTTTCCCGGTGTCCGAGTCACGATGGGAAAGACGACTATCATGATTCAAGATGAGATTAAATATGCGGTTTTAGTTTACAACGAAGGAGAGATTCAGATCCAACCCTACCGCTAAAAAGCAGGTGATTGTGATGCTTAAACCTGTTGATCTGCAAACGATTATGCCTCGTTCAGTGGACCTTCAAAAGATCCAACATGTTAATAATACCCGTTACGTAACCCAACAACAGGAAATAGCAAAACAAATGGTTCAGGAATCACAGCTTCGTCGGGAACAAGTACAACAGAATGAAGCTTCGGCAAATAGCAACCGAATCCGTGATGATCAACAATCGGGGGGGCATAAAGGCCGTAAATACCGCCGTTTTGGTTCCGATAAGAAACGGAAAGAAAAGGATACCGAAGAAGTATCCGATAAGAAACGGGGCAATATTATCGATATTAAAATATAACAAAACGGGGGCGTGGCGGGTGAATGGTGGAGAAATTTTAATATCGCTTTGTATTAATTGCTTTGTCATTTATATTCTCCATATCCTCCATAAACGCTCAATCTCGAAAACCATCGAAAATGTGCGTAAGGAAATCTATGAACTGGAAAATTTAGTGGCGGCCATAATGGAGGAGTTTGAAGAAGTGGCCGATGAAGTTTTACAAACCGATATAAAAAAACCCAATGATGAACCGTTTGAAAATGAAACAAAGACCGAAAATCTCGTTGAAAAGCCAAATGAACTACCGGATGAAGATTTCATCGAAACTGAGGGGTTAAAGAAAGAGGAATCTGAAGAGCAGAACTTTAATCAAGCTTTTTCGGATGATCTGGAGTTTGATCAACAAGAACCTCTGGATACAATACCGATGTTTCAGCCCCATGAGATCATTGATCCGAGGCACAACCGGATTCTACAATTATGGAAAGATGGTTTAGCCATTGAGGAGATTGCTAAACAGTTAGGGACGGGCCGTGGTGAAGTACAACTAATTTTGGGAATCTATAAAAGGGGTTAAGCCGTGCCGAAAGGTACGGTTTTAAACTAATGGGGACTAATTATCAAAACAAAAATTATCAACAAAAAAGAGTACCGCAATTCGAAATTATTTTTGGGGCTTTATTAGTGTTTTTAATATGTCTGATCCTCTTGAATTCCAAGTTATTCGCTGTTAAATCCGTTGAAATAAAAGGTAATCAAGAGATACCTTCGGAAGATATAATTTTAAATGCCGGTTTAAATTCGGCCCGTAATATATTTCAAATTAATAATGATGAGTTAAGGTCTTTAATTCTGCAAGACTATCGTGTTGCTTCGGTAAAAATTAACCGGCAATTACCGGGTAAGATTATTATTAGTATTCAAGAACGTATTCCGATCTGTCTATTGTCTTACTTGAATAATTTATTAATCATCGGAGATGACGGTTTGGTGATGGGGATCCAAGAAGAGGTCGAGGTTGTTGAATTGCCGGTGGTAACTGGAGGAAGGTTTAAAACGGTTCAATATGGTGAAAAGGTAACGAATTCGGAATTTCAATCAGTCCTCGGTATTTTAAGATATTCCGATGATTATCTTCATCAAGTAATTAGCGAGATTGATCTGAACAAATTTCGACTTTATTTGAATCTGCCCGGATATCATCGTTCAGTCAAAGTGGACTTGGGAAGTGGCGAACGGTTGGAGGAGAAAATTACTAATCTGCGGTCGATCCTGCTTTCCGATGATTTTACGGGAAAAATTGAACAAATCGATTTACGAGTAGCTGACCTTCCTACGGTAATTACCTCTAGATCATTAAAGAAGTAAGAAAAAAATTTCATTATTTGGCAGGTTAATCTTTTTTAATGCAGAACTTATATTTATTTAAAGAGACCTAAACTATCTTCACTAGTGTCTACTTTTAAGGCTTCTTTTTTAGTAGGAGTTATTTTGATACAGACTTGGAGGAACCCATTAGATGCTTGAATTTGATGTTGCAAATCACCAATTTGCATCTCTTAAAGTAATAGGTGTTGGTGGCGGGGGTACCAATGCGGTCAATAGGATGATTGAGGCTAAAATTCAAGGAGTTGAGTTTATAGCTATTAATACTGACGGTCAGGCGCTAAACCGATCTAACGCCGACATTCGATTACGCATCGGTGATGCGCTTACTAAGGGATTAGGCGCTGGTGCTAATCCTGAAATCGGACAAAGAGCCGCTCTCGAAAGCAAAGATGAAATACTCGGAGTTTTACAAGGCGCAGACATGATATTTATAACCGCCGGTATGGGTGGAGGCACTGGGACCGGCGCTGCGCCGGTTATTGCGCAAATGGCTCGGGAATTAGGAGCATTAACAGTTGGAGTGGTAACGAAACCATTTATATTTGAGGGTCGGATTCGTCAAAATCAAGCTGAAAAAGGCGTCGCTACTCTTAAAGAGAATGTCGATACCTTAATTACTATTCCTAATGAACGGTTGTTGCAAATTGTCGATAAAAACACCTCCATTGTTGAAGCTTTTCGAATGGCGGACGATGTTTTGCGTCAAGGGGTTCAAGGTATCTCGGACTTGATAACCATCACCGGACTGATTAATGTGGATTTCGCGGACGTAAAAACCATAATGAGCACTGCCGGATCGGCTTTAATGGGAATTGGTCTGGCTAAAGGAGAGGATCGGGCGGTCCAGGCAGCGAAAAGCGCAATTAACAGCGCTTTACTTGAGACCTCGATTGAAGGTTCCAAAGGGGTATTGTTAAATATCACTGGAAGCAGTAATTTGACCTTGTCCGATGTGAATGAAGCGGCGGCAATTATTACCGATGCTGTTGATCCTGACGCCAATATTATATTCGGCGCTGTAATTGATGAATCTTTAGGGGAAGAAATAAGGGTTACCGTAATCGCCACCGGTTTTGAACAAAAGCGGTCCAAACGGATGGGTTTGGATGACTTGGAAATTAGACCTTTTGTCAATGATGAACTGGATATTCCTCCATTCTTGAGAAAAAAATAAGTAGATCTAGAATAATAGTATACAAAAAGCGTTCAGACCCGTGCTCTGGGCGCTTTTCCTCATTTTACGGCTTTTCGTTAAAAAAGAGGAAAAAGAAGCTAATTACGGTGATTTTAGGAAACGATTTATAGAGGAAAATCAACCTGATGACTGTAAAATCAATATAGGGGTTGAGTTCAAATGTTAAGGGTATACTTGGATGTGCCCATCCTAGGCGGATTGTTGGGTTGGATTGAAGATGCGGTGCTGTTATGGATGGTTGGGCAAATCGGTGTGGCTAAGACTAAATGGCCCCGGATAATTTTGGGCGGAGCTATTGGTGGGATCTTTCAATTTCTAATTTTAGTAAATCAGGCTTCGGGAGGAGTAGTACATCGTTGGATTGTTTCACCAATCGTATTTAGTTTATTAGTTCCAGTAATAATGATTGGTTTAGCTTTCTTTACGGTTAATGTTAAAAGAACACTTAAGCTATTTGGTTACTTTTATCTACTTTCTTTTTTGTTATCCGGAATCCATTGGGGATTGGACAGTATTAATCGGCGCTATTTTCAAAGCCAGATTAATTTTTGGTGGCGTTTTTGGGGTCATATAACCCTAATCTTGGTTTTAGGAGAACTTGGTTGGGGAGTAGTTCATCGTAAATTTTGGGATCAAATTTGTCTTTATCCGATTCAGATCAATTGGGACGGTAACGAATTAAATTTAAACGCTTTATTAGATACAGGAAACCGGTTGCATGACCCTTTAACTAAGGTTCCGGTTATAATAATTGAATTTGGTCAAGTCAAAAAGTTGCTACCTGTTGAAATAATTGAGTTAATCGAAAAAATGCAGACCGGTGAGTTAAATCTTGATTGGAAACTGCCTAATGTTTGGGAAGATAGAATCCGGGTATTGCCTTTCAAAAGTATCGGAAAAGAACATGGTATTTTAATTGGGTTTCGGCCGGATTCATTGAAAGTATGGCAAAAAAAGAGGGCCATCATCCATAATCAGGTTGTGGTCGGTATTTGTAAACGTTCCTTATCTCCGGAAGGGGCTTTTCAGGCTTTAATACCACCGACGGTATTGAATAGCTAGGAAAAAATAGGCTTTAGTAGAGGTTTAGAAGAATATTTAGCAAAAGGAGAGAAACTAATGCTAATTTGGTGGAAGAGATGGTTGTGGAATTTTAGGCTGGGTTTGTTCAAGATAATGGAGAAAATAAGGATCACTCCGGAGATTGTTGCTTACATTGGAAGCAGCGAAGCCCTCCCACCTCCTTTAACCAATGATGAAGAACTATTTTTATTAGAAAAGCTGGAAGCCGGGGATAAAACGGTCAAATCCGTCTTAATCGAGCGTAATTTAAGGTTGGTGGTTTATATTGCCCGCAAATTTGAGAACAGTGGGGTTGGTATTGAAGATCTGGTTTCTATTGGTACGATTGGTTTAATCAAAGCGGTCAACACTTTTGATCCGAGCAAGAAGATTAAGTTGGCAACTTATGCATCCCGATGCATTGAAAATGAAATATTAATGTATTTACGGCGCAATAATAAAATAAGAGCTGAAGTATCTTTTGACGAACCTTTAAATATCGACTGGGATGGTAATGAATTGCTTTTGTCGGATGTATTAGGCAGTGAAAATGATTCTACCTATAAATATGTGGAAGAGGAGATCGATAAAAATTTATTGGATTCAGCTATGGAGCATCTTACCGAACGGGAAAAGGTCATTGTGCAATTGCGTTTCGGTTTAAGGGGCGGTAGTGAAAAAACCCAAAAAGAAGTAGCTGACCTATTGGGAATATCGCAGTCGTATATTTCTCGTCTGGAAAAGCGAATCATCAAAAAATTGAAAAAAGAGATTAAGAGATTAGATTAGAAGAAAAGGATTTTTACGGTAATTCTCGAACTAAAGAATGATTGAAGAAAGAGGTGATCGCTATGGGGAAAACGGTAGCATTTGTTATTGCGGAAAAAGACTTTAGAGATGAGGAATATCAAATTCCTAAGGAAATAATGGAGAAGAATGGGCACAGGGTTATAACGGTTTCAACCACCTTGAACGAGGCCGTTGGTAAACTAGGGATGAAGGTAAAACCCGATAATTTGATTACTGAGATTAATAACGGAGCAATTGATGGCTTAATATTTGTCGGAGGGGGAGGTAGTTCTCAATACTTTGGAGATCGGGATGCTCATCATTTAGCCGAAAAAGTTTATGATCAAGGTAAAATTATTGGCGCAATATGCATCGCCCCGGTTATCCTAGCCAGGGCCGGATTACTCAAGGGAAAAAAGGCAACTGTTTTTCCGGACGGTATCAAGGAACTGGAGAGTAACGGGGCCATCTATACCGGCGCTTTAGTTGAAGTTGAAGGTGGTCTGATCACCGGGTCCGGGCCCGAAGCAGCTGAAGCTTTCGGAAACAAATTGGCATCAATGTTAGCTTGAGTAAAACTAATTATCAAAAATAGGTAATTAAGTGGCTAAAATTATAAAGATTGCTATTATTAAACAAACCCTTATTGAACTGGGGTTTGTTATTTTTTGGGCAAGTATCAAAAACCAAGTTTAAAAGGGCTAACATCAGTAAACCATATAACACGGGTATAAATACCGATCCCCTTGGCAATAATCAATCTTAGACGCGCGCCAAGAGAGAAACGGGAGTGAAATAACTGGATGTTAGTGAATAAAGTTGAGATTTGCGGTGTCAATACCGCGAAACTTCCGGTTTTAACAAGTAGTAAGATGAGAGAACTGCTTCAAAAACTGCAATCTGGAGAACTGTCCGCCCGGGAAGAATTGATTCAAGGTAATTTAAGACTGGTACTTAGCGTAATCCAACGTTTCAATAACCGGGGTGAGTATGTGGATGATTTGTTTCAAGTGGGTTGCATCGGTCTCATGAAAGCCATCGATAATTTTGATCTTTCCCAAAATGTAAAATTCTCCACCTATGCCGTACCGATGATCATTGGCGAAATTAGGCGTTATCTCAGGGATAACAACCCCTTAAGGGTCAGCCGCTCTTTACGGGATATTGCCTATAAAGCATTGCAAGTCAGGGATGCCTTGGTGAATAAAAACTCCAAAGAACCAACAGTAGCAGAGATTGCCGATGAGTTGAAAGTGCCCAGGGAAGAGGTGGTCTTTGCGCTGGATGCGATTCAGGAGCCATTATCCCTTTTTGAACCGATTTATCATGATGGTGGCGATCCAATTTTTGTTATGGACCAAATCAGCGACGAACGTCATTTGGATGGTCAATGGTTAGAAGGTTTAACTATCAAGGAAGCTATGGCCAAATTGAATGATCGAGAAAAAATGATTTTAAAAATGAGGTTTTTTGAAGGAAGAACCCAAATGGAGGTTGCCGATGAAATCGGGATCTCTCAAGCTCAAGTCTCCCGGCTTGAAAAAAGCGCTCTCAAACACATGAAACGTTATATTTCTGAAAATAATGAGCTTGAGCAATAGGAGGGACCGGCGAATTGTTTCGATACCGATTAGCAGTTATTTGTCTATTAGTGATAATCTTTGGGATCATTGGCTGTTTAGGTTCGGGATTTGCCCGGATTGTGGAGCCGTTTATTGAAACCTATAACCGTAATAATTTAATCCGCCTCCATGTGGTGGCCGATGGAAATTCGCCCGAAGCTCAACAGTTAAAGTTGAAAGTGAGAGATAAAATCATTGAAATTACTGAGCCGTTGTTAATAAAGATAGAGCATCCGGTAGAAGCAGAGCGGATTTTAAGAAGCAAACTGCCGTTATTTGAAAAAACAGCACGCCAAATAATCCAGGCAAACGGTCTTGACATGGATGTAAAGGTAAGTTTGGAACAATTCACTTTCCCTGAAATAGCTTACCCATTTGGCCAATTGCCGGCTGGGGAGTATAAAGGGTTAAAAGTAATCCTCGGCAGTGGGGAAGGTAAAAATTGGTGGTGTGTATTGTATCCGCCCTTATGCTTACTAGATCCGGATGCTCCCACCTTTAAGAGCAGTCAGGCTGAACCTCCTCAAGAGGTTGAATATAGACTGGCAATCTTAGAAGAGTTAATCAAAGGAAAAGATTTGTCGTTAAATAGTTTCTGGAAAGAGTGGGGCCGGTTTTTTGGGTTAATTTAGGGGGGAAGATTTTCCGTTAGGCGTTAAAATAATTATTAAAAGTTGTTGATTAAATAATCCATCAGAATTTTTTACTAATTCGGATGGATTTTTAATGCTCTGTTTACAAGTTATCAAATTATATGGTTATAAAGTTTAAACAGGAGTCGATGTTTGGCATGATCTAAAGTATCTTAGTAAGTTAACAATATAATCAGTTAAAAATAGATGAAGTAACAGGATTATTACTGGTTAGACCGAAAGGTATTAATAAAATCATTACTATTATTAGTGCTTCTGCATTTGATAAGCTGAATAGGATAGATTTTATGAAACAAGGTGATTCAATGATTATCAAAATTGGTATTGTTCAAATGCTGGTATCGGGGAACAAATCGGATAATTTGCGCCGTGCTGAGGGAATGATCTTGGAAGCCGCCGAAAAAGGGGCTAACCTAATTGCATTACCGGAAATGTTTAATTGTCCTTATCAACAAGGACTATTCCCGCTTTTTGCCGAGGAAATCGAAAGCGGAGAGACAAGGGTTTTTCTCAGTAAAATGGCTGGTAAAACAGGTGCTTACTTGATCGGGGGTTCGGTTCCGGAAAGAGATGGCACCAAAATTTATAACACCTCCATGATCTTTGACCCTCGGGGCCAACTGCTGGCAAAACATCGAAAGATGCATCTTTTTGATATTGCAATTAAGGATCGGATTGAGTTTTGCGAATCAGCGGTTTTAACGCCGGGGGATGAGATTACTACTTTTGGTACGGAATTTGGAAATTTTGGGACTGTAATTTGTTATGATTTGAGGTTTCCGGAACTATTTCGGTTAATGATTGAAAGAGGAATAATCGGGGCTTTTGTGCCGGCGGCTTTTAATATGACTACCGGACCAGCCCATTGGGAAACCTTATTTAAAACTAGGGCTATTGACAATCAGATTTATATGGTAGGGATCAGTCCGGCCCGAGATGAAAATGCCGGGTATGTTGCCTATGGTCATTCTTTAATAGTCGATCCCTGGGGGGAATTGATTTGGAAAGCCGGATTTGGGGCGGAAGTGGCGGTAGTATCAGTTGAAACGGATCAAGTATCCCAAGTAAGAAAAAACCTGCCCTTATTAGCCCATCGTCGGCTCGATCGATATCAAATAAAAGAGCGGTGACAGTGTGCTTTAAATAGAGGCTCTCTCTTGTTCTTAGGTTATTGTCCTTGAATGTCTTTAGGGATTATTTGGGCCGGTTTGACTAAAAACCAAAAAAGGATCCCGAGCAGGATACAAATCCCGGCGACGCTATATAAAATCGGCGGTTTGGTTAGTTTTTCGGCTAATCCGAATATAGGAGGTCCGGTAGCCACGCCAAAAAAGCGTACTGTGCCATAAAGACAGGTGACTATGCCACGTTCTGTTTTAGGGGCCGAGGAAGTAATTAAGGTGTTCAAAGATGGCAAAACCGCTCCAGTACCTAACCCAAGCAAAGAAGCAGTCAAAGTGAACCAGAATGGGGAATGACAGGGGCAAAAAAGAATCAAGCCAGCGGCAATTGAAACAAGACCACCAACTGATGCCCAGGATAAGATGTTGGCTAGTTGTTTTTGCATAACCGTACCAAGAAAATATGCAGTGATAGCCATTATTAATACAGGTACGGCTAAAATTAGACCACGCTGAAAGACCTCAATCTTAAACTGTTTTTCGAGGATGTCCGCATAAAAACTTAATAATCCAAAGAGTGAGAAAAGAGCAAAAAATCCTCCCAGAAAGGAGATTATTAAGGCTGTTCCTTTATTTTTGAAAATTTCCTTCAAGTTTTGAAAGTATTGAGGAATAGGTTGTACGTTTTCCTGAAGTTTTTTAACGTCTTCCTTAACGATAATTTGAATCAAAAAAGCGATTGGAATGGCTAAAACTCCATATCCAAAAAAAGGGGTATACCAAGCTATTAAGGCTAAAGCAGCCCCGGCTAGGGGACTGACAACCTTACCGATTCCGTTAAAGGCTTCCAATAAGCCTAGTATTTTAGAACGTTCATTTGATTGGATTAGATCTCCGGCTAAAGCCATACTCAATTGATAAGTGCCTCCGGCCCCTATTCCTTGAATAATCCTGGCGGTAATTAGATAGGGGAAAGCTTTTTCTTTAAAGATAACCCCAAAAATACCAGCCAGGATACCTCCGATCCCATAGATTAATAAGGCTGGGAACATTACTTTTTTTCGGCCGATTCGGTCGGAGATCATTCCGGCGAAAGGAATCACAATTCCAGCGGGAATAGAAAACACGGTAATCAAGAAACCTACTTGGATCAAGCTAAGCTGAAGTTCTTTTTGAATTAGCGGTAGGACCGGGATTAACATGGAATTTCCTAGGACCATGATGAAAGGCACTAAGCATAACACGGTAATGGTTGGATAGATTTTTTTGTCCAAAACAAACACTCCTTGTGAACATGTCGAAACTATTATCCCATACTATTATCCCAACTTGACGGTAGTTTTATGAAGGGAAAGAGTAATTAATCTGGTGGTATATGAAGGCTAACATTGATGAAACGCGCCAAATCGGGCATTACGGTAGGTTGATTTGGCGCGTTGGGGGATTATTAAGGCGTTTAGATATAATCGGTTGTTTCTTTGGTTAACTTTGCCGTTTCCAATTGGTGTTCTACAACATGTTTGGTTTCAACAACTCTTTCATGAATTAATTCGATTTGAGAAGTTATTTCTTGACTCGAAGCGGATATTTGCTCCATTGAGGCTGAGACCTGTTCGGTTTGGGCAGTGATGTTTTCAACTGATTTTAAAATTTCCAATGAACGATTTTGAATCTGTGTAGTTCCACCAAGTTGTAAGTCGGCGGCTTGCAAAATTGCTTTATTAGAACCAAATAACGATTGTAAAACATTTTCTAGATTGGAGAATTCCTCATTAACTTCAGAGACCTCCGATGCAGAGTTTCGGACAGCCGAAATGATGTCATTTAATACTGCGGCGACTTCTATTGCTACTGTTTTAATTCCGGAGACTGTATTTTTAATTTGATTGGTGAAGGTTTTAGTTTCGTCGGAAAGATTTCGAATCCTTTCGGCAACAACAGCGAAACCTTTTCCGTGTTCTTCAGCCCGAGCAGCTTCGATGCTGGCGTTTAAGGCAAGTAAGTTTGTTTGTTCGGTGATTTCTTCCATCGAAACCAGGAATGAGTTAATCCCCTCCATCTGTTCTTCAAGGGTGGCCACTTGAACCGCTAGTTTAGCGGCAATATCCGCATTTTTATTAATCATAGTTAGGGATTCGGAGATATTTTCCGACAGTAGCTTCACTTGGCTGATTTTTTCCAAAATATTATTTTGGTTAACATCTAAACTTTTATAGACGGTATTAGTGATTTCTCCTAGCTCAATAACAAGTTCGGATGTGATCTGGATCGCACCGATGATCTTTTCAGCCTGAGTTGAGCTGTCTTGTGCGCCTTGGGAAACATCGCCGATACTACGGGTGATTTCAATTAAGACATGCTTCAATTCGGTAATGGATTCATTGATCTGGGCTGCATATTCAAAAGCGTCGGTAGCCCCTTTAACCGAATTTTCGGCTGCTTGTCGGACCGGATCAAAAAGTCTTTTTAGGTTGTACATTAAGGGCAAAATGGCTAATATTACAAAAATTGAAATTGATAAATTAAGTAAAAGATTAAAAACCCGAATAAATTGGATGTGTTTTTCAGCTGAATTGAATTCAGCGTTCATTATTCTTTTCATTGCATATGATAATTCATGGGTAAAAAATTGATAATCTGTTAGAGTTAAAGCAATTGCATTTAAAGTGGTGGAATTATGATTTGTTTTCCAAGCATCAGAAGTCGTAGACAGTTGGCTTACTATTTCATTTAATTTAGGAATTTGTGACGGATCGAGCTCTTCTAGAATTGATTTTATATCAGTGGCGTTTGCTTCAAGTTCCTTGATATTTGTCGTTAGTTGAATCTCATCTTTAACTTGAAGTTCGAGATTATGCTGGGTTAATCTTCGTAATAAATCAGCTTGTAGTTTTCCTTTGCTGGTAAGATGGGTCATGTCGGCTAGAATGGAACGGTAGGAATATATCTGTGATAATTGCTGATTGGTACCGGCAATATGATTTGTACTCCAGGTATTAAATAATAATAATAAAAGGGATAAGATGATTACAATTGAGGAAACAATGAAAATTTGCTTAGAAATTGTAATTTTTCCAAAACCAAAAAAATTCAGATAAGCATTAATTAATTTATTTTGTTTAGATTTGAAATTGTTTTTCATGAGTCCCTCTCGCTATTCTTTATTATTATCACCAATATTATATACATCGGTAGATTCGAAAAAATTTTTCAGAATAATTTATAAAAAAGTTGATATTGATTTATCAGATTTTTTTAAACTTGTTACGAAACCAGTTCAGATACAACAAGACCCACATTATATAATAGATGCTAGTCTAGGTAGATGACTA